>JAZRWW010000340.1:0-17369 GCA_045599865.1 Thermoguttaceae bacterium
CGTGCAAAAATACGGGGAAAAGAATTGGTAAGGAACGAGACGGCGTTAAATTTTGAACGTTAAGAAGCGCGCTTCCGCTTTTTTATCAATAATTGCAAAATATGCGCGTAAAAACTTGGCATACGACGACGCAATTAAGTATAACAGGGCGGGGGCGTTAGTCGCGCCTTATTATGGGAATACTGCGGCGCCGAAGGACAAAGATCAAATGCCAAGAAGAAAAGAAAAAACGTCGAATCAAAGAACGTGGAAGTTTAGCGGGAAGTCGCGCGTTTCCGAAAAAGTGGAACCGACGGACAAAAGCCGATTGGACGAATATCTTGCAAGTCTCGCGAAAGGTCCCGAGCGGGAATTGACGAACGCCGAGATTCTCTGCGTTTTGAGACGCGCAAAGGCCGAACTGGACGAGGTCGCGCAAAAAGCGGGTTTACGGTAGGGCGAAAAAAATGGAAGAACTTTCGTCCAAACATAAAGTCGCTTTGGAGGCGTTGTTTGTCGTTGAAAGGTACGTTTCCTCTCTGAAAAATACCAGAAATTGCGGTTTTAACGAGCTTTCGAAGGCGGATCGTGAAACGAAAGACCTCCTCAATCAGGGGCGTTTTCCTCGTGAAGTTAGGCAAGCCGTCGACAAAGTAACCAACGCAGTCCTCGAAAGTTATATCGCAACGAGAGCGCTGATAGAGAAAGATAATAAACTAAAGGTTGAACAAACGCGACGCAAAAGAACGGAATACTTTATAGTTATTCTATACGTCTTGACAATATTTGCCGCTTTTTGGGTAAAAGACTGGAAGTTAGTCCTTGCGTGCTTCCCATTTCCTTTATCGAGTATCGATCGCTCAACGACGCGCTTCCTTTTCGAGTATGGGAAAACCTTTGGACAAAAAGGAATAAATTTCGTCGACGCGTCTTTTTTGCGATCCAACGGAGGTTTTCGTAATTCGAACGCCTTTGCGCAAGTTAGTTTTCATTTTTACGACGTTTTTTCATCGCGTTTCGTTAGATTTTTAAAAAATTACTTAAAATTTGCACGTTTTATCGTTTTGGCT
The DNA here is from genome assembly GCA_045599865.1 of Thermoguttaceae bacterium. GTDB lineage: Bacteria > Planctomycetota > Planctomycetia > Pirellulales > Thermoguttaceae > RUG369. The sequence goes on from JAZRWW010000340.1 coordinate 1,050, forward strand.
TGACAAGCGAATTAAAAACGTATAATTACAACGAAGGGGGTTCGCGTATTGTGGATTTTTCGAACCTCGTCGCGCGTTATTAACCTGGTCGTAACGTCGATATGTTTTTGAATGCCGATTTCCAATTTAACCCGATTTGCCGCGTTCCGCTTTGCTCTTTTCGAGTAAACGCGAAAAGAGACGGTATTGAATCGCGTTCCGGCGTCAGTCAGTCAGTCAGTCAGTCAGTCAGTCAGTCAGTCAGTCAGTCAGTCAGTCAGTCAGTCAGTCAAAATAGGCGCTTTGCGGGTTATTTAACAAAATTTCTATTTATTTCTGCAATTCAGCTTGCAACGGCAAGCTCGTTGTTTCTTGTTTCTCTCTTCTTATTATTGCCTCGCTCGGCGCAACGTTGTTCGTTGAAAAAATTCTTGCTGGGACTCGACGAACATTTTAACGCCGCTCACTTGCACGCAACGTAACGTTATCGATTCGAGTTAGACAATCTACGCAGGTTTCAAAATGAGAGATAAATTTTACGCTGACAAGTCGTTTGACAACAAACGGGCGCCCGAACCCCAAATAGACGCCGATTATTCATATTTGGACGAAGACCAAACGAGTTCTTCTTCGGAAAAACACCGTCGGCGGCGCTTTCCTTGGGAGGAAGAAAGCCAGGTAAAGGCGGATAATTCGCTCGTCGGCGAATACGAATCCGACGATAGCGAAACGTTCGAAGTTCCGTCGTTCGATTTATACGACGAACCAATAATAAGAACCAAAAGAAACGTTAAACGGCGAAAAACAAATAGAACGTCGTTCAAGACGCCAGTTGTTGGATACGCGGCGGCGTTTTGCTTTGTTGCCGCCGTCGGCGCTATGGCTTTTCTCTCTTTCTCTAAGCTCCGCGTAAACGCGTCTGGAGATTTAGAAACGATCGCAAAGTTACGCGCTGGTTCCTGCGTTCGTTGCGACAACGTCGTCGTCGGACTCGTTAAAGACGTCGATATGCAGACGGGAACCGCAAAACTTGAACTAGAACGCGACTCTCGTCTGCCGATCGACTCGCAGTTTGTCTTTTCCTCGAAAAAATACGGCGAACATATCGAAGTCATTCGCGGCGTCAACGCAAAAACGCTACAAAGCGGAGCTACTGTAAGTTTGGCGTCGGAACTTGACTATGCCGCGATCGATCCCGCTTTAATTCGAGAAAAGCTCGATCAAGGCGTCCAAAAGATCGTTTCGACAAGCGAGAAAGTCGGAAAAGCGACGGGGCTCGATCCAAAGTTCGTCTTATGTTGTTTTATTTTTCTGATATGCCTCGTTTCAGCTTATATTTTTCGTCGGATCAAGGCGGCCGCGTCGCTCGCCTGTTTTGGAACGTTCCTTTCGGCTCTTTGGCTTGTCGTTCGCTGGACGCCGGAAATAGCGGCGCTCGTTACGACGATAACGGAAGCGTTTCAGTAAAGAGTCGAACTTAAAAGGATCGCTTCAAAGACGCAATCAGGACGCGAACGTTCAAAAAGGTGAAAAAATGAGAAAGAAGACGTCTTTATTTATTTTATTTGCGGCGTTTATGTCGTTGTTGACTAACGTCTTCGCTCAGAAAGTTTCCACAGTCGACGATTCGCCTAAACGTCTTTATTATTTGATCGACGTAAGCCCAAGTATGTCGTACAAATATGGAACCTCGTCAAAGACAAGAATCGAAGTCGTCAAAGAGAAATTGATCGATCACGTCGAGGCGGCGCCGAATCGCTCGACTATTATCCTCTACACCTTCAGCGGAAAAGATTCCGTCGTTAGAAAAGGAACGTTCGAATTAAGTTCGGACGACGCTCGTAAAAGTTGCGCGCAATACGTTCAAAAAGAAATTAATTACGTCCGAAGGTCGGAAACGTATCTATATTCCGCCGTCGCAAAAGTTCAGAAGGACGCGGAAGCGGATTTGAAAAACTCGGCGCCCAACACGGTCGCGGCTCTAACGGTGTTTTCCGACGGCGAGGCGTCGCCGCAAGACAAAACGAAAGCGCCCAAAGACTTGGACGACACGTTAAAGCGTTTGTACGAAGTCTATATCCATATCGGATCTAAAGTTCAGCCCCAAACGCAGGAAACGCTCGAGCAAGACTATGGTTTCGACGGCGTTTTTACGGCGGCGGAACCAAGAGACTTGGAACTTCCGATTATTCCCGTCCTCAACGTCAGACCTTCGGCGACGGAAATCGAGGTCGGTAAAACGATCTCCTTCGTTTCTGGTTCCGTTGGAGAAATCGCTAAAACGGAAATTCGAATTCCCGGCGAATTGACGCCGCAAATCGTTGAAAATCATATTTACGACTACGTTTTTAAAACGCCCGGAACGAAAAAAATTGAACTTGTGGAGTACTCGCTTTCCGGGAAAAAATATTCGACTTCCGCGTCGGTCAACGTCGTTCCTAAGACGCCGTTGAAGTCAAAATTTGTAACGCGTTCTCAAGACTCAAGTAAAATAGTCGTCGGCGAAAGAATCTATTTCGAAAACAAGTCCACGGGCGACTATGAGACGTGCAGTTGGCGATTTTCAAACGGAACGGTTCAAAAGGTCGACGCCGCCAAGAATTCCTATCAAAGTTTTTCCGTTCCCGGCGAGTACGTCGTAACCTTAACGATAACGGACGCGGAAGGAAATTCCGACTCAAGCGAGCAAAAAATCGTCGTTTCCAAACTCCCGGCGCCCGTCGCGGATTTTTCCGCGCCTTCCTGCGTCGTCGCGGGCGCGCAATTTACGCTTGTCGACCGCTCGCAAGGAAAAGTCAAAAGTCGGAGCTGGAAAGTCGACGACGAGTTTATCGGAGACGAACAAGAACAGGCGTATACGTTTCCGAAAAATTACGTCGGTTCCGCCAAAATAACCTTAGTCGTATCGGGTGAATCCGGCGCATCGGAACCTTTGACAAAAGAAATAACGGTAGAACCTTATCCCAAGCCGCAGCCTGGCTTTTCCGTTCCCTCGCGAGTTCAAGTCGGCGAACTTTTCCAGATTGCTGACGCCTCGATCGATTCGGACGAAACGATCTTTCGTATTTGCGAACAACAAATCGATCCGACGCGTTACTCGTCCGATGCAAACGATCCGAACGTCGTCGGCTGGATCATCGAGGAACTTCCGCAAGGAGTCGAAGAGCAAGAAATCGTCGTCGAACAAATTTGTAAAAACGACGGAGGCGAGGCGTCCCTTACAAAAAAAATCGTCGTTCAGCCCTACCCAGTCGCTAAACCTAACTTCGTTTTAAATCCAGAAAGCGTGGAAGTTGGGGACACTTTTGAAATTGTCGACTTAGCGCAAGATTCCGTTAAAACGATTTTTCAAGTCGACGGCGAACAAATCGATCCCTCGCAATTTCTTGAAAGCGACTCGAGCGACGAATCCCCCGCGCCCGAAGAACAAAAAGAAGCGCCGAAATCCTTGAAAATACGTTTCGACGAACCGGGCGTCAAAACGATAACGCAGGTATGCGTCAACAAATCGGGCGTCGAAAGCGTTTTGTCAAAGACGCTCGAAGTTCGCCCATACCCGCCCGCCAAAATCGAGTTGCTTGGCGACAAACCCGAAGCCTACGTAGGAAGAGAAACGACGTTCCCCTTCTCCGTCGCCGACGCAGTAAAACTTACGTTAGATTACGGCGACGGAGCGGAAATCGTCGAATTTGACGAATTGCCGCAAACAGTCAAAGCGACGCACGTTTACCAAAAGAAAGGCGAATACGTCGTCAAAGCGTCGGCGTTAGGACGAGACGGCCAAGAAACGGCGCTCGAAATCAAAGTCGACGTCGTCCCAAAATTTCGACCGCCCGAGCCGAACTTTGAAACTCAAATTAATGTCGTCGAAGAGGGCAAGAAGGTTGAAGTATGTTGCAAAAACGCGTCGTCGACCGCCGGGGCTAGTTCTTACGTTTACAAATATCAGACGTTCGTCGACGATCGACCTTACGGCGAAGTCGGCGTCTTAAAAGACAAATCCGATTGGAGCGTTCCTTTTGACGCGCCTTGTTTAGCGGTTATAACGTTGACGATAAGTTGCGACGACGGCGAATACAACGACGTGCAAACGAGTCGGAACGTGGAAATTACTCCGTCCGATTTTCACAAGGACAAACATTGGCTGTTAAAGCGCAGAATCGCGTTGGCGTTCTTGATTATTACGACGTTTGCCGCCGTCGTCGGAATCGCGTTATGGCTCCTCTATCGTTGGCAAACCGCGTTAAGAGGTTCGATTCATTATCGAAAACAAGGCGAATTCGATTGGAAAAGCCGATCGATCGACCAATATTTCAACAGAACGTTTCAATTTACGCCCGATCCTGCGAAAAAAACGACGACGATCTCTATTGAAATACTACGAGAAAAAAAGAAAACGCGTTATCAAGTCGTTTTAAACGCGCCTAAAGACGTCAAATCGTTTGAAAAATCGAAACGTCCTACGTTAGAGTCTCCGCTGGCGATCGGCGACTATGAAATTGCGTTTTACTCAAGGCGTTAGAACGAATTCGCTTGTAATTCACAGAAAAACGCGTCGCCGACCCGACGCAAAGGCATAAATCGGTATTCACAGGGTTAATAGGAACTTAAAAATGTCAAAAAAAATCGTTCTCTTCGGTTGCGGCGGCACTGGCGAACATCTCTGCGTAAAAATTTCCGACGTCATCGCGTCGCAAAATTGGGAAGCAGACGAACTGCCTAAATTTATCCTTATCGACACGCATAGCGACAACCTCAAAGATCGCGGCGATAAAATACGCGACAACACTAAACAAGTTCCGTATACGATCCAGTTAAAATACGATCGCGTAAGACAACTTCTCGCGTACCCCAATCGAACGGACAACATTCCTAAATTAGCGTGCTGCGGGCTTACAAGTTCGACCGAAGACGGCAAGGGAAAGATCAAGTATGTCAAGGGTCTGCTTGCCGCCGGCGCCGACGACAACGGCGCGAGACGCGAACCGGCTTTGGGACGATTGGCAATGATTGCCGAGTGGAACGACATTAAAACGAACATTACGAATCAAATTGAAGAGGTGTTGCGCGGAACGAACGGCGACGAACTCCAGTGTTACGTTTTTTCAAGTTCCTTTGGAGGAACGGGCGCTGGAATCTTCATTCCACTGATGTATCTCCTTAGAAAACAATTTGGAGACGACATAAAAATTAAACTTTGGCTTCTTGATCCTTCCTTTGGCAACGTCGTTCACGAAGGAGTTTCCGAAGAGGAACGCGAGCGCTTTTACCGCAACGGATACAGAATACTTCGCGAACTTGACTATATTCAAAGCGGCGTTACTGAAAAAAAAGGAGAAGGAATTCTTCCTTACAAAGTCGACGATCCCAACGTCCCCGACAAAGAATTATATGGAACGCCCGACAGTAAATTTGACAACGTGTTGTTGTTTTCCCGTTTCTTGCACGGAAGTAAGAATAACATCGAGTACGACGAGGCGTTAAACAAAATTAGCGAAGCGTTCGTTCACGTGGTTGACATGCCCAATCAAGTCGACGAAAATCCCGGCGAATTTACGAACGAAACAACTGAAAAATACCGTTCGGCGTCATCAGGCTTGCGCGTCTACAGTAGTTGCTCCTGCGGCAAATTCACGTTTCCTCAGGGCGACTGGAGTAGTTTGTTGCGTAAAGCAAAAGAAGCGGATTTGTACGAAAAAGCGCTTCAACCTCAAAACAAAATTAACGTCGATTCTTTTCCCGGAAAAACCGCGCTCGACGCCTTCGTCTCCATTTTGCGCGAGAGAATCGCTCAAATCAATACAAAGCTAAAGGCGCAACTTGACGACTTTAGCGAAGCAAGTAGCGAAGACGCGTTCAATGAAGGATACAAAAGGGCTTGGAACGAAAATAAGGACGATCTTTCCAACAAAATCGAGACTTGGTTCGCAGACGCGACGAAACTCGCTCAAAATACGTTTAAGTCGAACGTCGCTTCCGCGATCGCACTTTTAGAAAACGCGACGAATCAAGCAAAGACTTTTAAAAAGTCTCTTGAAAACGCCAAAATTCCAAGTTATGAAATCAACGAAGACGTCAAAGAAGCCGCGACGCGCAGTTATTCGTGGTGGAGTTCGAAATCAAAGAAAAACGACGCGATCGCGGAATATTTAGACGAATTGTGCAAGTATTTTCAAAATAAAGCGATTAAAGACGCTTACGCTCATTGTTTGAGAACGTTTGAACGTCAAAAGGGCGTCGAAAAATTTGACGCTTTGACGTCTAGGTACGTCGGCGTAAGAAAAAGGCTATTGGAAGAACAAAGCAATTTACTCCAACAAATTAAAAAGGAAAAAGTGAAGGTACTTGAGGCGCAGTTAGTTCAAGCAAGCGAATTCAACAAGGCGGAAAAAACGATTATAGACCTCAACGGCGCCGCGTTAGGAGGACTAAATTTAGACGTGCCTGTCTGCGTTTTAACGGATCCGATACAAAAAAAGACGCTCCAAAAGGAATTGGAAAAGTATTGTCTTAAAAACGCGACAAGCGTCGTCGATCGTTTGAACGCGCTTTTGGCGCCTGAAAAACCTGAAAACAGAAAGTTTATCGATGAGGCAAACAATTTCCGCGATTCGTGCGCCCCCTTATTCAATTACGTCAAGGGAGACAATTATGTCATTGATTACGATCCGATATTTACTTCTTACCTTTTCGGTAACTTTGGAGACGAGACGGACCCCAAGTTGCCTCCAAACGTCGGCGTCGCTTTTCCCAACGCTACAGCCGTCCATTCGGACAAATTGACCTCGAACGAAGTAGTCTTTTTAACTTATCTCAAGGGATTGAGGCCCGATTTCTCGCCTTGTTACCACCGAGATTTTGAAATGGCGTACAAAAAAAAGCCTCGAGAATTTCAGGGTTCGTTGGAAGGTCGAATCGACGAATTCGCCGAAGTCGCGCGAGAAAAGTTCAAAGACTACGGTCCAAAGAAAGCGCAATCCCTCGAAACGAAGGACTCTTCCAAGACGAGTCTCGACAAATAACGCGCTGAGAACACGTGGGGCGGAAACGTCGCTTCGATTTGTCATCCGTGTTTCGTAAATCGAAGTCGTGTTCCGCAGTCACGGGTCTTTTCGTCGATTTTCATTCCTCTGTCGCAAGCCCTTTGGACGAATCCTATGGAATTTCTATCGGTCAATATCGCTATCGAAAAAAACGCGCTGGACGCGCAAGAAATATTAGAACGTCTCCGCGCAAGACTAAACAGTCTTGATTCGGACGCGTCCGAATTTCTCGCGCCTCGTTTGTGGTCGCTTGACGACGGACTTGAAACTTTTTACAACGAAGTCGACAATTTGCGTTACGACATAAGCAACGGACGCGTTAAAGGTCGAGCGTATGAAACAAGACGTCTGCGTCGAATCGACGACAAACAAGGTTCGGCGCTTTTCATAGTCGTCAATTTTGACGCGTTAAAATCGGCGTCTGATCGCAAGAAACTGATCGAGTCCGTCGCGAAACTCAAAACGCGTTTCGCGGGCGTCGTTCTCTTTGCTTTGTCCGACGAAACGTTAGAATTTCAGGACGACTCCTTCCCTCGACGTCTCTCCTACGATTTTTCGCAGTTGTTTGACGAAACGTGGATTCGCGTCGTCGTCGCGTCTTGTCGAACGCGTTCGGACGGTAATTACGCGAACGTCGAAGAAGAAAAAGAAATCGTCGTCGACGCGATCGCGGAAGAAATCGTTGTTAATGAACCGAACTCGGTCGGACAAGGCTTATTCCGTTCAAACCCCGTCGATAACTTTTGCTTTGAAATACTAGGCGGGCGTATGCTTGTTCGCAACGACGAAGAACTTGCCAAAGCGCTGGCGCCGCGTTGCGTCGGCGACGCGCTCGAGAAAATCGCCCTTCAAACCAAGGAAGCGTCGAACGCCAAATATAAAACGTTGGAAGACGCGCCTTCCCAAACGTTGAGACAAATCTTTGTCCAAACGCGCGAAATTGAAATCGATTATTCGGGCGAAGACGTCGACGAAAGTATCGACGGAATCGTCTTCTCTAAAACGCCAAGCGCGACGCCTTCGCTTCAAAGCGCCGAGGTAGACGAGATTCTGCCGACGCTTAAGCGCGTTCGTGCTTCGTACGCCAACATTTGCGCGAACGCCGCCTCCAAGGCGTCGGCTCAAATAGAAAGACGCGTCAAATTAGAGGCAAGTCTATGGCGCGACCGTTTTTTGAAAGCGTTGGCGTCCAAGGAGGCGTTGCAAGACTTAGAAACGTACGCTCAAAAAAGCGTTCGTCGTCGTTTTCGCGCCGAATCGACCTCTGAAGAACCGACGGAGCCGGACGTTGCTGAACTCGAGTCGCTTATTGCCGACGTTCCAGACGTTTGGGTAAAAATTCTCCCCGTTCTACTGTCGGGATTGTTCATATTTATAGCCGCCCCGTTAATTCCGTTTCTTGTAAAGGGCGTTTTTTCGTTTGTCGCGCTTGGTTTGGGCGTATTGGCGCTTCTTGTTTCCAGTTGCGTCAGTTACGCTATTTACGGAAAACGACAGGGGAACAACGACGAAATCGTCGACAAAGCAAAAGAAAAAACCGCCGCGTTCAGAGAATACTATCAACAAATATTACGAAAAACGCTTCGAGAAAAATTCGCGGAAGCGGAGAAAAATTTGACGTTAATCGTTAAAGAATATGTAAGGCTTCTGAACCCTGTCGCCGAGAAACTGGCTTCGTTTGGCGCTTGTCAATTAGCGATTCGTCCCAGCGCCAATTTGAAGAAAGCGCTCGACGAAAACCGATACGCCGAATTTTTAACTTGGTTGAAAACAGACCAATCTAAAGCGTTTGACGAAAACGCTAAAGCGACGTCAAATATAATTGCGACGGAATCGAGTCAAGGATTAGAGTTAAAAAAAGTCGACGCGGAGCAAATTGCGTCAAAAATAACGCAAACGACGGAACGCCGTTTGCTTATGATCGTCAAAAGTTATGGACTTGACGTCTTTTTACGCAAGCCGTTCGACAATCCGCAGTCGGGCGTCGACGAGTTTTGTCGCGTATTGGCGCCCAACGACAAAGTATTCGCTTCGGGCGCCTTGATCGATCAAGCGTTAAAAGAAAGCGCGCAAAACGGAAACTCGCATTTTTTTAAGAGTTCGTTAATATACGCGTCGTCTCCCAAGCCGGATACGTCGGCGCGTCAAGATTCGCAAATTAGCGTCAGAGAATCTGCTTTTCCTAACGTTTGCGTCTCGGTTCAAACGCTTATGTTGTTTTTTGGCGAATTATCCGACGAAGAACGCCAAAAGATTGAAGAGGCGATTCGCGACGAAACAACGGAAGAAGAACAAACGGAAAAAGAAAACAAACAAAATTCGGAAGCCGATCTTGAAGAAAACGTTCCAGACGACGCGTCGACAGTAGACGAATTATCCCTTGACGAAGAAACTCCCAAGTCGCTTCTGATCAAACTCGAATAGAAGAACGGTAAGCGTTCATGGAAAACGCGCGCGGTAAGCCGCCGCATTTAATGCGGCGGTTGAGTTTGAGCAAAAAACGCCGGAGCAAACGCGAAAGTTCTTTTCTGAATCTGAAATCGGTCGTTTTTCGGGAAATCTACGCCAACCGCCGCATTTAATGCGGGGGTGAGGTTGTATACTCCCCGCTCTTGAAGTTTTCCAGACTTTGGCGCCCAACTGACGCCGATTTAAAGGGACTTCCGCCTTTCAGGAGTGGAAAAACTCAAAGGCGAGAAGTATATAATGAATCGGGTTGCTCAAATACGAATACGGCGCGTTCTTTTCTGAAATCGTTCGTTTTTGGGTTATTCCACGCCAACCGCTTACCGGGCTCGTTTTCCGTGATAGCTTACAAAAACAGCGCAAAAAAAACAGCGCAAAAAAAACAGCGCAAAAAAAAACAGTCAATGCGAAAAAACGCTTTGACTGTCGTAAAAAATACCTCCAGAGGGACTCGAACCCACGACCCACGGATTAAGAGTCCGTTGCTCTACCAACTGAGCTATAGAGGCAGGTATTTCGATTTGAAGAACCTCGCGCCAAGCGCGTTTCCTCCAAACGACCGATTTATTATAGCGCCGCTCAACTCTTTGGCAAGGGGACGAGCGCCTTTTTTTTCTTTTTTCGAGGAAAAGGCGTCGTCTCAACTTACTAGCCTAGAGTAACGCTAGGAACAAACGACGATTAGAGGAATTTTTTGTAGTCGCCGATCATCGGGGTCGACTTGTGCGAATCGGGTCCGAAGTAACGGAGTCCGACGAGCGGTTCGGAGCCGGTGTTGACGATTTCAAAGCCTTCCTTAGCGGCGGTCGCCGTAATGAAGATTTCGTCGTCGGGCTCTTCGCCGTAGTATATCATATTGGGGGATTCGATGTTCAACTTGCCCATCGTGCCGCGTCCTTGCGTGGTGATCCAGCCGCTGGCGGCGCCGTCTTTCAAGACGCATTTGCAACCGGGCATAACGGTGAGTTCTTTCGCGGAGATGCGTTGTTTGCCGTCGACAAGACCGTAAACGATCCATTTGTCGACGTAATCGCCGTTCGGATCCGATTTTTCTTGGTCGACGATCGGCTCGAGATAGTTGTGTTCCTTGAAGAACGGGTCGACGTTCTTTTCCCAGTCAAGCTGTTCGACGATGAAATCAAGGTCGAATTTTTTGTCGTCCGGGACGTTTTTAACGAGCAAATCCCAAGAGATCGCGTCGTGATCCGTCAACGATTGGAACATACCGAAGACGTCGGAGCCCCATTGAGGCTCGTAAGTGCAGACGGACCCCGGCGCGTGCAAGACGCCCGCCGGAACCATCCAGCCCGTGCCCGGCTTCAGACGATAGGCTTTCGCCAAGTCAAGAATGCCGTTGTCGCCTTTGTTCCAGTTTTCAAGGCACTTGCGAACTTGCGCCTTCGTCGTGCCCGGCTCGAGACCCATAAAGGTGTAGTCGAAGCGATTTTCGGCGGCGTTGAGTTGCGGCGGATAATAGTACGCTTCCGGCTTGCCGTCTTGACCCGTCAAGTTCGCGTCTTTATCCATTTGGTGCATATGGTGTGGGAGAGGTCCGAGGTTGTCAAAGAACTTCGAGAAGACCGGCCAGCGTTTGTATTGATCCCAAATCGCGTCGCCGACGACCGCGCCTTTGCCTTCGGTCACGGCGTCGCGAAGCAGGAAGCGCTTGCCCGCCACGCGAACGTAGCTCAAGCCTTCGTCTTCGGCTCGTCCGGCGTTTTCCGCTTCCGTCGTGCTGGCGAACCAGCGTTCGTCGATACCTCCGCGATCGAGTCCGAGCGCGTACCAATCCGTTTGAGCCAACTTAATACGACGACCGGGCTTGCAGAAGACGCGAGGAACCCAGTTCGGAGTCAGACGGAGCAATCCGCCCCCTTCTTCCATCGCTTGCGCAAGAAGGCTAGGGAGTTCGCCGGCCGCGGCCACTTGAGAACGACTTTTCGTAAGCATCGAAAATCTCCTATCAATTATAACTAACGACGTCGGCGTCGACGACGCTCGCGCGTCGGGACGAACAAAAGCATAGTATGATTAGCCTATTATGACTGATTTTGCAATCGACGTCAAACTTTTTTTGAAATTATTGACAAAATTTTTGTAAACGCGCCGAACGTCGCGCTCAAGTCGACTCTTATCGAGACGCGACTCGATCAACGTTTTTCGGTCGACGTTTCGACGTCGGAAGATTCTTTCGGCTTGACTTCGGTCTTGAAATATCCTTCCAAACGTCTCTTAGGGGGCGCGATTAACACGTAAGCAAGAAAAATAATTCCAACGGTCAACAAGGCTAAACTGACGCATTGTGAAATTGTCAAGCCCGTTCCGAAAAAAGATTCTTCGTCGGTTCGAATCGTTTCTAAACAAAAACGATTGATCGGGTAGAAAATGAAGAATCCAGCGGCGACGACGCCGTCTCTTTTGGCAAATCGCGCGATCAACAACAACAAACCGCATACAAGCAGCGAGGAAAGCGAACTGTAGATTTGCGTCGGATGAACCGGCTTGGCGCGCGTCGGCGTCGGGTGGAAGACGACGGTTTTCATTTCTTGGCGCGATTCGCCTTTTGGGGGTTCTTGGAGGACGAGCAAGACGTCCGAATTCGGATCGTTGTTCCAAATATTGAGGAAGAAATAGAAGACTTGCGCGTTGTTTTGGGGGCGGTATCGGGGTATTTTCGTCCGCGCGTTCGATTTGGAGTCTTTTGAAGTCCAATCTTTGGGCGCGAGACCCGTTTCGCAAATTCTGTCGCCCGGCTTTATTCCGACTTCTTCCGCCGCGCTGCCCGGATCGACCGATTCGACGATCACCGGCGCCGGGACTTCGGAGGCGAGGCTGGCGTGTTTGCCTTTCAAAGAAAAGAAAGTCGTTTCTTCTTCGGTTTCGACCTTGGGCGGCGCCAATTTAAGCCCGTAAAGCGAGATTACGCCTTCGTTTGTTTGTTGAACGTAGGCGGGACTACCGGGCGGAAATTCAATACCCCAAGGCATGTCGCAAGGACCGCCGAAACAACAGCCGTTCATTAAACAGCCAAGCCGTCCGATCGCAATTCCAAGCGCAAGGGACGGCGCGAACAAATCGAGCGTCGCAAGGATCGGCAGACGTTTCAACGCAAGATACGCGATTATCGCGACGCAACCGCCGAGGATAGACCCGTAGACGACAAGACCGCCGCTTGTTATGTCGAGAACGTTAATCAACGTTTCGCGAAACGTCGCGCCTTCGACGTCGCGCCAATATTGAACGACGTAGAAAAGCCGCGCGCCAAGCAACCCGAAAAAAGCGACGACAAAAATAATCGTTAAAATCGTATCGGTCGGATAATTCCACTTTTTTAAACCGCGTCGGATTGTCAACAGGGCGGCAAGAAGAATCGCAAGCGTCAAAAAGACGCCGTATCCGCGGATCGGAAATCCGCCCGACTCGGCGATTCGAGGTCCGACGTATTTCACGAGAAAAATTCCAAGCGCGGTAACCAGCGCGTAGAAGGGCGCGTCGCTCGGCTTGACGTCTTTGCCTTTGCCGATTAGAGCGCGGACGACGTAAAAGACGCCGAGAAGCAGAATCAACCAAAAGAGCAGGCCGTTTCCAAACAGTGGAAGTCCGAAAAGATGCGTCGGCAAGTAAAAAAGGGTTTGTCGCATTGACGTTTCCTGAAGGGGCGTCGACGAAAGGTTGTCGCGCGTCCGCTTGCTTTTTTTTATTTACGCTTTATACTGACTCCGCGCGTAGGCGGGTCTTTTCGCCAAAATTGCTTCAAATTCGGACTCGACAAGCGCGTAAATTGCCTGTTTTGTCCAAAGTTGCGATTTTGCGGGTAACTTTTTTCATACTTTTTCGATTTTACCGTAAAAAAAGTATACTTCAAGTTTTTTTTCTGGTATTATTATCGATAAGCGGAAATGTTTTTTGACGACCGCGCGTCGAGCTAGGCTCGACAAGAAACCGAACTGATTTTACGAACGCGCTTGACGTCGAATCTCGTTTGACGATTCGCGTTGCGCTTTCGAAGGAGATTACGTCGAAATGGCGCGAATATTGGCAATCGACTGGGACGGAGTCGAGGCGCGTTTTGCGCTTGGAACCGTTCTTAAAGATCGTCTTATCGTTTCAAGCGTCGGTTCCGCCTTGATCGAATCGGCGCCGGAGTCGGTCGCCGGAGTCGCGTCTGAATTAGCCGCGTCTGAATTGACCGACGGCGAAAACGGGGACGAAGACGAGGACGAAGAAACGCGAATCGTCGAGTCGGATAAAATCGGAGAAGTCGACGCGGGGGACGTCGACGCGGAAGTCGTCGAGACGGTGGAAAAATCGAGCGTTCCGAAGACGCCCGTCGTTTACGACGACGAAGAGGACGAAGACGAAAAAGAAACGGACGGCGTGGTCGTCTCGACGGTTAAAAAATCGAAACGGGAGTCTTTCAAAACGTCGCCCCTTGCGTTGACGCTCAAAAGCCTATTGCGTGAAAAGAAGGTCGGTTCCGCAGTCGTCTATTACACGGTCGAACGCGGGGACGTCGACGTTATGCATATGACGATACCGCAGACCGCCGATTCGGAGACGCCCGAATTAGTCTTCAATCAGGCGTTGCGCGATTCGTTGACTTTTAACGAAACGCAGCCGCTCGACTATGCGTCGCTCGGATTGGTCGGCGCGAAAAAGACGGGCGTTAGACGCGTCGCGGCGGTTTCGATCGCGCGCGACAAATTGCGACGCATTCGCGAGATTCTCTCCGGGGCTTATCGCGCGCCTTCGAAGATCGAATTGCGCGAGACGGCGTTGCTCGAGCTTTTGCGCGCCGACTTTTGCGGACTTCAATACGACGATCCCGTTTTGTTGATTCAAGAGCTTTGCGACGAAGTCAATCTAGTTCTTTGCGCCGAAAAGAGCCTTCTGTTCTTTCGATCCTTTAAGTTGCAGGCGGATTCCACGCCGGAATATCGCGCGAATCGCATAAAAGACGAAGTCGTGCGCACGTTGGTCGTCGGAATCGACGATTTGCCCGAAAACGTCGAAGTCAATCACGCCGTTTTCTTTACGGGCGAGCAGAAGCCTCGCGCGGCGGGCGTCTACGACTCGGAAATCGCCGAGGTTGGAGACGAAGAAGAATTTGCGCCCGAGCCTTGTAAAACGACGGCGACGCTTTTGGCGCGCGCGCTTGACGAGGCGGGCGTCAATTTGGATTTTATCAATCCGTTTATGTTGCCCGGCGTCAAGCTGAAGGCGGAGGAGCCCGAAAATCCTGGACGTTACGCCTCCTTGTTGGGCGTCTTGTTGGCGGATCGACCTCAAAACAAGCCGATCGTCGATCTTTTGCATCCGCACGAAAAGCCTAAGCCGCCTAACTACGGTTTGCTTTTTGCGGTTTATTTTCTGTTAGTCGCGATCGGATTCGGCGCGTTTTGGTATTGGAACAAATCCGATTTGAAGCGTTTGGAAGCCGAAAACGTCGCCTTGGAAAAGGAACGAGACGAAGTCGCTCAACAGTTGAATTCGAAGCGTCCGCTTTATTCGACGTTGTCGTCGGCTTATTCTTGGCAAAACGTCCAAGGCGCGATCGTTCTCGACGAATTGCGCGACATTGCGACGCGTCTGCCGAGTCCGCCCGATTTGATCGTCACGCGTTTGTCTTACGTTGGGAACAACAACGGTCGCGCGACTTTTATTATTAACGCGAAGATAACGTCTCTTGACGTCTACAAGTTGTTCCAGCGCCGTATGGCGGGCGACCGTTCGCACCAAATTCAATCGAACGGACCTCAAAACAACGTCGGTGGCGGCGGGTACAAATATACGTTTACCGCGAATATTTTCTGCCATCGTCGACCGGCTCAGACGTTCCTTTCGATTTTACCCGCTCAGATTCGCGAAATTTCGGCGAATCGACCCGAATATTTCGTCGAGCAAGAGGAACAACGCGCGAAGGAATTGAAGGAAGCGCAAGAGAAAGCCGCCGCCGAATTGAAGGCGAAGCAAGAGAAGAATTCCGCCGACGCGCTCGCCGTTTTGGACAAGACGGACGAAGTCGTCGCGCAAGGAGCCCCCGCGCAAGTCGCGGAAGGAGAGACCGCGCCCGAGCGAACTTTGGAACAAGAACAGGAATATATGAAACGGCTTGAAGAGTTTCGTAAGGAACTTGACGCAAGTTTTGCAAACGCCAAGGCGGCGTTTCAACAAAACGGGTTGACGAACGAACAAGCGAACGTTATTTCCACGCGATATAACGAACAAGTCGCCGTCGTCGTCAAAGCGTGGAACGAAGCTCGAGGTCGCGTCCAAGCGTTGACGCCCGCGCCTGTCCAGCCCGCGCCGACGGAAACGACGCCCGCGCCAAACGGCGATCAGACTTCTGCGGAACAGCCTTCTGCGGAACAGTCTTCTGCGGAAAAGACCGACGACGAAGGTCAAGCCGCGCCTCCGACGCCTACCATGGAGCAAGACCAAGCGTTTGCGCAACAACTTTGGCAGTACCGCCAGCGACTTGACGCAAATATGAGGAACGCGCAAGGAATGCTTCAACAAGGTCAAATCGACGAAGCGCGTTTCAAGCAAATTCAAGCGCAGTATCAGGCGGAAGTCGCCAAGGTCGTGAAGAATTGGAACGAGGTTCAGGCGCGAATCAAAGCGCGCGCGTCGACTGAATCGACGCCCGCTGAATCGACGCCCGCTGAATCGACGCCCGCTGAATCGACGCCCGCTGAATCGACGCCCGCTGAATCGACGCCCGCTGAATCGACGCCGGAGCCCGCGCCCGCCGAGCCTGCGCCTCAACCCGCGCCGGAGCCCGCGCCCGCCGAGCCTGCGCCTCAACCCGCGCCGGAGCCCGCGCCCGTCG
>JAZRWW010000341.1:0-22168 GCA_045599865.1 Thermoguttaceae bacterium
TTCACAGAAAAGCGTCGAGGACGAATCGGCGCGTAAGCGCCGCGCGATAAGCCGCTCGTCTTTAGACGAGCGGACGGCGCTTCGCTTGACGTAGCGCCAAACCAATTTTTTACGTGTTTCACAGTCGACGCGTCGTTTGAACGCGCGTATTTTTTTTGCAGACCCCTCAAACGTTAATTTTTCCGATGCGCGTAGATCGCGGTAAACGGGCGCTTTGAGGTTTGGCGGATAATTTCGCTTTTATTACGGTCCCGTTTTCGGCGGCGCCGTCCGCTTATCTAAAGACAAGGTAAGCGTTCACAGAAAAACGACGCGTAAGAACCGCCGCAGATCGGCGCTTCGCTTGACGTTGCGCAAACGATTTTTTGTTTTTTACAGTCGACGCGTCGTTTAAAAGTTCGTATGTTTTTCGCAGAGCCTTCAAACGCTAATTCTTCCGATAAACTCGGTTCTCCGTAAACGGGAGTTTTGGGGTTTGTCGGATAATTTCGCTTTGATAACGGACGCGTTTTCGGCGGCGCCGATCCGCCCGTCGCGACGGGCGGCTTATCGCGCGACGGCTAGCGCCGGCGGTTCGCACGCAAACCTTGGTCGGCGTATTGCGTGAACGATTACGTTCACGGAATATTCAGATCAGGGAACGCGCCTCAAAAGTCGTAAAAGCGTAAAACGGCTACTTCAAGTCGTCGATTTCAAATTGGAACCCTGCGGACAAGATCGGAAAACGCGCCCACGAACAAGGCGAAAGGTCGTAGTCGTCGAGCGAAAAACTCGGTGCGTAACGTTGACGCTTCCATTGGCTCGCGTTCCAAAGTCGACAAAACTTAAGTCCCCAATTTCGCAATAATTCGTCGTCGACGTCGATTCCCAACGCCTTCGCTTTCTTGGCGACGCGTTTCAACGCGTCTTTTAATTCAAGCCGGTCGCGAATCAACGCGCGTTCGAAAAGATTCAGAACGACGTAAGGCATCAAATCGGCTTCGTCGGTCTGTTTCGCTTCTTGAGGGCGCAATTCCGCCGTCGGCTGTTGCTCGTTGATCGATTTCAGGGCCGGAATCGTCAACTTTGACGACTCGCGACCGCCGAACGAAGCGCCTTCTTTTTCCAGCCAAACCAGCCAGCGCCTAATAAACGCTTTGTCGATTCCGGCGATCGGCGAGAGTCCGCCTGCGGTATCGCCGTCCATCGTCGCGTAACCGCAAGCGACTTCGGAACGATTGCCCGTCGAAAGAAGGAGTCGACCGTCTCGATTCGCCAGAAGCCAAACGCTTGGCGCGCGCGTTCGCGCCTGAATATTCTGGAGCGCGAGGTCGTCTTTCTCCCAACTCCAAGGAACGCCCGTAGCGTCGGCGACCGTTTTTTTATAAAATTCAACGGCTTCGTCGACGTCAAATTCGTAATGAGTCGCGCCGCACGCTTCCGCGACGTCTTTGGCCGCGTTGCGCGTAATCGCGCCGCTGTTGCGCGTCGCTTGATAGACGGTCGTCAACAACGCGCCGACAATTTGACGCTCCAAGGCGTCTAACGCGCCGGGCTCGTTCGTCGCCGACGCCTCAAATCGACGCGCCGACTCCAACGCCTCTCTCGCGCTAGGCGTCGCGCGTAAAACGTCTTCGTCTTTGTCGGTTTGCGCCAACCAGCGCAAAAAAGCGCAAGGCGAGCCTTGGCGACACGCGAACGCGACGCCGAGTCGAATCAGCGCGGCGATCGTCGCGGAATCGGCGCCTCCGCTCAACGAAAGCGCGAATCCCTTCGAACGGCTCTTACGCATATAGTCGAAAATCGCCAGCGAAGTCGCGCGCGCAAATTCCTCGTAGGGTCGATCGGCGCCCTTTTCCCAAGTTTCCGCGATCGCGTCGGACGATTTTTTCCCAACAAACGAAAACTTTCCTCCCTTATGCTCGAGGTTGTTCATACGAAGCGTTTCCACGTGGAACGACGCGTCTTGGAATTGGAAACGCTTTAACTGGCGAACTTTTTGATCGCAAGCGACGCAGGAGCCTCCGTCGTAAATCGCCGTTCCCGAACACAAGCCCGAAAAAGCGGTATAAACGGTTAAGCATTCCGACCCGTGAAAACGACTTAAAATCCGGCGAATTTTCCTTTGACGACCGACGGCAAAAGGCAAGGAGTCGGAAACGAGAAGAATATTCGCCTTGCCGTCGCCGCTCGATTCGTCGGTCAGACGACCTGATTGAACAATTTTAGGCGGATCGCCCCAACAGAAATCGAACGAAGCGATCGTTCTCTCGAACGTATTTTTTCCATATAGAATTCGAGCGTCTAAAGACCGGTCGTTATAAAAAGGTTCTAACGAAACTTCCGCGCGCCTCGCGAGCGTGTTGATCGAACAAAGTTCGTAAAGAACGTCGTCTTCGCAAAAAGCCAGATCGCCGACGGGATAGACGCGACCGTCGATTTCAAATTTTGCAACCTCGCTTTCTTTCCAAGGTCGGAATTGTCGAAACGTCTCCTTGCCCCGTAAAAAGTCGGAGGTTGCCATATGAAATCCGCGAACGACGCCGCCCGCCAAAAAAGCCGTCGCGTAATAAAGCTCGTAGTCGTAAGCAAGAGGCAAGCCAAAAGTCGCGATCGAATTTTCGGGCAAAAGTCGCGCGACGTTTGCCAACGATTTGTACGCGCGCTTCAACACGCTCGGACGTAAGAACGCGTCGTAACATTCCGCGCCGGTCGTCGTGAAGGCGGGAAAATTATAAATAGTCGTCGCGTCGGGATTCAAGTCTCGCGTCTTCTCTATTATTTCGCGACAAAGCGCCTCGTTGCGTTGAAAATCCAACGGCGTCGCGTTATACGTCGCCAAGACGACGTTGAACAAATTTTCTGTCGATTCCATAAAAACGCCTACTATTTGCGCAAAAGAAAGGGAACGAAAAATCAAAGTCGACTAACGACAAGCGTTTTTAAACCAATATCCGCCGGGAAAACGTTTGCGAAAGGAACGCAATACGATTTTCTCAAAAGGTCGTTTAATTCGCGTGAACCATTTTTCCTCTTCAGGACTAAGCGGAATCGTCAAAAAAGTTCGAATTCCCGCCAAACGTCCCGCCATAACGTCCGCAAAAATTTGATCTCCGACGATAATCGTGCGCTCGGGCGCGTATCCAAACGACGCAAAAGCGCGACGACAACCGTTCGGGAAAGGCTTGCACGCCTTCGCGATAAAGGGCAGCTTGACTTTTTCAGCAAACCGTCCAATTCTCTTGCCGACGCCGTTAGAAATGAGACAAACGTTAAATCCCTCCCTTACGATTTCCTCAAGCCAAACTTTTATTTCCGGCTCGGGTTCTTGATTTCTATACCGTTTTAGAGTACAATCGACGTCAAGCAAGAGATTGTCGACTCCTAGGTCGCGCAGTCGTTCAGGCGTCAAGTCGGTAACGCGGTCGATCAGAAAGTGCGGATAAAAAACGTTCCACATAACGTTCCCTTTGTTCGTTTGCTTCGCGGGGTTGCAAGTCGACGAAGAACAAACGCGTTAAGCGTCGTTTTTCGCGCGGACTCCTTCTTGTGTTTATTATTTTACGAACGCGCGTTAGAGTTGCAATAACGGCGAGCGTTAAAAAGGAAAAAAACTAACGTTTGTTTGGTTTCCGTTTGCGCGGAAATCGCAAAACAAGTCAATTATATGGACGGTCAAATATGAGCCAAACGTTTAAAGAGGCGTTGGAACGATCGGTTCTCGTCTTCGACGGCGCCCTCGGTACGGAAATATATCGTCGTCGCGTTTTCACCAATCAATGTTACGACGAACTCAATTTGCGTAATCGCAAGTTAATTTCCGACATTACGCTTTCCTATTTTAACGCGGGCGTCGACGTTCTCACGACGAACACCTACGGCGCCAATCGTTTCGCGTTGGAACGTTACGGGGCGGAGGCGTCGGTAGCGTCGATCAATCGCGCGGGCGTGGAAATCGCGCGCGAAATCGCGTCGCAAGCTGAAGACGGACGTCAAGTTTTCGTCGCCGGTTCCGTCGGTTTTCCTTCCGACGAAATCCTAAATCGGCGCGCGCGACGCGAAATTGTCGAAGCGTTTGCGGCTCAAGTCGCAGCGCTTGTCGAAGCGAACGTCGATTTTATCCTCTTCGAAACCCAACCGACGCGCGAAACGGCGGAAATTATGGTCGACGCGATGCGCGAACAAAAGACCGATTTTCCGTTTGTCGTTTCCTACGGCGTTCAGCCAAGTCTGTTTCAAGCGCCTAATTCGCTGGAAACGCGCGCCAAATTTTTCCACGCGCTCTTCGAACCCTTTGCCGACGCGAAGTCGCAACCGATCGCGTGGGGCTTCAACTGCGGACTCGATCCGCTCGAGACGTTGAACGCCGTGCAAGAGACGATCAAAACGTTAGATCGGCCGTTGATCGTTCAGCCGACGGCGGGCGCGCCTCAGTCCTTCGAAGGACGTCGACTCTACTATAATTCCCCGGAATATCTCGCGACTTACGCGATGCGGTACGTCGACCTTGGCGCGGCGGCGGTCGGAGGTTGTTGCGGAACGACGCCCGACGAAATTGCCGAAGTCGTCAAAATGGTTAAGCCGACTTCGAAGGGACGAGATCGAGAAATCGTGTTGCTCGATTCGAAGCCGAACGTCGTCGAGCGCGAAGAGTCGCCGGTCGGCTCGCGTAGCAAATTGGCGGCAAAACTTACGAACGGCGAATGGGTTCAGACGGTGGAAACGATTCCCCCTTGCGGTTACGACTTGACAAAATTCGTCGAAAAAGCGCGCGTTCTCCACGAAAAAGGCGTCGACGCGGTAAACTTACCCGACGGACCTCGCGCCTCCGCGCGTATCGCCTCGATCGTCGCCGCCGATAGAATCTATCGCGAAATCGGAATCGAGCCGGTTCTTCACGTATGCGCGCGCGACAGAAATTTGATCGCGCTTCAAGCCGATTTGATCGCTTGCGCCGCGTTAAACTTGCGCAATATTCTATTTATCACGGGCGACCCTCCGAAGCTCGGCTCCTATCCGAACGCAACGGGCGTCTTCGACTGCGACTCGATCGGACTGTGCAAAATGCAACGACGCCTCAATCGCGGCGTCGACGTCGGCGGTCAGGCGCTCGACGCTCCAACGAACGCGTTCATTGGTTGCGGGTTCGATCCTTCGGCGATCGACCGCGCGCGCGAACTCGAGCGTTTGCGTCGTAAAATCGAGTCGGGCGCTCAATTTGCGGTCACGCAGCCCGTCTTCGATCCCAACGTGTTAATTTCGTTTATTGAAGAATTTGGCGGAATACCCATCCCCGTCGTCGCGGGCGTGTGGCCATTTATTAGCTATCGCAACGCGTTGTTTATGCGCAAAGAAGTGCCGGGCGTCGTCGTACCCGACGAAATTATGGCAAGAATGGAAGAGGCGGCGACGCGTTCTAAAGAAGACCAAATCGCAACGGGCGTTCAAATTGCTCGCGAATCGCTCGAAACGATCCGACCTTACGTCCAAGGCGTGCAAGTCAGCGCGCCGCTTGGTCGCATCGACGTTAGTTTGGCGACGTTAGGCAAAAAATAAGAAGTCTTTTGTCCAAAATTGTCGAGCGCGAATTACAAGTTTTTGACGAAAATTCGCTCTCGACAAGATTTCTATTGAAAAAAGGTCGCGTTTATGTATACTAAGATAAACGTTTGAGGTTTCAAGGGCGCGACGCCTTATCCTTGGAAGACCTTTCGTTATTATTTGTGCGACGTTTACGTCTTATCGCAAGTCGCGTTCGACGGTCGCCGGTGTTTTATTTTTAACGCGTTTTTTTTTAACGCAAGGGGAAGAATAATGGAAAATATGCCCGTTGGCGTTTTTGCCAGTATTGACGCCGGTCTTGGCGTGAAATTAGAAGTCGTTCGCGACCTCGGAATTAAAACGGTTCAGTTGCACACGCCCGCCAAAGCCTCGCGAACGCCCGAAAACGCAAAAGCGTTTTTGCAAAAAATGAAGGATTACGGCATTACTATTACGGTCGTCTTCCTCGGCTTTGAAGGCGAAACTTACGAAACGATCGCGCGAACAGCGGAAACGGTCGGCATTGTTCCTGAAGCGACGCGCGCGGCTCGTTTGGAAGAATCGCGCGAAATCGCCGATTTCGCCAAATTGTTGGGCGTCGACGCCATTGGTTCGCATATCGGTTTCGTTCCTCACGACGTCAATTCGGATTCCTACAAAGGCTTGGTCGCCGCGATCCAAGACTATTGCGACTATCTCAAGAAAAACGGACAACGTTTGCACCTCGAAACGGGTCAAGAAGAAGCCGAAAAACTTCTTGCGTTCCTGAAAGACGTCGATCGCGACAACATCTTCATCAATTTTGATCCGGCCAACCTCATCCTGTACGGAATGGGCAATCCGATCGAATCGCTCAAAAAGGTTGGAAAATACGTTCGTTCTTGCCACTGCAAAGACGCTGTTGCCACGACGGGCAAGCCGGGCGTCGATTGGGGTTGCGAAGTGCCGTTCGGAAAAGGTCAAGTCGACGCGGAATTGTTCCTGAAGACGCTGAAAGAGATCGGTTATACGGGTCCTCTCACGATCGAACGCGAAATTCCCGAAGAACCTGAACGCCAAAAGGCGGAAATTGGTCAAGCGCTCGAGCTGATCGAATCGATTAAAGCGAAATTGTAATCGTCGCGTAATTATTTCGCGTAATTATTTCATGATCGTCGTTTTATGATCGTGAATTTCGTGAATTAGAACCGGCGATTTAGAATCGACGACGACGCGATTTTGAGTGGAAAACGCGTCGTCTTCTTCCCGCCCTTTACCGTAAAGGGAGGGTTTTATAATCATCGACAACGCAACGGATTGAACATATGTCCAGATTAAACAAGGTTTTTGCTCATTCTCTTGGAAAAGAAGAAGCGACGCGCAGAATTCGCGAGCGAATTTCTTCTGAAAAGATCAACAAAGCAAGTATTGCGACGGTAACGAAGGAAGTTTGGAACGGGTCGGACTCCCTTGATTTCGCGATGACCGTTTTTAACTACCGCATTGACGGATCGTTAAAAATTACGGAATCAGAAGTCGTTCTGGATATGAATCTTCCGATCGGCGCCATGGTCTTCAAAGGAATGATCGAAAGTCAGCTTTCTCAACAGATGAACGTAATGTTGGGCTAGCGTTTTTACAACGTCCCGCGCGTCGCGTAAGAAACCGCCGGTTCTTTCCAACGGGCGGTTTTCGAACGGGCGGTTTTCGAACGACGACGGATTTCGTTCTCTTCTATTTCCAGAATTTCATCTTATCGAGCGTTCTCGTAATAAATCCTTTTTCTTCTTGTTCTTTTGCGTCTTCGTTTTTAGGTTCCGATTCGTTTTTCGTCGGTTTATCGGGCAACGCCGCCAACAGAGGCGAATCGTCGGGAATTTGTTCTTTAAGTAGTTTCGCCCAATACCCGTCCAACATAAAAAGCACGTCGTTCACACGGTCTTGTGAAACGCGATATTCCGCCGTGTTGATCGAACGCATCAACTCGTTCTGTTCCTCGTTGGCAAACGCAAGTTTGTACAATTTGATATTGTCGATCCAAACGGTTCCCTTGCCGCAAATTTCAAAACGGAGCGACAAGTCTTCAAGTCCCTCGAGCGGCAATCGATTAAACAGCGCGACGTCTTGAACCCAAATCAACTCGTCGCTTGAGTTCGCCTGAAGTTTCCTCGCGCGCTCAATGATCGTTTGCCCGACCGCGACGCGTCGATTATACGCGGCGCCGTTTAATCTGCCCGTCAAGCAGACGTTCAAGGGAAGCGCGGAAACGTCGCGAGGAACGCCGAACTGTATTTGAACGCACAATCTGCCCGTAGTCGGCGTTTCAAAGGGCTGGCACACCACCCCGCCGACGCTGCCTTGAGACGAAACGCGCAAACAAGCGCCTTGAGTCGCGTTAAAATCAAGTTCCGCTTCAACGTCGTTCGGACCAAAAGCGCGCCAGCCCGGAATATGCGTTTTATCGACCGCGAAATTCTCGCGCGGTTCGTCGTTTGATCGAGGAGCCTTTTTAAAAAGATTCATCTTGGGCATTTCAAGCCCTAATAAATTTGTCTTTTCGAGACTCTTTTCGCCCGCGACGTCGGAGCCTACGCCGTCGTCAAATTCGTTCCCTTGCGATTCGACGTCTAAGGACGCGTTCGATTCCTCAAAATCTCCGTTTCGAACGTAGTGTTCGACCCCGGAGCGCGCGACTAATACGCGATCGACGAAATTTTGAACCGCCTCTTCCAGTCGACCGCCTTTGCCGCAAGTCTCGCTCGGACGCGAGACGTCGACCGATTCGACGGCGGCTTGCGGATCCGCTATTTTCAATACGATTAAGTCGTATGGCGCGGCGGTGAAAGTCCAGTTGAACGAATCGCTAGTCACGACGGGCGCCTCGCCTCGCAACTGCGGATAAACTTTATAATTACCGCCTCGCTCCGTCTTCAATCTGGTCTTTACGCCAAGATGAAAGGGCGCGACGTTCACAAAATAGACCCACGTTTCCGTTTCGTTGCGATAATATCGCACGACGAGCGGTTGCAACGATTTGACGTTCTCGCGTTCCGTCGCTTCTTTTTCATCGGCGTCGTTATTCGCGTTACGCGCGGCGTCTTGGCTCGGCTCCCAAGTCTTGAACGTCGCGGCGGGCAAGCGTTTAAAAGCGCCGATCCAATCGTATAAGGCGTCTTCTTGCCCCATCGGCGCAAGATCGCCCCCGTCGTAAAAACAAAGCGCGTCTTCAGTCGCCAAAGCGCGCGCGAAACGACGTCGATTCTCATAGCCAGCCGGCAAGGCGCGCGTCGTCAATTCCGCGATCGTCGGCTTAAAAGGACTGATCTGCGAAAATTCGTAAAGCGTTCGCGTCGTCGGTCGATGAAAAAAACACGCGCCGGGGTAAATTTGAGAGCCGCAGAACAATTTGCTGGCGCCGATCGTCGCAAATTCGTCGGTTAGGACGCGTTCCGCAAGCGTCGACGTCGACGCCACGATTTCAGGACGCAACAGCGTGATATAGGGATCGTATTCGACGTTTGAAGAATTGTTTGTCGAATAATCGACCTGCGACACGCTTTGACGTTTCTTTTGAACATACGGATTGTAACGCTCTAAATCGAATCCAACCAACTTGAGCGCGTCGGCAAGTCGCGAACGTTCCGTCAACGCAGGATAGAGAACGGCGCGAGAATTCGGACCGTCGAGCGCGCGCGTCGCGACTAAATACAGTCTGACGTCGGGCCGAGCTTCGGCGATTCTCGCGCGAACCTTCTTGTAGAAACGGTAAAGCGCGTCGCAACGCCAGTTCAGCCATTCTTGCAAGCAGTTGTCGGAGATAAACTTAGCGCGAAAACGATAGCGTTCGTCCCCTTTGACCAACAGCAAGTCCTGCACGCGCAAATCGCCCCGCGTCGACAAAACCGCTTGTAAATTCGTCTCGCGAACAAAACGCGCGATCGTCGCGTCGTCCATACCGACGAACGGGTCGTCGGGCAAGGCTAGCCAGCCTTGGGCTCCGACGTCGAGCGCGAGTCCGCTGAAGCACGCGTAAGAACGGCAACGCGCGACAATCTCGTCGATAATTCCCAACGCGACTTCTTCGACTTGAGGATGTAAAATATTGTAGTAGGGTCCGGCGCCGTCTTCGTTTTGCCGCGTATTAATCAGTCTGACGCCGTCGGCTCCTATCCATTCTATTCCCTCAAGCGAGGCGTCGGCGTCGGACGCAACCGTTTTCGCGCGTATTTGACGGAGACGTTCCTCAAGAATAGGAACCGTCGAATCCAAATCGATCAGAGGAATAAACCGCTTGTTCTTTTCTTCAAATTTCGAAATGGCAAGCGTCAAGACGTCTTTTTTAACGGGATCGCCGCCCGAAGATAAAAAAACGCCGCCGTCGTAACGAGGAGACGAGCCGACAAAGCGACTAGGATAAATCGACGCGCCTTCGGACAACACGGCAACCATCGCGGAATCGTAATTCGCAACGGACAAATAATACAACTCGCGTGAAATCGCCTCGTTGAACGAATTCCAATCTTCCGACCCGTTAGCCCCAAAAACGGAACGCGCAAGAGGAACGGAAAACTGCTTGCAAAGCGCGGAACGCGTCAACGTCAATCCGACGGAACGACCGCGACTTAACCCGGAATCGGCGCTTTCGGAATCGGCGACGCAATAGACGCGTATTTGCCCGTAAGCCGCCGCCGTTTTAGAAGAACAGTTCGAAAGCAGTATAATCGGAGCCTGAGTGCGAGGCCAAAAAACGACCCGAAAACGCCCCGATTCGTTGGAAGAACGATTTTCAAAGGTTTCCTCTTGAACGACTAAACCGTAATCCTGACTCGTGGGAAAAAGTCCGCCCCAAACCGACGGCTCAAGAATGCTAACGCCCATCTGTTGCGGAAAATTCGCCGGATATTCTATTTCCAACAGGTGCGGTTTGCCAATCTCACGAATTGGAACGGGATACGCTTCCCAAGAGACGCCGCTCGTCAACGCGTTGACGCCGTTCCCTTCGACGCCCGACGTTAAGCGCGCGCCGACGACTTTATTCGGTTCCAATCGCAAATAATTCGAAGCGCCCGACGAATATTGCGCGCGTTCCGCAGCGTCGAAAGGACGAGACGCGCCGCTACTCATAGGCTTTTCCCACAAGGCGCCGATCAGTCCCCAATTTTGCGTTTCCGAAAAATCGAGCATGCGTTGAAAACGCTTTTGTTCCCAATCGCGATATAACGTAAGTAAGGAATCGGCGTTTTGAGCGTCTTTGGGATTCCCAAAGATTCCAATTTTGCTCGGCGCCAAACTGAACAATTTCTTATTGTTTCCTTCGGGCGCTTGACCTGCGACGCGTCGATTCTCCAATTCTTCAGTATCGAAAACGACGGAAAACGTCGCATAGACCTCCCCTTCGTTCTTTTCTTCGCTTTCTTGATTCCAAGATTCGTTTGGCGCGGCGAAGGTAGTTTGAACGCCGCCCGACTTATTCTCGTTCCAAAAAGACGTCTTGCCCTTGTAAAAGGGAAGAATCGATTTTTTCATAAACGCTTTGCGCCAGTTGGGATTCGTCGGATCGATCGATTCTAGTAATTCGGCGCGCAAATCGCCGCTGTTCGTTTCGTCGTTCTCGTCGTTTTGACTAGAGTCGACGCGCGCTAAAGACGTCGGAGCGACGACGAATTGAACGACGCGGCGCGCGATTACCGTCGACGACGGTTTCTTCACGCCGGGCGCGGCAAAAGTCGTCCGTAGCGACGCGTTTTTCTTGACGGAAAGTTCAAGCGTTATTTCAACGACTCCCGGCGTCGACGGCGCCGCGAACGTAAATTCAAACGGCTTGACCAACGCCGCCGGATTCTCGACTGCGGCGTCGATTTGACGCGTTTCTTCCGACGATATTTCGCGCGTCTCCTGCAAAAGCGTCTCGCCCGACGCCAACGACTTTGCGACGACGCTCAACGCGGTTGGATCGTTGGTCTTTGTCGCCGACGAACGAGGAAGCGCAAGAAGTCGAACGTTCTCGCCCGGTCGAAAAAGGGAGGCTTTCGCGACGCGCGCGCGACGTTCTCCGTTTTGTTCGGACGACGATTCAACGATTATTTTCTCCAGTTGGATCGGAATTTCGTCGGCGGGCGCCCGCACGATTTTCACGCCGTTTCCTTTGTCGTCGAAGGGAATGAACGTCGAAGAATCGATCAAACGTTCGACAAAAACGCTTTTCGAATAGGATTTGCCCGACGTAAGATTGCGAAGATTAAATTCTAATCGAGAGTCGCGCGGCGCAAATATCGTCGCTTCGACCCCGCAAAAGGTCGTCGCGGAACGCGCGCGCAACGAAACGCGATTACGCTCGGCGCCGTCAAAAAAGAAATCGGTCGCGCTAGTCGCGCCGACGCCAAGGGGCGTTAAGTCTTCAAAGGAACCGCGCGACAAACTGAACGCGCCGTCCCAACTCGCGCGTTCCGAAGTCGCGATCGAAACGTCGACGCGAATCAAGCCCGGTCGAAAAACGCCGGAGGAAGCTCCCTTTGTCGCGCTTATGTTCGATTCGCTCGGAACGGCGCCAAAAGACGCGCGAACGCAACACTCCAGACTCGTCCCGAAAGACAAGGCGAAGAATACGCAAACGAAATAAAACGGCGTCCGTAAAATGCGCGGCATAAAAACTCAAACCCAAACGTACGATCTCAAACGCGTCGTCCGTTCCCAAAGAGAACGCGTCGGCGCATTTTAACAAAATCGTCTGGTAAAGTCTAGCCCGTTTCGAAGGCGTGCGTTTTATTCGACGTCATTCCGATTTTTCGTAAAAGGTTGCAAAAAATCTAAGAAAAAACTTTCTTTATGTTGAACGCGCGGTCTTTGCTTGGTATAATAACGTTCAACGTGTTTTATCGCCAGTTAAAAACGCGAGGTCGCTTATGAAAATGAAAATTGCCCCTTTGTTCGTTTTAATTTCCTGTTTCTCATCGGCGCTTTTTTTATCGTCGGCGCTTCCCGGCGCTTGCGTTGCCGAAGGGCTCGAACGCGTCGAAGTCAATAATCCAGACGCCGACGCGTTCCTAGCCGTCGGGCTATGGTCTTGGATCGTTCCGACCGACGTCGACGAGGACGGCGCGACGGATTTGATCGTCAGTTGCGAAGACGTGCCCTACAACGGCGTCTGGTATTTCCGAAACAGCGGCGACGACCCGATCAAACCGACGTTTGAAAAAGCCAAGCGATTAAGCAAAGGCGTCATTAACGTTCAGCCGAGTTGGGTCGACGGAAAGTTACGCGTCCTTACGCCCGGCAAAGAATACCCGGACTTTATCAACACGGGCGTTGAAAATCCCAAGCCGTTGCTTTCGGGCGACAAGCCGCTCCCCGAAAACGTCCATTTTAACAAAGTTCGCGGAAATATGTGGCGCCTTGTCGATTTTGACGGCGACGGCGTTACGGATATCGTCGTCGGATCGGACGACTGGACCGACTACGGCTGGGACGACGCCTACACGCCCGAAGGAGTCTGGAAAAACGGTCCGTTGCGCGGCAATATCTATCTGTTGCGCAACAAGGGAACGAACGACGCGCCCGACTACGAAACGCCGACAATGCTCAAAGACTGCGACGGAAATAATCTGGAAACGTTCGGCTGGCCTAATCCGAACTTTGCCGACTGGGACGGAGACGGCGATTTAGATATCGTCGGAATAGAATTTCGAGACACGATCCAGTATTCCGAAAACGTCGGAACGCGAACCAAGCCCGTCTATAAGCCGTTCGCGCCCGTCGCGCTAGAAGACGGCTCCCCCGCCGCCGCCGAATTGGCGATGCCGACGATCGTCGCGTTCGACTGGGACAAAGACGGCAAATTAGACGTTCTCCTAGGCGACGAAGACGGTCGCGTCGCGTTCTTCAAAAACACGGGTCGTTTCAAGGACGGCAAGCCGCTCTTCGAACCGCCCTTCTATTTCAAACAAATCCCCGACGCGCTGAAATGCGGCGCTCTTTCGACTCCTTGGGGCGTCGACTGGGACGACGACGGCGATTGGGATCTAATTTGCGGGAACAGCGCCGGATACGTTTTCTTCTTTGAAAATCTTAGCGGACCGGGCGTCGACCCTCCGAAATGGGCGTCGCCCGTCGCGTTGTCCAGCGAGCGGAACGACGGACTTCTAGCCAACGCCCAAGAGTTGATTCCTCCGGGAGCGTCTCTTGTCGAAACGCGACGCGACGGTTCGAGTTTGATTCGAATTAAAGCGGGTCCCAACGGTTCGATTCAAGGTCCCTGCGAGCCGAAATGGGGATATACGACCCTGTCGGTCGCCGACTGGGACGGCGACGGTTTGAAAGACGTTGTTCTCAACTCGATTCTTGGGAACGTCTTCTGGTATAAAAACGTCGGCGAAAAGGGCAAGCCGCGCCTTGAGCAACCGCGCCCGATCGAAGTCGAATGGGACGGCGAACCGCCCAAACTCGCGTGGGGATGGCGCTTCCCCAAAGGAAAAGAACTACTAACCCAATGGCGAACGACGCCCGTCGCGATCGATTGGAACGAAGACGGACTAACCGATCTTGTTATGCTCGACGTCGAAGGTTATTTAGCCTTCTTCGAACGCTATCGAGACGAGCGAGGAGCGCTAAAATTAGCCGCGCCGAAACGCGCGTTCGTCGACGCCTCGGGCGCCCCGTTGCGTTTGAACGCCGGACGCGCGGGCGCAAGCGGACGACGCAAGATTTGTTTCGTCGATTATAATCGAGACGGCAAAATCGATCTTCTAGCCAACGGACGCAACGCCGACTTATACGTGCAAACGAAAAGAGAAAACGGTCTGTATTATTTCGCGTTGGCGGGCGAAATCGATCCGCGCCCAATTAAAGGGCATAGTACGAGTCCTACGACCGTCGATTTTGACGGCGACGGCGTTATGGATCCCTTCGTCGGCGCCGAAGACGGACACTTCTATTATAAGCGCAACGACTGGGCGCAAGGTCAAACGAGCGTCGTTTGTTTCGAATCCGACGAGTTGACGATCGAAGCAGTCCTGCCCCTCGCGACGCTTGACGCGGGTCAAAAATCCTTCGGCAATCGCGATTACAAATGGATCGACGTCGCGCCCGAAGTTGCCGGTCGCAAGTACGCGCAAACGAACGGAGGCGTCCCCGCCGACGTGGTCGTTCGCGCGAAAAAGGACGTTTCGATTCAGTTTCTTGTCGGGGAAACTTGGCCGATTTCCAACGCCGCCTCCTATATGGTCGTCGAAGAAAACAAGGAATTTGACGCCAAGTTAATCAAGGAAAACGCCGTCAAGTATACGGACTCGACGCGTTCGCCCCTTTCCCTCTTCGAAAAGAGCCTCAAAGCTGGCGAAAGCTGGAAAGCCCCCGTCAAAACGTGGTCGGGAACCCTGATTTTGACGCCGCCGAGCAAATAACGCGCGCAACGCGCAAACGTAAGGATCGATCGTCCTCAATACGACGACCGATCCTTTGTCGCTTTACTTTATTTTTACGTCAGGAGCCGTTATATTATGAGAGTCGCTCAACGTTGGATTTTAAAAGACCCGAATATGCGCGAAGAATATTTGCGCAGACACGCGGAAATTTGGCCTGAAATGAAGGCGCTCTTGAAAGAAGCCGGATATAAAAATTATTCGATTTGGCTTTCGGGTACGGATATTTTCGCCTACTTCGAAGTCGACGATCCCGACAAATTGATTAAGACGCTCGAAGGCAGCGAAGTCAGAACGCGCTGGGAAAATTATATGCGTCCGTTGATCTATCTTGGCGAAAACGATATTCCCGAATCGCTTGAGGAAGCCTTCTGGCTCGAATGATCCGAAACGAACCCCGAAAACGAACCCCGAAAACGAACGCTCCGCGCGACGTTTCGCGACGTTTTTACGCTCGCGTCCTTGACGGTTGTTTTTATGCGACTTATAATTGAAGACCGTTTCGTATTTGCGTCGCGTAGGCGCGTGGAAAATTAAGAAAGAGCGTTCGATGGAAAAAGCCACTTATAAAGATTCCGGCGTAGATTTGGATATTTACGCGGAATCGATGTCTCGTTTGCCCAATTTAGTCGCCAAAACGTTTTCGCCCCGCGTTATGCGTCTGGACGGAGGTTTTGCCGGTCTTTTCCGTCTCAATGGAATTTCGAAGTTGAGCGGCGCCGATAGACAATACGTCGATCCCGTCTTGGTAAGTTGCACCGACGGCGTCGGCACGAAAATAAAAATTGCGTGCCAAGCGAATCGCCATTCGACGGTCGGGATCGATCTTGTCGCAATGAGCGTCAACGACGCGATTTGTTGCGGGGCGGAGCCGCTCTTCTTCTTAGATTACGTCGCAATGCCGAAAGACGATCCCGACCTGTTGGAAACGCTCGTCGCCGGAATCGCGCGCGGTTGCGAAGACGTCGGTTGCGCGCTTATCGGAGGCGAAACGGCGATCCTCTCGGGCATGTACAATCCCGGCGAATACGACCTTGCCGGTTTTTGCGTCGGCGTCGCGGAACGTTCGAAGATTATCGACGGCAAAGCGATTAAAAACGGCGACGTTATACTCGGCGTCGCGTCGAGCGGCTGTCATTCGAACGGATATTCTCTAATTCGCCGCGTCGTTTTTGACGTCGCCGGTCTGAGTCTCGACGCCTACGTCCCGGAACTTGGCAAGACGGTCGCCGACGAACTGTTGACGCCGACCCGACTGTACGTCAAGCCGACGTTGAAACTGCTGGAAGAATTCGGCGCAAACGAAGGAATTCGCGGTATTGCGCACATTACCGGAGGCGGACTCGTCGAAAACTTGTCTCGCGTCTTGCCGAAAGGCTTGAAGTGCCAAATCGCGCCTAATTCTTGGGACGTTCCGCCCGTATTCGGCTGGCTTCAAAAACTCGGCTCGATCGAAGACGACGAAATGGCGCGCGTCTTCAATATGGGGCTAGGACTGGCGCTTGTCGTCGATCCGAACGTCGCCGACAAGGTCGCGGCTTCTTTGGACGCGGCGAACCTGAAAAATTGGAAAGTCGGCGAAATCGTCGCCAACGACTGATTACGACAGCGCTTTCAACTCTATTTTGGTTTTCGCCTATTTTAGAGGCGAGCGTTCACGGAAAACCGCGCATCAACGACGCGCGGATTCGTTGAATTACCAAAAGGGCGTCGCGAATAGCAAAAAGCTAATACGTTGAAAGCGTCCACAACCCGAAACAGTCCGCGTAGCGTTGATACGCCCCTTTCCGTGAACGATTACGATTACTTCTCTCTCACGATCACGATTCGATCAATATAAAGGGCGTCGACTTCCCCAGGTCGTTTCGGAGGCGCAAACCAAACGTATTGACCGCGCGTAAAGGGCGCGACGCCCAAGTCGATTCGCTTATATTCGCTCCCTTTAATCTCGGAAACGTCGAGACTCTTATATAAAACCGACTTTTTCGCGACTTCGTCGTAAACGCCCAGCGTCGCCGCTTGACCGTCGTCGACCGACGCGTCGCAACGCAAGTAAGCGTAAACGTGAAATTCGGGCGAGTCCCCTTCTCCGTCGATCGGCTTCAAAAGAGCCAGAGCCGGAGAACCGCCCCACGAAGTCGCCCATTCGAAATGATCGCCGGGCATTTTGACGGCGCGACCGTTTGACGCGTTTTCGTCCTTAACTTCAAAGGTATACTTTCCGGGCAAATTCCTGCTCATATCGTAGTTTTGCACGGAAACCCAGCAATTTTCGGGCGTCTCTTTGCAAAAATCGGGAGTCGGCTCGACTTCGTCTTCCGTCCAATCCTCGTATTGAGCGATCAAACTTTCTTTATACTGTTTGAACGCTTCCGGGCTCTCCCATTCGCGATGGAGCGTCAAGCCGAATTCGTCGAACTTCGCGACAAGGTTCTTCGCCGCTTGCAACGGGTCTTTCGGACCAAGAAATTCTATTCCCCTCAATTTGCACTCGAACTTAGCGCGTCGATATTCCTGTTGCCACACGACGTCAAGCGGAATCTGCTCTCGTCGAACTTTCGTCGTCAAACCGGCGCAACGTTCGGGCGACTCTTTTTCCAGCTTTTGCGCAATTTCCAACGCCTTGCGTTGCAGTAGCGTAACTTTGTTGAGCGAATCGAGATCAAGCCAGCCGTTCGTCGTCGTCAAGTAAATGCCCAGATAAAAATCCTTCGATTCGACCGCTTGAAGCAACGTTTCAAAGTATTCTCGATAGACGTCGACGAGTTCCGGCGCGTAATAACCGGCGATAAACTCATCGACAAGCGCGTTGACGTCGAGAGACGGGTTCCAAAGCAACTTGGCGACGACCCAGTTGCGCAACTGCACAAAGTCGCCCGTCTGCGCTTCGTAGTCGCCCTGTTCGAACATTCCGACGACGTTATGATCCTTGTAGAAATTAATGTTCCGATCCAAAACTCGATAATTCGGGAACGGCAAAATATAGTAGGCAAAGTCGGTAATATAGTCCCAAACGAAAAGTTTGTCGGCAACTTTGCTCCAGCCTACAATGTCGTCGCGGAACGTCTTATTCGCTTCCGAATCCAACGGTCGACCGAAAGAACACTCGATCGAACAAAGACGAACGACGACGTTTTTACGCGGCTTCGTAATCTTGGGCGGCTTGCGCGTATACTGATACGCCAAAGTCTCGACGTAAACGTTCGGAAATTCGTCTTCCAACGCTTCCGCGACTTTGTTGACGGCGCGCAACAACGAACCGGCGTGCGAACCTTCTTCTTCGTCGATTTTGCGGCATTTTTCGCAAGTGCAGAACCCGCGCCAGTCGTTTTGGCTAACTGAAAGGAAGGACGCGTTAGGATTCTTACGCAAGACTTCGCGCGCGTTCTTGATCATTTCCGCGATCATTTCGTCGTTAGAAAAACAAAGTTGCGTGCCCGAATCGTGAATTTGTTCGGGCTTCAACTGTTTTCTAAATTCGGTAAACCAAGTCGGCGATCCGGACCAGCTAGGATAGCCGAGCTTACGAACGCCGTCGATTTCCGAGAACCAGTCGGGGTGATCGAGAAAATACTTTTGCGGCGGTATCAACGAGTAGGACGAATGGACGAAATACTGAAAGGAGCGATGAGAACCGTATTCCGACGGAATGCTTTCAAAATTGCCGTTGCAACGTAACTTGAGTCCGAACATCGGATTTTTAATCGTGTCGCGATAATACGACTCGCGATATTCAAAGGGAGGCGTAAAACGGACGTCAAGGTCGTTTTCGATCTTCAGCGTCGGCGTATGGGGAATTGTCGATTCCGTCGACGTCCACCAGCGACAGCCTAGTTTCTTTTCGAGAAATTCGTAGACCGAATAGATCGACCCGCGCAAAGGAGCCCCGCTCAAAACGATCGATTTGCCGACCGACTTGACGATTATTCCGTCGTAACCGATCTCCTCCTCTGCGTTCGAACCGAGGAATTTCTTAGAAAGCGCGCTAGGTCCAACGACGAAATATTGGGCGTCTTCTAGATCGACGGTCGCGTCCGTCTCCGAAATTATCGGAAGCTCGATGTCCGTAACTTGCTTGAAGTACGTCTGAAGCTCGGAGGCGGCGCTACGTTGCGTCGCGGACGGCTCGCTAGGCAAAACGATCGCGTAATCGGAAGCGCCTTGCGACGCCAACGTTATTTCCGCGCCGCGAGCGACGCTGGCAACGCATAGAAAACAAACGAACGCCAGCGATAGAAACAAATCGACCGCCGCCAATTCGCGCAATTTTTTAAATCTGAATAATGCCATATTTCGTTCCTTTAAATTTAACGTAAGCGTTCACGGAAAGTTATACAA
Organism: Thermoguttaceae bacterium; assembly: GCA_045599865.1. GTDB lineage: Bacteria > Planctomycetota > Planctomycetia > Pirellulales > Thermoguttaceae > RUG369. The sequence goes on from JAZRWW010000341.1 coordinate 19,254, forward strand.
AGCAACGCGTTAATTTCGTAATAACCGTCGCGCAGGAATCGCCGCGCAAGCGGCGCGCGGATCGGCGTTTCACTCGACGTTACGCAAACGATTTTTTGTTTTTTATAGTCGACGCGTCGTCTGAAAGTTCGTATGTTTTTCGCAGAACTTTCAAATACTAATTCTTCCGATAAACTCGGTTCTCCGTAAACGTGAGTTTTGGGGTTTGTCGGATAATTTCGCTTTGATAACGGACGCGTTTTCGGCGGCGCCGATCCGCCCGTCGCGACGGGCGGCTTTTCGCGCGACGGCTAGCGCCGTCGGTTCGAACGCAAACCTTGGTTGGCGTATTGCGTGAACGATTACCAAACGAGGTTAAACGACGAGCAAAAAATCACGGCGACGAAAAAAGGACGCGTTTCGTCTTGCGCGTTATAACGACTTGACTTTGAATTCACAAGTAAAAAAACGTGAACGTAACCGCAAAACGACGATTAATGGTAAACGTTCACGGAAAACGCGGCGACTTACCGTGAACGCTTACCGAAACCGTCGCGCAAAAAAAAAGCGCAAAGGAAAAACTCCTTTACGCTTTAATTCTAAGTCGCGTCGTCAAAAGGAACAAAGGAAAATCCCCTTGTTCCCCGAAGCGCTATTCGCATCACGCTTCTTGAGCTTGTGGAACGACCCAAACTTTGAGGGACGTTTCGATTTCGTGCCCGAGGTAGATACGAACGGAGTATTGCGCCAATTCCTTGAGAGGACCGTCCAAACGAACTTGGTCGACGGCAATGGAGACGCCTTCGTTCTTGAGCGCGTGAACGATTTCTTCGGCGCCAATGGAGCCGTAGAGATGTCCGTCGGCGTTCGCGTTCGCTTCGATCGAAATCGTGAGCTTGGAAATGACGTCGGCGGTTTGGTGCAACGCGGCAAGTTGTTGGCGTTGAAGTTCGAGGAGTTGCGCCTTGTGCTTTTCGACCATACGACGATGATGATCGGTCGCGATAGTCGCCAGACCTTGCGGAATCAGGTAATTCTTAGCGTAACCGGGCTTAACTTCGACGACTTCGCCTTGCTTGCCAAGGGAATCGACAGATTGAATAAGAAGGAGTTGGATTCCGCCGTTGGGTCCTTTGGGCAAGCGCTTGCCGGTACGATAGGCGCCGCGAGCGCGTTTATTTCTAACTTGCATTATCAAACCTATATTTTCTAATCTCGTATTTTATCTATTTAATTCGCGTTTCTTACGTTCGCTCAAAAGGGAATGTCGTCGCCGGCGTCTTGCTGAAAATCTCCGCCGTCGGCGGGCGCCGCGTTCGAATAATTTGAACGCGGCTGTTGACGTTGATATCCTCCGCCTTGCTGATACCCTCCGCTTTGATACCCGCCTTGTTGCTGATATCCTCCGCTTTGATATCCGCCTTGCTGTTGATACCCGCCCTGTTGCTGATATCCGCCGCCTTGTTGGTATCCGCCGCCGGAACCTCCGTCGCGAGAACCGAGCAAAACAATACGTTCGGCGACGACTCGCACCTTTGAACGCTTTTGTCCGTCTTGTTCCCACGCGTCGTACTTCAGGCGACCTTCGACAAGAATGGAACTTCCTTTATGCGCGTAATCCCTCAAAACCTCGGCGCTTCGGTTCCAAATCGAGACGTCGAAAAAGTTTGCTTCTTCAATCCAATTTCCCGACGCGTCCTTACGACGATCATTAACGGCCAAACCGACTTCGGCGACCATAGAGCCGCTCGGAATCGTGCGAATTTCCGGGTCGCGCGTCAAATTGCCTACTAATACGACTTTGTTAAAACTAGCCATTTCTCGCGCCTCCGACGTCTTGTCGTAAATGGAAACTTGAAGAAAACCAAACGTTCGCGCCAAACTTGCGTTTGACGAAAGAAACGAAAATTACTGAAAAGTCGACGTGCTTTAAGAACGAATCGCTCGACGAATCATTCTTCGGCGCCCTCGGCGTCCTCTTCGTCTCCGTCGTCTTCGTCGTCTTCGTAAAGGTCTTGAGCCGGAGCTTCTTCCGCGCCTTCTTCACGTTTCGCCGGTCCGGCGAGCGCGTGTTCGACCAACGCGTCTTCAAGGCGAGGATCAAGATTTTGGATCAGGAAACGGATAACGTTTCCATTGAGTTGGAATTGTCGGTTCAGATCGGCAAGTTTGTCGGTCGTCATACGGAAATAGGTAAGCCAGTAGGCGCCGCGACGATGATTTTTAATCGCATAGGCGAGCTTGCGCTCTTCCCAAAGACGACTGACGCGAACGGTTCCGCCCAACGCCTCGATGGTTTTCGCAATTTGCCCGGAAACTTCTTCCGGATTACGAGCATAGGCGTCGGAATTCAGAATGAATAAGCCTTCGTAAACGTGTTCTTGAGTCAATGTACTACTCCTGTTATTAACGATTTTTGTTTCGTCAAAAATCGTCCTCGCCTAACGGACGAGCTTGCTCCGAATCGTCGAACAAGGAAGCCTTTGCGATTTGATTCGACTTCGCGTCGCCTGAACGAATCGGCGTATTTTTTTATTTCAACACTCCGCGACGAAAAAACGCCGTCGAAAGGGTTACGATTAATGAAAAAGCAAAATTCCCTAGTTGTCGTTTTAATTGTCGTTTTAATTGTCGCTTGAAGTCGCCTTGTCGTCTTTGTTTTTGGGGTCGACGTCCTTATTTTTTTTAGACGGTTTCTTTTCCGACTGTTTCTTTTCGTTGACGTTGTAACGATTCATCGCTGCGGCGCATCCGCGTTCCGCCCAGAGCCTTGCGGCGACGGCGGCGTTTTGAATCGCGACGTCGATCTCGTCGCGCTCGTCTTTACGAAAGGTCGTTAAGACGAAACCGACCACTTGATCCGTCGACGACGGTCTCCCGATCCCGACGCGAATTCGCGCGAAATCTTGAGAACCGATTTTCGCAACGACGTCTTT
>JAZRWW010000342.1:0-2652 GCA_045599865.1 Thermoguttaceae bacterium
GCGTTTGACTGCCCTGAAAGATTACGCGCGTCGTTTGGGAAGCATTCGCGCCCGTTGGCGTATAAGAACCTGAACTATAATTCACCGCGCGCAAACTCAAATCAGCGTTTAACGTCAAACCGTTTAACACCGTCAAAGACTTGCCCGATTCAATCACCCCGTTCGCGTTTAACGTTACTCCGTCGAACGTCGGCGCGCCGTATATCGAATAAAGCGCCGAAACGTCGGCGTTAATCAGTTGCGCGCCGCCCAAATATATCGCGCCTTCGTTGGTCGCGCTGTTTTGAAATTTGCCGCCGGTAACCTTGCTATAAAGACAAAAATTACTGTTTTTGCTTAAATTAAACGTCGCCGTTTTACCTGTTTGCAACAAAGGCGCAGAAACGTATATACTAGCGTTTGACGCGTCTGAAAAAATCCCGCCAAACGCTATTTCGCCGTTCGAAGCGGCAATATAGCCCTCGCCTTTCGCCCCGCCGTCGCGTATCGTGATCGTTTCCGCTACCGTCAACAACGCGGGCGTTTCCTCCGTACCCTCGACCTTCAAATAAGACGTATTGTAAGAATAAGACGTACTAACGCCTGAACTTAACGTCAAAGTTCCGTTCCCGGAAAGCGTTTGACTGCCCTGAAAGATTACGCGAGTCGTTTGGGAAGCATTCGCGCCCGTCGGAGTATAAGAACTTGAACTAGTGTTTACCGCTTGCAAACTCAAATCAGCGTTTAACGTCAAACCGTTTAATACTGTCAACGCTTTGCCGGATTGAACAACCCCGTCGCCGTTTAGCGTTACGCCGTCGAAAGTACTGTTGTTACAAATTACGTAATTAGTCGCAACTTCAACGTCCGTCAAGACAATTCCATTAAAATAAACCGTACCCGTCAAACCGTCGACCGGTTCGATCTTACCGCCTGTTATTGACGAATTAAAATAAAGCGACGTCGATTGCAAATCAAGCGTCAACGTTTTATTCGTATTCTCGAACGGAGCCGTAAGATAAATCGCGCCGCCGCTTGCGTTAAAAGAATAAACGTCGTTCGTATGCGACAACGGAGCAGAAATTCTCCAAACGCTGTTGGAAGACAACTTGATCTCGCCCCCGTAAGCAAACGAACCGTTCGAAGCGGCAATATAGCCTTCGCCTTTCGCTCCGCCGTCGCGAATCGTGATCGTATCCGATACCGTCAACAAAGCGGGAGTTTCTTCCGTACCCTCGACCTTCAAATAAGACGTATTGTAAGAATAAGACGTACTAACGCCTGAACTTAACGTCAAAGTTCCGTTCCCGGAAAGCGTTTGACTGCCCTGAAAGATTACGCGCGTCGTTTGGGAAGCATTCGCGCCCGTTGGCGTATAAGAACCTGAACTATAATTCACCGCGCGCAAACTCAAATCAGCGTTTAACGTCAAACCGTTTAACATCGTCAAAGACTTGCCCGATTGAATTACCCCGTTCGCGTTTAACGTTACACCGTCAAACGTCGTATTAGCGTTAATTTGAACGCTCGAATCGATCGTCGAATTGACGACGGTTAGCGCGCCGGTCGTTTTGATTCCTGCGCCTTCCGCCGAATCGAGTCCGCCGGTTATCGTTAGATTCGCGATTTTTACAGTTCCTTTGACGACGTTCAAAACGCGCGCCTGTTGGGCGGCGTCGATCGTCAGCGTCTTCGTTCCAAACGCGACGATATTTAACGCGCCGTATTTCGACGAATCAAAATTAATCGTAATTTCGTCGGACGCGGAAGCGAACGTAATTTTATTGAATTCGTCGGTCGTTCGAATAAGAATCAAATCGTCGGTCTTAGTCGTTTCAGCGTCGGCGATCGCGGCTTTGAGAGTTTCGATCGAAACATCCGCCGCGTCGATTTCGACGACGTTTTGCGCTTCGACGGCTTCCGGGAGATTCAGCGAAGGATACGCTTCGCGAATCGCTTCGTATTCGGCGACGGAAACGGCGAGCAAGGCGCGGTCTTCCAACGGTTCCAAACTCGACCTATGCGACTTTGGCGCGTTTTTTAGTCGCGCTCGTCTCGACTTTTGCGACTCGACGGACTCGTTGGAGGAACGACGACGAATTGACGACGATTCAAACAAAGCTCTAATGCAACGCGACATATTTCGGTTCCTTTTGACGGATAAGACGCTTTTTATTCGTCGACGCGCGACGAATACTCCCTGTTGCCGTAATGATAACAGAAACGGCGCGTAAATTCAACGTCCGACTAGAAAAAAAAGAGAAATTTTGAAAAAAGGCGATCATTCGCGGGAAGTAATACAAAGCCTCTTGTCGTCGCGTTATTTTCAGAATAAACGTCGCGTGAGAATCGCGCGATAAGCCGTCCGTCTTTAGACGGGCGGATCGGCGCTAAAAAAAACGATGATTTTAAAAAAAACAACGAAAAAGAAACGTAAGCGTTCACGGAAAGTATTCCCAAAAAAACGGCGGTTGGACAGGAAGAAAGCGACGCGTAAGGATTCGTTTTTCGCGCAAGCGAAAAACGCGCGAAAGCCGCCTGCATTGCAGGCGGATGGGTTCGACACGAGACGTTTTTGTTACGAAAGCAACGATCTTTGGCGCTTGAATCAAGCGTTTTTACTTGAAAACCTTGGGACGCTTAATGAACTTGTTTTGTCGAAAGTCTAGCAAA
>JAZRWW010000343.1:0-2355 GCA_045599865.1 Thermoguttaceae bacterium
TATCGTCGTAATAGCCCCGCAGTATGAATGAGGCGCAAATGGCTAAACTGACGAAAATATTTTCGGGACAAACGCCGACTATTCGCGCGGCGATCAAAGCCGACGAAACGTGGTTTGACAAGGAGACCGACCTCGCGACGCAAGCGGAATTAAACGCGGAATTTTCGGACGCGGCGACCGTTCCTTTTCCTGTTTCCTTGACGGTTTATAAATCCGGCAATACGTTGACGCCTTACGAGTTCAAAAAGGAGAAGTCGGCGCCTTGCGCTGGTTTTTCTAACCTAAACATATCGCCCGAAATATTGATTGAGAAGTCGACGGTTGAGGAAAACGAACTTGATTATAATTTGTCTCATACTCTCGACACGCGCGCGTCTAATCCGTTCGAAACGAGCGGCGTTTATTGGTGCGTTTATACGATTTTTCCGAAAGCCGGCGCGCCTATCGTAATCGCAGCCGGAGTGGAGGTGGGGTAATGATCGACGACTATTGCGCGTTTTTTGCTGGAAAAATCCGCGAGGGAATCGGCGAAAACGGCGCCGAAATCGACGGCGCGACGTTCTACCCCGGAGCCGTCTATGATCAGACTAACCCGTCGCGCGTTTGGACGGGAACGCCGACCGTAGAAATTATGGAACTGGACGTCGTCCCGACGTACTATATCTCCGGCAAATATCGAAACGCCGTAAAATTAGAGATCGCGACAAGGTCGCGGACGCGGCGGCAAGCTAGCCAAGCGGCGGCGGCGTTTCGTTCGTATGTTGCTAATATTTGTCAAAAGCTAGTCGATGCTGAAGAAATCGACGATTTTTCTTTCGACGTTTCAAGAGTTTACCCCGACGAACGCGGAAAAGCCGTCGGCGAAAGTTTTTATTCGGTTATACAGTTCACAGTTTTTGAAAAGCTAAAGGAAGATTAGGAGACAATATGGCGATACTCAACGCATTTAAAATGCTCGTCGCGTTCCTTCCACAGTCAACAACGGGTAGCGCGCAAGCCGATCTTGTCGACGAACGATACGCGGCGTTGAAATGGGGAACGGGCAATCTGATCCCGCTCGATATCAACATCACCAATTTTAACGACGGCGGCACGGCGCTAGGAACGGAAGAAGTCAAAAGTATTACCGACTTGTCGCTTTCGACCAAGACGCGGTCGACGACGGTGACAGAAGGCGACGTTTCGTTCGAAACGGAACAAAGCGCCGACCTTGAAGCGATCACGCCGACGCTGGAAGCGATCACAGGAGTCGACGATCCTTTGCTTGGGCTTCTTGTTATCGGTCGTTACAAGTCGGAATCGACGGGGACGAAATTATACGACGTCATCTATTCAACGGCGGCGTATTTGACGCAAGAAGCCGGAAGGAACGCTGGCGCCCACGAAATCACGAAAGCCTCGCTGACGTTCAAACCGTCTGGACGCGCCAAACGAGGGAAAACGACGTGCGCGTATACCGCGACCCTAACGACGGCAAGCAATACGGTGGCATTAGCGGCTACTACTAATGTTGGATAAATGGAGGCTAGACAATGATCGTTAAAAAATTGACGCAAGAGAAAAAGCCCGTCGACGTTTCGGAATGGAACGAGGAGATTAAGGCGTTTATTCGCCCTCTCGATTCTTTCGAAACGATCCGTTTTTACGACCTCTATTATACGTTCGTAAACGAATCGAAAACAACCGAAGAACGCTGGGGCGCCGCTTTCGACGCCGCGAAGTTCCTTCTTGTCGACGAAGCCGACAAGCCGCTATTGCAAGACGAAGACCGCGCCGCGATCCGAAAAGCGGCGTTTCTTCCGTTGCGTCGCATTTTCAACGCCGCGCTTGAATCGACGCAAGAGATCGAAACGACTAAAAAAAACTAGTCGACGATCCCGAGTTTTGCTTCCTTTTTCGTCTTGCGTGGACGCTGAAGAAATCGATTCAAGAGATTCTAGCGCTCCCGGAATGGGAGCGCGCGATGTGGCAAGAGGCGTTCGAATTATTCGGACCTCTCGACTGGCGCCGACAAGATTTTCTCGAGGCGCGTTCGAATCAGTATTTATCGATCGAGTCAAAGCCCCTCAAGGAATTTCTGCTTTTCGACGATCCAACGGCGAAAGAAAGAGAACAGACGGAAGAGGACGTCTTTGCAATGTACGGAGATTGAGACCTCAACGAAGGGGAAACGTATGACAGACGACGGGATGCTTGTATCCAAACGCTGGCTTGAATATGCCGACGACAAGTTAAGCAAGAGCGAAACGCCGACGCCAACGAAGAACGCCGCGCCGTCGTCTCGATTTTACGACGTCAGACCTTGTAAGTTGACCGGCGGCTGGACGAACGAAAACGGAACAAGCGTCGCAACTG
>JAZRWW010000344.1:0-58167 GCA_045599865.1 Thermoguttaceae bacterium
TCGGCGCCGTTCGGTTCGACGTCGCGCGTCGACGCTATTTGCAACGTCGACAAATCGATCTCCGCAAGTATTCGCGGGTCGAGAAACATTGAAAGAAGGATACGCGCCGACGTTTCGTTGGAAACGATATCGTAATAATATTGGTCGGCGCCAAGTCCATCGTCGACCGACGGCGCGTTTTCTTTGGGCTTATTCGCGTCTTTTGAATTTAAATCGTTTTCCGACGTCATACTATTCCCCTTAACGTTCGAGTTTTTCGGTTCGAACGCTCTTATTATAGCGTTTTAAAACCTCCTTCGCAAGACCCGGCGCGTTCCTTTGGGAAATCCGTTTAAGATAAGCCGCCGCATTATATACGGCGGCTTACTGATCGCGCTCGCGTCTTACGACGCGGGGATTCCGCTTCGACGTTTTTTTGAATTCGCCGCGTTCCCTTTATTGGGTTATTGCATCGGAAGGCGCAATCAGTTCCCCAACGATTGCAACGGGGCGGGTATGCGTCCGCCAAAGTGAACGAACTTTTCGCTCGCTCCGACGTTGCGCACTTCCATAATCGGGGAAGAACCGAAGAGCCCTCCAAATTCAACGACGTCGCCCGCTTTTTTTCCGGGGCAAGGCACAAGACGAGTCGCGGTCGTCTTGTTGTTAATGACGCCGATCGCAAGTTCGTCGGCCATAATCGCGGAGACGGTCGCGGCGGGCGTGTCGCCGGGGATTAGGATCATATCAAGCCCCACGGAACAGACGGCGGTCATCGCTTCAAGTTTTTCAATGGACAGATGCCCTTGCGCGGCGGCGTCGGCTAAGGTCGAGTCTTCCGAGACGGGTATAAACGCGCCGCTTAATCCTCCGACGGAACTCGAGGCGAAGAGTCCGCCCTTCTTTACGGCGTCGTTTAACATAGCGATCGCGGCGGTCGATCCGGGCGCGCCGACGTTCGCTATTCCCAGCGTCTTGAGAATTTCGCCGATGCTGTCTCCGATCGTCGGAGTCGGCGCCAAGGAGAGGTCGACGACGCCAAATTGCGTGTTCAGCGTCTCGGCGACTTCGCGTCCGATTAGCTCGCCGATGCGCGTAACGCGAAAACTTGCCGTCTTAATTTCCTCGGAAAGATCCGAAAGCGTCAGTTTTTTACCCGATTTTTCGGCGGAATCGATACGACGTCGCAACGCGCTGTCGACGACGCCCGGTCCCGAGACGCCGATATTGATCGCGGCTTCCGGCTCGCCCGCGCCCATATACGCGCCCGCCATAAACGGGTTGTCTTCGGGTATGTTCGAAAAGACGACCAATTTAGCGGCGGCAAATCCGTTGTTTTCGGCGTCGGCGTTCGCAATGTCTAGGATCGTATGCCCCAACGTGTGAAGCGCTTCCATATTGACGCCCGCCTTGCGCGAGGCGGCGTTGATCGACGAGCAGACGCGTTTTGTCGACGTAAGAACTTCGGGCAAGGATTCGATCAACACTCGAGCGCCGTCCGCGACGCCCTTTTGCACGAGCGCGGAGAACCCGCCGACGAAATCGACGCGGCAACGTTCCGCCGCTTCGTCTAGCGCTTTGGCGAGTTGAACCGCCGCTTGTCGACCATGCCCCGCAAGGAGAACCGCCGCCGGAGAAATTGCAATACGCTTGTTCGTAATCGGAATGCCGTATTTGCAACTGATTTCGTCGCAGACGTCGACGAGACGATTGGCGCGCGAGACGATCTTATGATACGCTTTTTTGCACATCTGATCGACCGTTGGAGACGCGCAGTCGTTCAAATTTAACGCCATCGTCACGGCGCGCACGTCCAAATGCTCGGCGTGCAACATACGAATAGTCGAAAGAATTTCGTCGGTCGATAACATAACGATCCAGCCCTCGTAAGTAGGATTAGTCGATCTTGTTTACTTCGCGCGAGGCGTTCACCGGGATTTACTCGCGCGAACTTTTGCGCTTATTTTAGTTGTTTTTCCCGCTCTTTCAAGCGCCGCGCCAAGTCTCGCGCAAGGCTGATTCTTCGTCTTTTGTTGATTCTTACGCTCTTAAAACGTATAAATTTTATCAAAGCCCCTACTTTACAGTTTGTATAGATTGTGCAAACTATAATATTTGGACGAGCTTTTTGCGTTAAGCAAAAAGGATAAACTTGGATTTTCGTATAAAATTCGAAAAATCTTGTTTCTTTTTTTGCACAATAGCGCTAAAATGAAGAGGATTGTTTAGCTAGGTAGGAGAGATAAATTTTACCGAGCAAATATGAGTTAAACCGCGCGCGCCGCGCCTTGCTTGCGAGACGTCGTAAGCGCGCCGCTCGAGTCGCGCTCGCCCTATTACCGCGACTCGTCGCCGTTAGACGATTACAAGCAATTAACTATATAAGCAGACCGACAATAACCGGCGCTACGGTTTGCGCCGCCCAAAACGGTCGAGAGGAGGCGTCTCTTGGGTAAGACAAAAACTTGTAGCTGCTACGCGGCGGTCGTAATCGCCTTGGTCGTGATTTTGCGACTCGGCGTCGGCTGTCATTTTCTTTACGAAGGCATATGGAAGATGAATCCCGACAACGGCTTTTCGTCGAAGGGGTTCTTAGGCATGGCTAAAGGTCCGACTAAAGACTTTTACTATATGTTCCTTCCCGACCTTGGAGGCGAAGAACGTCTTCAAATGGCGGAGGCTTTCAAAGTGAAGTTGGAAGACGGCGAAGTCGTTAAAGGAGAAACGAAGCGCGTCGGCTGGACCTTCCCGGTTATCGAAAAAGAATGGTTCGCCTATTTTGCGAAATATCGAGACAAGTACGGCTTGAACGCGCCTGAAAACGAAGAGCAACTTAACGAAGCGAAAGCGATTTTCGATCAATACGTTCTCTCGTTGCGCGAATACGTTCTTGAAAATCGCGAAGACATTCGCGGTTTCGTCGCGAGTAAGGCGCGCTTCGAAAAGACGCTTGCGGCGACGAAGAACGATGCGGAATATCAACGCATTCGCGATTGGGACGCGCAAATGAAGTATCGTAACGAGGGCGAAAAATTCGCGTCCGAGCCCGTCAAGATGGGCGAAAATATGCAACTCGACCTTTGGAACGTCTTGAAGCCGAGCCAAAAACAAGCGGGCGAACTCTCGAAGATTACCTACGGTTCCGATAAAAACTGTCTGATGCGTTGCGTCGCGAAACTGCCCTTTATTAATCGATTCGCGCAACCTTCGACGATGGGAATGCTCGACTTGGCGGTTACGCTTGGTCTCGCGGCGATCGGTCTGTGCTTGATGCTTGGGTTCTGCACGCGCTTGGCGGCGCTCGGCGGCGCTTGCTTCCTGTTCAACGTCGTTCTTTCGCAATTCCCTTGGCCGACCTGCTATCCTTATCCTTCCGATATGATCGGACACTCGATGGTATTCAACAAAGACACGATCGAATTCTTTATCCTGCTTCTGCTCGCGGCGTTGCCGTCCGGACGCTGGGGCGGACTCGATTGGTTTGTCTGGAACTTCTGCGGACAATACGCTTACGCGTGGTTCGGAATCAAAGATCGTTTGGTTCCTTGCTCTATGCGCGCCGAGGCTTGCAACTGATTGAAGTAAGACGCGCCGCGATTTAGGCGCGTCAAGATGAAAAAAGTCGCTTGGCGACAAAACTAATCGGAAAACAACGCGTTTGAATCGTCGGAAACGACGCCGCCGTCGCATTAGAAAAATTTAAAATAGTCGGCAAAAAGAAAAAGCCGATAACGCGCGCGGATATTGCGGTCGAAAAAGACCGATAACGCGACGCTGGGATTTTTGGCGGCGTCCTAACGGTCAAGCGAAAGAAAAACAACCCGGAACGTTAAAATTAGCTAATCTCGAACGCCTCCTGTCGCGCGTCGACGCGCGAGAAGTTCGACCTCTTGCTGATTTTTCCGGCGTTTTGACAGACAGGATATTGAACGATGAACTCAAAGAAAGATGGAAAACCGACCGACTGCGGTTGCTCGCGTCGTAATTTTCTTATGGCGGGCGCGCTCGCGGCGGGCGTTCCAGCCGTCGGAGTCGGCGCGTTTTACTACGGATATTCCAAATCGCATAGGTCTAGAATGCGCGTCGCCGTAATGGGCGTCGGCGACGAAGGAAGCGTTCTTCTTGGTGCTTGTAATCCTGAATTTATCGAAATCGTCGCGATCGCCGACATTCGACCTTACAACCAGTACCGCGCTTTCCACGGCGACCATTACGGGGACGTCGCGTTCGCGGCTCGTCCCGGTCTTATGGAAAAATACGGCTGGAAAACCGAAGACGAAGCGCGCAAGCACGTCGCCGTCTACGGCGATTATCGCGACTTGCTCAAAGACGCCGAAAAACTCGGAATTCAAGGCGTCATTATCGGGTTGCCGCTACATTTGCACGCGCGCGCTTCGATTCAAGCGATGAGCAAAGGGCTTCACGTCCTGTGCGAAAAGCTGATGGGGCACTCGATTATCGAATGTAAAGAAATGGCTCGCGCGGCGAAAATGTTCCGCAAACATCTCGCGATCGGACATCAACGTCACTATAATTCGTTGTATCACGAAGCGACGGATCAAATCGAACGCGGCTTGCTCGGCGATATTCACTACATTCGCGCGCAATGGCACCGCGGCAATTCGCCGGGCGCCGACAGCTGGCAAATGCCGATGCCTTTTGAATTCAAAGACGCCGACCCTCAAGCGGGTAAGTTGAAGGAAGAACTCGACGCTTGGACCGAAGAACTTAACAACGCGCGCGGCGTCGAAATCGAGACGTGGCGTCTCAAAGTCGAACAAAAGAAAGCGCAACTTGCCGACGCGTTGATGCTCGCGGAAGACGCGAAATACAAGGGGCTCCAGCTTCATTCGCCCGCCGAATACGGCTATCAGGATATGACGGTCGGGGAAGGCGCGAACAAATACACGCGTCCGAGTACGGAAGAGTTGATTCGTTGGCGTCTTTGGAAGCGCACGGGCGGCGGTTTAATGGTCGAATTGGGAAGCCACCAGCTCGACGCCGCGTCGATCTTCCTTGCCGCGTCGAATCGTCGCGCCGCCACGTTGCGCGGAGAAGACGCGAGCAAGTTGCCCGACAACGGCAAAGTCCATCCGTTGCGCGTTCACGTTTCCGCGAACCGCAATTTGTTCGCGCTCGATCGCGAAGTTCAAGACCATATCACGACGCTGGTCGAGTTCCCGGCGCCGACTTACGATCCGAAAACGCCCGCCGGACGTCGACGAACGATCACCGTTCAATATTCGACGATCAACGGCAACGGATTCGGCGGATACGGCGAAATCGTCTTCGGAACCAAAGGCACGATCATTCTTGAACGCGAGCAAGAATCCCAACTCCTGCGCGGTCCCTCGACTAGCAAGGTCGAAAAGAAAGCGGCCGGCTCCGCCGCGTTAGACACGCAAGCGAGCGCGCCCGCTCAAAAAGCGGTCGCCGCCGCAGGCGCGGGCGGACCCGCCGTCAGCCGCGGTTATAAAGAGGAAATCGAACACTGGGCTTGGTGCGCGCAAGAGAACCCGAAATGCGCCGATCCCGATATTCAACCTCGTTGCAATCCTCGTATCGCGCTCGGCGACGCCGTTATCGCGCTCGTTACGAACATTGCCGCCGACAAAGGCGAAAGCGTCTCCTTCAAGGAGTCTTGGTTCGATCCGGACAACGACGAAACGCCCGAAAACGACCTTGGCGTCGAACGAGGCGTTCCGACCGTCGATCGCGACGAGTACAAGTTGTCTTAGTCGTTTTCGTTTGTCGGCAAAATTCTAAAAGCGAGTTTTGCCGACCGTTTGGCGCATATCAAAGAAATAATCCCGCGTATCGTCGCACGCGTCGAGCGCGGACAATAATATTAGGTTGGAAAAATGAATTTAACGAGCGAACAAAAAGCGATCGGCAAGGAAAACTTCCTTGCGGCGATCGGCAGCGCGCTAACGCGTCGCGAATTTCTCAAGCAGTCCGCGCGCGCCGATCTTGCGTCCGGCAAAGGGATCGGCTCCTATTACTTCAAATACGGCGTCGTCGACAAGCCGGTTCGCATCGCCGTTCTCGGCACGGGCGACGAAGGCAGCGTCTTGATCGGCGGCATTAACCCGAGATATATTCAAGTCGTCGCGATCGCCGATATTAGACCTTACAATCAATACCGCGCTTTCCACGGCGATTGCTACAGTTCGACTGCGGCTGCTGTTCGACCCGGCTTGATGAAAAAATACGGGTGGAAGACGGAAGCCGAGGCGCGTCAATACGTCAGCGTTTACCAAGATTATCGCGACTTGCTCAAAGACGCTGAAAAACTTGGAATCGAAGGCGTTATTATCGGATTGCCGTTGCATCTTCACGCGCCCGCCGCGATTCTCGCGATGCGCGCCGGTTGCCACGTCTTGACCGAAAAATTGATGGGGCACTCCGTCGCGAAATGCAAGGAGATGATCCGTGTTTCGCACGAATGCCATAAGCACTTGGCGATCGGTCATCAACGCCATTACAACATTCTTTACGATCACGCCGTGAGTCTTATCAATTCGAGCGCTATCGGCGATTTGCACTATATTCGCGCGCAATGGCACCGCGGCAATATGCCCGGTTCCGACAGCTGGCAAATGCCTCTGCCCGAAGGTTCCAAAGCGGTCGACGTCAAAAAAGGCGAATTGATGCGCGAATGGAAAGAATGGAACGACGAAGTCGAACGTATGAAGGCGGATATTGAACGCAATCAGCAGAAGGTCGACGCGATCGCCGCGATGCCCGACGAAGAACGAACGCCCCGTTTTGTCGACGAAGCCAAGCGTATGCAAAAAGAAAAGGTCGTTCTCCAACGCGATTTGGAAGCCTTGCAGAAGAAAATCGACCAGAAACGCGCGCAACTTTCCGACTTCATTTTGATCAAAGGCGGCGAGTATCAAGGCGTCAAGTACGGAAAAGCCGAAGATTACGGCTATCAAGCGACGGTTCGTAAAGAAGGCGAAGAAACCTATGATCGTCCGGCGATCGAAGAATTGATTCGTTGGCGCTTGTGGGATCGCACCGGCGGCGGTCTGATGGCGGAACTTGGAAGCCACCAGCTCGACGCGGCGAACATCTTTGTCGCGGCCGTTCACGGCGGTAAAAAACAACATCCGTTGACGGTTTCCGCCACCGGCGCGCGTTCGCTCTTCAATTCGCTCGACCGCGACGTCGACGACCACGTTTCGGCGTTGTACGAATATCCCGCGCCGAATTACGATCCGAACGACGAGCTTGGCAAGCAACGTAAAATTACCGTCGCTTACGCCACGATCAACGGCAACGGATTCGGCGGATACGGCGAAGTCGTCTTCGGCACCAAGGGCACGATTCAAATCGACACGGAAAAGGAAGCCTACCTCTATCGCACCTCCGCCGTCAACGACAAGACGCGCGTCGCGGGCTCGAAGGGGAATCTTGACGTCGTTATTTCCGACGAAGGCGATCAACTTTCTTCCGCGATCGGCTATCAAGGCGTCTACGCGACCGACGTTAGCCGCGGATATTGCGAAGAAATCGAACACTGGGCGTACTGTATTCGTAAGAACCCGGACGCCGACCCGACGAAAGCCGACGACGAAATTATGGGACAGTTGACCGCCGTTTACGGAGCCAAAGCCTTTGGCGACGCGGCGGGAGCCAAGCCGCTCTTGATGGCGCGTTGTCGCGGCGAAGTCGCGATTTGGGACGCGATCATCGCGCTCGTCACCAATATTTCCGCGTCCTTGAACAAGACGGTCGCCTTCAAAGACTCGTGGTTCGATTACGATTCCGACGATACGCCGGAAGCCGAATACGCCGCCGAACTTGTCAAGAATCACGCCGAGCCCGACACGCCGAACGATACGATCAACGCCGCGATTAAAGAAGCGCAAGCCGACGCGGTTCCGAATCTTAATCGACCCGAATACAGCCTCTAAGCGCTTGTTTTCGCGTTCCGTCTTCAAACAAGACAGACGTTAAGTCGTTAAAAAACGCGCGACGAAGGATTTTCTTCGCCGCGCGTTTTCTTTAGCGGTTTGTAATCGTTCGCGGAAAAACGACGCGATCCAACTCGAACCTTGGTCGGAATATTCCGTAAACGCTTACTTTCGAATACTATTGCGTCAATGGAAACGTTTTTAGTAATCGTTCACGCAATACGCGAACCAAGGTTTGCGTTCGAACCGACGGCGCTAGCCGTCGCGCGGCGGTTCTTAATCGTCGTTTTTCCGTGAACGCTTACCGTTTTTATTCGTCGCGAGGCTAGGAACGTTAGAAGCGCCCCGTCCATTTTAGAATTTGCGCAAAGAATTTTGCGTACCAGGCGCCGACCTCAATAAAGACGTCTTCTCCAAATTTCGGCATATCGACACGAATCCGTTGCGTTCCCCAGTCGACCATACCTCCGATCCAGTGGGGCGCGACGTCTGAAGCGAAGGCGGCGACGCGTCCTTTGCCTACCTCGTCGACGACTAGGAACGGATATTTTTCCAACAACGCAAATTGCGCGTCGTCGTTGTCGAGCGGTTGGTTTGGCGCGGCGATTAGATTGCGCCACGAAATTTGCGTTCGGTATCCTTCTAAAAGAACCGTCGCGCCCTTCTTGGCGTCAAACTGATTGAACCCTCCGACTCCCGGCGCGGTTTCCCACGGCAGACCTTCAAGAATTTCGTGATTTGTCGTCGGTCGAAGCAAAACCGGGGAAGAGTAGTTGCGTCGATCGTCTTCCGACGCCATTGCGACGGGCAGAATATCCGCCAAAGGCGATTTGTCATAGGACGATTTTTTCTTCGGATACGCCCTGCCATAGTAGCTTTCCCAACCGCCCAACATTAAGAGCCCCGCGCCGTCTTCGCGTACTCGCACGCAAATATGGTCCAGGTCGCCCGGATTAAACTGAGCGGACTCGTAATCGCTAACGACGTAGAGCGAATACGCTTGCTTCTGAAAATCGGCGCCGGGTTTGTTCGGGGAATCGATTCGGTCGAAATCGATATTATACCGGGTCATAACGCCGCAAAGATACGCGGCCGCGCGCGAAACGTCGTCGTCGCCGAGGTAACAGACTTTTTTATTTAATTCCATTGCTTCGCCTTTGTGAAAATAAAAATCGTTTTAAAAAAAACGGCTTGTCGATCAAGACGACCGACAAGCCGAACCGCGCGTTTATTTCCCTTCCGCCGCCGCGAAAAGTTCCTTGCAACGTTGCGGGACGAAAATGTCGAATTCGGCCTCGCGAATGAACTCTTCCGTGCCGTTTTCACGTTGTATTTTGATCGTCAAATCGATTTGCTTTTGACTCTTGTATTGCAAAATGCCGTTGATCTTGCGTTCGAAGAGGTCTTCGGAAACGCGAATGCGGAGAGTCGGCGGCGTAATGAAATTACTGTAGGTCGCGTATTCGTAGATTGCGGGAATATCAGGGATCGGATCGCCAAGTTCGGGCCAAATACTTCCTTGCGCGTGGAAGATGCTCATCATCGCTTCGGAATTAGTAAATTTGTGATCCGGGTGCAGGTCGGTGATCGTCGGAACGAACAGACGATTCGGACGCGTTTGGCGCAGGAGCCAGACGAGCGAATTGGTCACGCCCGCGCCGCCTGCGATCGCCGGACCTTCGCCGACGGCGCCGGTTGCGAAACGACGACCCGCTTGAAGATTCAAGGAGCCGTCGTCGTGACCTAAGAAATACAAGTTTTCTTTAGGAAGTCCCAACGTCGTGAAGGAATTGACGCATTCGTCGCGACGAACGTCGGCGATCGTCTCGCGCTCTTCGTTCGTGCAATAACCCATTTTGCCGTTGGTGACCACGCCCGCGAATGTTTTAATTCCGCAATGCAACGCGGCGATGAAGGTCAAACCGCAACCGCAAATAATATCGTCGTCGTGCGGGGACAGGAATAGCCAGCGTTCTTCTTCCCCTTTCCAATTCGGGAAAATATCGCCGGGATTGGCGGACGACGTTAAACTCGACTCATTGCGTCGATCAAAAAAAACGGTGGAACTCATAGGACGATTCCTTTTTATCTATCAAATAAACCGATTCGCTCTTCCCCTAAAACCAACGGCAAGGGGGGGGCTTTACTATACGAAGCGGCGTTGCGTGATTATTAGACGATTCTAACTAGTAGTTAGGATCGTCTAATTTCTGTATGCAAACAATCGTCCCACGCCCATTGACGTAGGCGCGGGACGCGAACGGACGAACAAAACGCGCGACTTCTTTAACGCGCGACTATGCGCGACGATTTCAGAAAGCGTTTCCGATTTTTCTTGCGCGAGTCGGATGGTCGAGGTCGACGCCAAGCGCGACGCCCGTTTGAACGAGCAAATTCCAACCGGCGACGAGCTGGAAGAACGGTTCGTAACCGACCAGCTTCGGAAGTTTGATCGTCGGGAAGATCGTGTCTTCCGACGAAATCGCAATAACGTTGACTTCGGCGCGACCTTCGATGAGTTCCTTGATCTTTTGGCATTCGCTCGGGAACGGATCGATCAAGACGCAAGTTTCGCCCGCGCGCATAACCTCTTCGACGCCGTGAAGGAGATAGGTTCCTTCAAGATAATCGCTCTTTTTACGCGTAATTTCGTTGGTTTTGAGCGTCAACTCTTCGGCGACGCCGTTGTTTCGACCGGCAAAGTAGAGCATCGGCGCGTCGGCGAGCTTCTTAATGAGTTCGGCGTCGTACTCGGTTTCCATAATTTCCTTCATCATACGCCCGGCTTCCGCTTGTTGTTTCGGGCAACTGCAATTGATCAAATTGCAAAGGATCGAACGATAAACCAAGCCTTGTTCGACGACGCTTTTCGTCGCGGCGACGGCGTTTTCTTTACCGCAAGAAAGCAAGACCGTTTCGTCGGTTACGTCAAACAACTTCGCGCCGGGCGTCGCGGTGACTCCGACAAGGCGCTTATGTCCGTCTTCGCGCAATTTCATCATCAAGGAAATGATTTCCTTCGTTCCGCCGCTGTTCGAAGCGCCGCAGACGACCCAATTCGCGAGATCGTACTCTGCGGCTTGGAAACTTCCTTCAGTCGCGACGGCAAGAGCTAAGCCGCGCTTCAGAACGCCGTAAATGAAACTTTTGGCCGGAAAGATTCGACTGGAACCTTCGCCCGTCAAGAAGACGCGCCCCGTCTTCTGAACCATTTCCGCAATCCCTTTGGTCTGCGCGAAATCAAACTTCGCAACGACGTCGGCCGTTTCGAGCATCTCCTTGACTAACGCGAAATTATATTTGGAATCGTTCAAATTCATAATCGAATCTCCTTTATTCTTGTCTATGCGCGAAAGTCTTCCTTTGGCGCGCAACGCAGTCGAAGTCTAACCAGCGGTAACGATATGCGCCTACTGGAACGACTCCATACCGATTTTTCTAATCGTACCAGATTTTGCTATTTTCTACAATAGGGACGCAGCTTCGATTTTATGATTTTAACCGTTTTCTTAATGGATATTTGCTTTTGATAGAATGGGGGATTTGGTAAACAGTCGGTTTTCTTTTCGGTTCGTCAATTTGGCGACGAACTTTAGTGAAAAATATGAATTTTTACAAAAATGACGATATTTTTTGCTTGATCGCCCCAAAAAGGTCTTTACGAATTTGACAAATATTGGAATAATACCCGCGCTTGATTTGGCGCTAAGAGCGACGTCAAGCAAAGAACTTGATACAAGACTAACGCGTAGGGAAGCGCGTCGAGGAACTTATACGGCAAGGATAGTGAAACGCTATGTCAAGAACAGACGATCGCAAGTACGTGAAAATCGAACGTCGCGCCGGGGCGAGTCGCTTATGGCGACGTCTACTTTGGGGCGTTTCTCTTGCCGCGTTTTTTTCGCCTCTTTTTGTTGATTTTGAAGGATTGGGTCGGTCTTTTGTCGCGTTTGCCGATACAAAAATCGCTAAGACGATCGATAAGGACACAAATTTGTCTTCGATCGAATCGAACGTGTCGTCGGTAGTCTTTGAAGGTCCATACGCGTTGACGCTGGTCGACGGTCAAACTTTGAACGTTGCTTTTACCGCGAAAAATTTGGACGAGTCGGCGAAGAGACCGTCGGTCGTTTTCGGACAAGACAAGTCGACGACGAAACAGACTTGGACGCTGGTAAATTCTAGTCCCGCTTGGATCGGCGTATTTAAAGTTCAGAGCGGCAATACGTTGGAAGTTAAGTCGACGGGTTCGAATCCTCTTGGCAAATACTCGACGACAAACGAGGGGGATTTTTCGTTAGTCTCGTTGAACGCGGGCGCGACGCTCAAATTATCCGCCGTTTTACAAGACGACGAGACTCCGCTCGAAAACGAAGTCAAAATGGGCGGGCTTTTAACAAGCGTCGGAGATCGTAACGGCGACGCGACTACCGTCGACGTCGACTCTAAGCAAACGTTGACGGTTGAGAACGGAGCTTCTCTCGGAGGAACGGTCGTTAAAAAGGGCGAAGGAACGCTTCAAATACTTGTCAACAAGTACGTTAATTGGAATGAACGCGTCTCGGACGCCTCGGGAATAAAGCAAGAAACGCTCGCGGCGCCAGCCTCGAGCGATTTTAACGCGAGCGAGAGCGCTACGACGCCCGTAATAATCGATTCGTTAGCCGTCCAGTCCGGGACTTTCCGCGTCGCGCAGGGAACCGGGCTTATTCAAGACTCGAATCTGTCCATTAATTCGATTTCGCTAAACGCCGATACGACGTTGGACGTCGAATACGCGGGCACGATCAAATTGACCGGCGGCGAGAGTACGCAGGTCTTTTCGGCCGACGACGGTTCCGTCGTGAATCTTTACGTCGACGAAAACGGTTATACGTCTTACGTTTCGGAAGATTTTAACGTCCATATGAAAGTCGGCGCCGTTACGCTTGTCGTCGACTCCGACCCGTATAAGCAGAACGTCGCGCAGGAAATGACCGTTTTTGCGGCGACTAATCAGGGAACCGTTGATTACGACGCGTCGAAGATCAAGGTCGTCGACAATCTCCTAGGACGTTATTACGTTCTCGACTCTGAAAAATCAAACGGTTCTAAAATCGTATTGGCTCAAAAAGAAGAAGAAAAATTCGGCGATTTCGGAAAAACGCCGAACGAACGTAGCGCCGGAGCTTCGATCGATTCGGCGATTAGCGGCGGGAATTATTCTAAAGCGCAGTTCGATTTGTTGAGCAAATTGGACGAAAATCGCGGTCGATTTGATTTTAGTTCGATGACGGGCGAATTGCACGCTTCAACCGTCGGCTTTATGTATATGAACAACTTGACGACGACGCAAACGCTTTTTGAGCATATGCGCAACAAGCAACTCGTCGCTTATTCCGGCGGTTCCTCCGTCGCCCCGATGGATTATGGAAGCGTCGCGGGAACGTCTTCGCAACAGAACAACGGCGCCTACTACGGCGGCGCGGCGGGCGGCGCTTTTGATCAAGGACCGCTCTATTACAATACCGACGCGAATTCTTACGCGCCCGGCGTCGTTCCGATTTATAACGATCCGAACGCGGGAAGTTACCAAATGGGATACCCGAGCGGCGACGGTTATACTGGCGGCGTCTATAACGGCGAGACGTACGGCGAAGGCGGTTACGAATATGGAAGCGGCGCTTACGTTCCCGCCGGCGGTTCGTATAATTTAGGTTGGAACGGTGCGAAGCAACGGTCGATCTTGGCGACGTTGCGCGGTCAGGAGGCCGAATACGGCGATCCGGGCACGTTGATTTATTCGGCTTGGGCGACTTCGCTTGGCGGTTCGTTGGAAGCGAAGTTGCATAAAGACGCCTTAGCGTACAAGGGAACGCAAGCCGGAATTTTAGGCGGACTCGATCTCTTTGGTTCCTGCGACTGTCGATTTGGCGTCTTTTACGGGTATCAAAAGAACGATCTCAAGGATAAGGACGAAGATGCTCTTAAATCGGCTGGAATTGGAAAGTTAAGCACAAAAGATCATCTCATAGGCCTATATCATCAATACGGAGACGAAACGGTCTACAATATAGCGATGATTCGCGCGGGATACGATCAGTACGCGACGGAACGCGTTTCTAGCGTTCTTGGTTCGAACGCCGCGTTTACGTCGAAATACGACGGTTACAACGCGGGCGCGAGCTTCGAGCGCGGGGCGAATTTTGCCGCCGAGCCGTTCGTTTTTTCCCCTTACGCTTCTTTAGATTACAATTTCCTTTACCGAGAGAAATTTCGAGAAGAATTTGCCGCAGGAAGCGACGTTTTTGCCAACAACTTTGGGTTAGTTGCGAAAAAATCAACGTACCATAGTTTACGCGGTCAGTTAGGGGGACGAATCGCGTTAGACTTGTATCCCGCAAGCATGCAGCTTCGATTTGTCGTTCGCGCGGCGTATATTCACGAATTTCTGAACGCAATGTACGGCAAGACGGAAATGTGTTACGCCAGTTTGCAGGATTGTTCGTCTTGCTTCAACGTCTACGGCAACTCGATGGGACGAGACTGGGCCGTAGCCGGCTTGGGGATCGATTGGGCGCCTGTTCCTTGTCTTGTGCTTGCCGCTAAGAGCGATTGTTTGTGGAACAAGTACGTCGCCGACGCCTACGGTTCCTTAGGACTTAAATTCCGTTGGTAATTTAGCGCAAATTTGTTGAGATTGCGACAATAGGTTCGATACGGAGGTTAGAACTTGAACTCGACTTCTTCTTATTTTGAACTTGACTACGCGTTGGCGCGCGCATGCCTCGAACATCGTAAATTTGCGTGGGAAGATTTCGTCGATCGTTTTATGGATTTGACCTTGCATACGATTAGGCGCGTCGCTAGAAAGAAGGGAAGAACGTTGTCGGAAGAGGACGAAACGGAACTTTGCGAAGCGATTTTTCGGTCTTTTAGATACAACGACTATCAACTTTTGCGCGAGTTTGCCTTTCAAAGCGCTTTGTCGACCTATTTGACGGTCTTAGCGCGTCGTCTTGTTTACGCCTTTTTGGAAGAAGAAGAACGACTCGACGAATGAGCCTCTCGAATTTGGAAAGGACGACGGTATTTTGTCGAAAAAAACCGATTTTTTAAAGCAAGTAATTGCCAACAATGCAAAAAACGCTATAATCATAAGATTCAAGCCAATTATCGAAACGCGGCGTTGGAGAGGCATAGAGCGCGTTTTCCGTCGAGACGATCCCTAAGCGCGCCTAGACGACGAGCCGCAAGAGTAAGAGTCGAGGGGAATATGCTTAACGAAGACGACTTAAGAGAAGTTGCCGTAACGTTTGACGACGTTCTGTTGGAACCCCAGTACAGTGAAGCCGTTCCGTCGGAAGTGGACGTGCGAACTCGGTTGACGCGGAATATCACGCTCAATATTCCTCTTATCAGCGCGCCGATGGACACCGTGACTGAGAGTAAATTGGCGATCGCGCTGGCGCAAGAAGGCGGCGTCGGCGTCGTCCATAAGAATCTAACGATCGATCAACAGGCCGAGGAAGTCGCGCAAGTCAAGCGTTCCGCCAACGGCATCATTCGCAATCCTATTACCGTCGAACCAAACGTTTTGGCCAGCGAAGTCGACGCTATGATGGACGCGCATCATATCAGCGGCGTTCCTGTTCTGGACTCGGATAAAAGAGTCGTTGGAATCGTAACGAAGCGCGACTTGCGTTTTGTTACGAATCTTGACGTTCCCGTTCGCGAATTTATGACGTCCGATCCTCTCGTTATGGCGCGCGGGCGACTAACGCTTGACGCCGCCGATATGATTTTGAAGGAAAACAAAGTCGAAAAACTGTTGCTTGTCGACGAAGATCAGCGATTGACCGGAATGATTACGATTCGCGACGTCGATTTGGCGCGTCGTTATCCGAATTCGTGCAAGGACGACGAGGGACGTTTGCGCGTCGGAGCGTCCGTAGGCGTTCGCGATTTCGAGCGCGTGGAAAAACTTGTCGGCGTCGGCGTCGATTTTATCGTCGTCGACAGCGCGCACGGTCATTCGCGCAACGTAATGGAAACGATCCAAGAAATCAAGCGCCAGTGGAGCGTCGACGTGATCGCGGGCAACGTCGCCACCACCGAAGGCGCGCGCGCTTTGATCGAAGCGGGCGCGGACGCCGTTAAGGTCGGTATTGGACCCGGTTCGATTTGTACGACGCGCGTCGTTTCCGGAGTCGGAGTGCCTCAAATTACGGCGGTAGGGCGCGCTTCGCGCGTCGCGGAAGAATACGGCGTTCCTATTATAGCCGACGGCGGCGTTCGTTATTCGGGCGACGTCGTGAAAGCGTTGGCGGCCGGCGCCAGCGTCGTTATGCTTGGCGGTTTGTTTGCCGGATTGGAAGAATCTCCGGGCGAAATGGTGCTTTATCAAGGGCGCTACTTCAAATCGTATCGAGGAATGGGCTCTTTGGGCGCGATGGCTCGCGGTTCGAGCGACCGTTATTTCCAAAAGGGCAAGGCGATCGGCAAATTGGTGCCGGAAGGCGTGGAAGGACGCGTGCCCTACAAGGGAAATTTGAGCAATTACGTTTATCAGCTAGTCGGCGGCGTTCGCGCGGGTATGGGATATTGCGGCGCCAAGACGATCGACGAATTGCGTAAAAACGCGAAGTTCGTGAGAATTTCGCCCGCCGCCGTTAGAGAAAATCACCCGCACGATATTTCGATCACGCAAGAGGCTCCGAATTATTCGTCTTGCGGCGCTAATCTGTAGAGTCTAACGACGTCGAATTCTAAACTTTAACGGAATAATTGTTAAAATCGATGCGTTTTAACTAAAGTCCGTTGGTTTAGGGTCGATAAGGAACTTAATCCGAGGCTCGGAAGAAGAGAAAAGCGTTCGAATTAGCGACAATATTCGAACGCGTTATGAGTGAAGTTTGTTCGTCGTCGGTCTTTTCAAGGAAGAGAAGACGTTTGTCGTTGAAGCTGGAGGCTTTCCCTATGACTTTCTGTCGAATATACGGACGCGCGTTCGCCGTTTCGCGTTTGTTGGTCTTGTCTTGTTTCGCGTTTACGACTTTCGCCGGTTTGACTTACGCGCAGTCTCGAACGTCGCAAGTTGGGGAGAAGTCTAATTTTCGCGACGCCAAGTTAATGAGCGTGTTGGAAGAAGCCGACGAATCGAAGCCCTCGGTCGTCGTTCCTCTAAGCGCGAGCGTGAACGCGGCGCCTAAGAGCGCCAAAGGCGCGACTTGGAACAATCCGACCCGTTCCAACGTCGAGCCTAATTCGAAGATTCGATCCGTCGGCGCGACGTATGCGTCCGAAGCGCAAAAGAAAGCCGTGAGTCACGCGCAATATGCCGAAGCGATTCCCGAGCCTGCGACGTCGCAAAGTCTTTTTGGCGTCGAGATGGACAAGCCTTATAACGACGCTTGCCCCGACCCGCACGATATGCCTTCTATTATAGACTTGCCCTACAAAGTTATTCCGACTCCGGGCGCGTTTCCGGAGAATTGTCCCTTGCCCGACGAAGCGTTTCAGCGCAAGGCGCCGACTCCGATCACGTTTACTTGGAAGGCGTCTTCATTGTGTTATAAACCGTTGTATTTTGAAGACGTGCAGTTGGAGCGATACGGACATTATTGCCACCCGTTGTTGCAACCGATCGTTTCTCGCGCCAGATTTTTGATTCAAGTTCCTTTGTTGCCTTACAATATCGGCGTCAATCTTCCTAACGAATGTATTTACGACTTGGGCTATTATCGACCGGGCAACTGCGCGCCGAGTATGCTGGAACCGATTCCCATTTCGTTGCGCGGAGGATTGTTTGAGGCGGGCGCTATCGTGGGAACGGCGGCGCTTATTCCCTGATCTTTGAGTTAATATTGTTTCTAGGCGGACAAACGACGACGGCGCTTGAACGTTTATCGACGTTCGAGCGCCGTTGTTTGTTAATGCGCGCGATAATTTGCAGCAGAGTCACGCGCGCGTCGATTCGGCGATTTCATACGCCCACGCTTCGATAATAAAAGGAAGATTGGCGTTGCGATCGATTTGCTCCAGCGCGTCGAGCGTTCGTTCGATTCGATACAAGACTCGGTCGGCGTCCGCCTTGCACGACGCGCGCGTTTGGCGCGCGTAATCGTCTACGTCGGCGTCGTTAGAAAACGTCGCGTCGCCCTTGGAAAGAGCGTCTATTGCGACGTATGCGTCGCGAAAGAACGTTAGCGCGCGCGTCAGGACGTTTTGCAATCTTCTGCGACGTAAGACGGCTTCTTTTCCGGCTCCGTCGACGTATTCGCAAATCAGAGTCGCCGTTTCGACTCCGGCGATCCGTTCGCGACGCAACGCCTGAATCAACGTTTGTTTAAATTGGTCGAATTTGTCGTCCAACGCGCGTTCCGCGCCGATCAGCGAACCTGCGGCGCGTTTCGCGACAAGATCGGCTTCCTCTTGCGAGCCGACTTTGCCTTGACGCAATAACACGGCGGCGATCTCGTTCTCGGTCAACGGCATAAAACGAAATATTTGACAACGCGAACGAATGGTCGGCAGTTGTTTGGACGCGCTGGAACCGATCAAGATAATAATTGAATTTGCCGGCGGTTCTTCCAACGTTTTAAGCAACGCGTTCGCGCTCTCTTGATTGAAGTAGTCGGCGTCGTCGATAACGGCGATTTTTCTTCCGCCCATATACGCGGTTTTGTTCAATTCAAAACAAAGACCCGAACGCATGCGTTCGTCTTTTGAGCCGACTAGTAACTCGAGGGGTAAAAGCGACCTCTCTGGAGGCTTGCATACGTAATGAAAGTCCGGGTGAGTTGGAATAATCGATTCTGAAGAATCAAGATTCAGTTCAAATTGGCGACAGCATTCGCATTCTCCGCACGGCTGAAACGCCGCGAGTTCGTCCGCGACGGAACTTTCCTTTGTCAAACCTTCCGTCAAATCCTCGTTTGAGTTTAAGACGGGTTCGTTCGTAACGTTCGAAACCTGAAATTGGCGCCGACACAACAACGTTTTCGCTAGCGCGAAGGCAAAAGAACGTTTGCCGATTCCATTTGGACCGACAAATAAAAAACTGCCTCCAAGACGCTTGCGTCGATTCGCACGCGCAAATTGCAACGCAATTTCATCGACTCCGTATAAACCTTGCCAACTCATTTTGATATTCTCGCTTTAGCGTTTAAGCGCGCGTCTTTTACCGTTTGAAAAAAACGGCTAAACGCGTTTAAGGAACGATGCGTTTTTGTCTGATTTCTTGTCCGATTACTAAGAATCGCGTTGACTTGAACGACTTGTTTGCGATTTAAGTTGCGTCATTTTTTCCGCAAAATCTTCCACGTCGCTCAACGAAGACGCGGTAAGGGCGTATAACTTCGTTTGATCAAGAAGTTTGACGTTTTTAATTTGAGTCAGCAATTCCGTTAATTTATCGGAAGACTTTCGAAAACGCAAGGAAGCGACCGTTTGTATTACTTCAATTTTTCCTCTTCGTCTCTCAATTCTCCTTTCGAGTCGTCTTCCTTCTTTTCTTCCTTCTTTTCTTCCTCTTTCTTCCGCCAAGTCAAAAATTGTTTTCATTTGTCTTTTTACTCCGTCGTTGTTCACGCTTTGCGTCAGTGAATCGTACTCTTCCTTCGTCATTGGCTGGTCGACGGTCAAGGCGACGTAATTGGCGCAAGCGTTTAGACGATCCTTTTCGTCGTTCGTCCAATCTTGAATTTGCCCCAACGGCTTAAAAAGCGTCGAATAGGCCTCGGATACTCGTTTCAAACTTGCGCGCGCCATAATTTCCGGCATAACGCGCAAAAAATCTTGTTTGCTCAGTTTGTTCTGTAAAAACAAACGCGTTAAATTGACGCAAATCGGTTTAAATTTGATTTGCGCTTCTTGTAATTCTTCTATTTGCAACGCTTCGGGAAGCGGAAAAAGCGATTCCCAAGAGGGCGCTTCGAAATTGGAATCCGCGCCGGTATAGATTATGACGACCAGCGGCTGATAAACGACGTCGGTCTGAAGGTTTTTGAATTGCGATTCAACCTCCAACACGGCGTATTTCAACGCTTGAATAATCGTCTTATGATCGATCGTTGCGCCGCTTTGCGCCTTGTGTTCCACAATTAGCGTCAACGCGACGAATTCGTCTTTGTTTTTACAGGGTATGACAAAAACAAGGTCGGCGACGTGTTTTTTGACGCGCGCGTCGTAATAATCCGTCGGTAGAATCTTGAGTCTTGTCGGATCGCTCAAATCTAAGGCGTCTCGCAACTTTCGAGGCAGATATTCGTTCAGAAATCTTGTCGCAAACGCGACGTCTTTCATCATAAGATGAAAGAAGACGTCATGAACGGAACCGCCCTTCTTGAACTCCTTACGCGCGCCCCGATAGAGAAGATACTCGGCTTTCTTAATACGACGCCGCTTGACGGATGCGTCGCGCGAACAACAAAGTTTTTCCGACTTTTGCTTTTCGCGCTTTGATTTTTTTGAAGTCATAAAATCTCCTCGAGACGACGTAAGGACGAATTTCAACGCGTCGAATTTCAACGAGTCGAATTATTCGCGCGACCAAACGCAGACGCCGCCCGGTCGATCTTCTAACGCGACCCCAATTTCCTTGAGGCGATTACGAATCGCGTCGGCCGTTGCGAAATCCTTGTTCTTTTTGGCGTCGCGTCGCAAACCGATCAGCAGATTCATCAGCGGTTCGACGAGCGAGTCGTCTTTGGCTTCCTCTTCTTCAACGGGCGCGCGGAACAAACCGAGCGTCGACGCCAATTCTTTAAAGACGAGCGTCGCCGACTTCAAAGCCTCTTTCGCGTCGTCGGTAGGCGCGGACTCGAGTTTTTCCGTTTCAACGAACTTATTTAACGCGCGCAAATAGTCGAAGAAAACGCCGATCGCGCCGCCCGTGTTAAAGTCGTCGTCCATAGCGTCTAAAAACTTAGCGCGCAACGCTTTGATTTGAACGCCAAATTCTTCGAAACGACCGCCGAACGCGTTTGTTTGTTCGAATTTATCGCCTTCGATTCGCGTTTTGGGCGCGTTCAACGCGTAGAAAGATTCGCCGACGACGCTTTCGAAACGCTTGAAATAACGATAGAAACCTTCCAGTCCTTTGCCTACTTCGTCGAGTCTTGCTTCGCTGTAATCGATCGGACGGCGATAATGACTCGAGAGAAGGAAAAATCGGATATTTTCCGGCTTGAACTTCTTCAACAAATCGCGGAACGCGGACGCGCCTTTCGACTTGCTGATCTTGCCCGCTTCTTGCGACGCGTAATCGCCCTCTTTGGCGTTTCCTTGCGTTTCTGCGGAATCGGCTTCGCGGGTCTTACGACCGCCGACTTTGCCGACTTCGTTGGACGCTTGCATCAAGCCGTTGTGCATCCAGTATTTCGCCATTTGGCGTCCGTTGCGCGCTTCGCTTTGCGCGATTTCGTTTTCGTGATGCGGGAATTGAAGATCGAGTCCGCCGCCGTGAATATCGAACGTTTCGCCGAGTAACGAACAGCTCATCACGCTGCATTCGATATGCCAGCCCGGTCGACCTTTACCCCACGGGGAATCCCACGAAGGTTCGCCCGGCTTTGCCGATTTCCAAAGCGCGAAGTCGAACGCGGAGCGTTTACGATCCGCCGTTCCGCCTCCTTCGCCACTCATTTGCTCGAGCGTGCGATTGCTCAATTTGCCGTATTCCGGGAATTTGGCGACGTCAAAATAGACGTCCCCTTCCGACGCATAGGCGTAGCCTTTGTCGATCAGATCGGCGGTGAATTGAATAATTTCGCCGATATAGTCGGTCGCTTTGGGGAAATAATCGATCGAATCGACGCCCATCGCCTTCAGATTATTCTGATAATCTTCCGTCATCTCGGCGGCGACGGACGCCATCGGAACGCCGCGCGCGTTCGATTCTGCGATCAATTTGTCGTCGACGTCGGTAATATTGACGACCCAAGTCGTCTCGTAACCGGAATAAGTCAAATAACGCTTAATCGCGTCGAAGATAGTCGGTCCAACCATATGCCCGATATGACTCGGCTTGTATACGGTCGGTCCGCAGAGGTACATGCCGACTTTGCCCGGCGTCACGGGCTTAAATTCTTCTTTCGTTCGCGACAGCGTATTAAAAACTCGAATCATATTATGCTTCTTTATGCGTTCGTTTAAAAGTTATGCGAGCAAACACGTCGGCGTCAAAAGGACGCCTCCCCCTTAATCTTATATCGGCGCGAAATTTTTTCAAGACGGCTGAAATTTGGCGCGCGTCTTCTTTTTTCACTTGCAAGAAACAAAAACGACGTCTCGTTCCGAAAAACGCGACGTCAAGTAAAGAGGAAAAGGAAGGTTCTGCGGAAGCTAGTCCGCCGACAAATCGCCTTCGTATTTAATTACAAAATAACCGCCTTTGCCTTTGACGTTGATCTTGATTTCTTGACTAAAAGCGCTTTCGGGAAGTTCTTCCAACTTATCGACGACCCTATCGGGAAAAAGCGGATCGGGCGCGTAAGTTCCAACGACTTTTTCGCCGAAGCAACGAACCAACTTCTCGCCCGTCAACACTTCGCATTCAAAGACGCCGTTCTCAACGACGCCGCCTTCGATTATGCTAGGATTGTCGACCGAAACGAAGGAAACGACTCCTCGTTCAAGTCGTTCGCCGTCGACGCTTATTGTTCCAGAAATCGCGACGCGTTGGTCAAGGTCGTTTTCGCACCCGCAAAGGAACAAACAGAAACCAAAAAACAACGAAACCTTTACAAAGTCGATTCGTTTCATCGTTCTCCTCGTTCTCATAAAACGCCAAACGCGCCGCTCTTCTCTTCGATTATCGACGGTCGATTATTTTGCGGGACCTTCGCCAGAATAATCGATATTGAACGTTTCGCCCTTCTTCGAAACCGTGATTGTTTTTTCTTCAAGGAACACTTCGTCGGGATAGGGTTCCGTCTTATCGGTCATAACGCCGGGTCTCATCATCGGATCGGCTTCAATTTGTCCGACGATTTTCACGCCTTCGACGATTACTTTCTTCGTACCGGGCTGAATTTCGCATTCGAACGCGCCTTTTTTGATCGTCGCGCCTTCGGACGGCTTACCCTCTTCTTTAAACATAACGGCGCCTACGTCGACGGGTTCGCCCGCGACGGTTACCGTGCCGGAAATTTTAACCGTTTTCGGCTTGCCCGACGGACAACCGATAATAAGAACGACGGAAAGGCACAACGCCAACGACGCTACGACGACTCTATAGTTCATTTTGACTGCTTTCTTAAATTAAAACAACGGCAAAACGCCGCGTGGACGACTTGCCGTCAAACAAAAAAAACGCGCCGTAAAAACAACGTTCCATAACTACGACGCGCGACTTTAACGCGTCCGCGTCAGTTGCTAGCGACCGTTTCGCCGCCGTGCGTGGAGCCAAGAGCTTTCCATACGTCTTCCGCGATCGTGTCGGAGAAGAAACGAACGGAACCGTCGGCCATCGCCGCGTTGACGCCGCCGCTATGATGACTACGCGCCGCGTAAAATTCCGTCACGGCGTCGGTAATCGTGCAAGGACGTTGTTTTTCGGGATTGCCCGCCGCAGAATCAATATCCGGACAGGTGCCGGTGTACATAACGTCGGGCGAAGAACTGTTCGGCGTGAGCAACGTCGTGAAAAACGCGCCCATACGATCGTCGTTGTAAACGTCGCCGCGTTTGTCGGCGTCTACGACGGAGTCGACGAGCAAAAGCTCGCTAAACATCAGCGTGTTCGAAAGACCGTCGGTAACGTAAGACATTCGATTGACTTTGCTCAATCCGAAAATCGAGCCGTCAAACTTCGTGTAATACTTCGTGTGTTGCGAGGAAACGCCGTCCCCGTGCGTATAAGCGTGATAACCGTGACAACCGACGTAATTACAACGAGCGCGTCCGTACGTTTGAGTTTCGCCGATGCAGTTGCCCGGCTTGTCGCTGGGGCAGTAAAGCATATCGAATTGGACGCTTTCGCAGGCCTTCGGATCATGATCCGCGCCGTTGCGGTTGTTCGGATATTCATAGAAGTGCTTCGAGAAATCGTATTGACTCGCCAAAGCGGCTTGCTCGATAAATCCGTACATACGAGGCAACCACGTGCAACGCTTGTCGATTCCGACATACCCGTTCGAATCCGCGTTCGTGGCGCCGATCGGGAACGTTTGCTTGTTAATGTCGCAATAGTTGTGCGTCGCAAGACCCCATTGCTTCAAATTGTTGGTGCATTGCATACGACGAGCCGCTTCTCGAGCCGCTTGGACGGCGGGAAGAAGAAGACCGATCAAAATACCGATAATTGCGATAACGACCAACAATTCGACGAGGGTAAAACCGTTATTATCCCCCCCCCCGTTACGTTTGTAATACTTTGTCATTTCAAATCCTTAAAAAATCGCCAAACCCCACAGTTCAGATACACACAGGCGCAACGTCTACGACGAGTCCATTCGAAAGAACGTCTGTTCCATCGAATAGGAATACAAAAGTTTTATCGTCGGCGTTTGAACTGAACTTTATTTCAAAAACAACTTATTTGATTCTAACTTTATTTTTTTAGCGGTCAATTAGGGGGGCGTCTTCATTTAGCTTCTAACGCGGCGTTAAACGGAGGTTGCGTCGTAGGAAGCGGCAAATTAAAAAACGAACGACTTTGCGCAAGGATTTTTAAGGCGTTTTTATTTGACGTCTTGCCTTTTGTCTGTCATAATATCGTTGAAAGAACGTCGCGTCGCGCGTCGTTCTGATCGATCGTTTCCAAATATGAAAGAAAAGACGATGAAACTAACGAAAACGTTTGCGTTCCTTGTCTTGGCGTCCGTATGTTGCGCGACCGCGCTTGCGACGGAAACCGCGCCCTTGCGCGGCAAGCTGGACTTGGACGGAGAATGGAATTTTGCCGTCGACTCGCAAAACGTCGGCGAAACGGAAAAATGGTTCGACGCGTCCTACGCGTTGACGACTGAAGTTCCCGAAGGATACGCGCCGAAAAAGCCCGGCAAAATCGACGTGCCCGGAATCTGGGACGCGCAAGGATACGGAACGCCGACCGCCAAGGTCAAACATAACGCCGTCGGAAAGGCGTGGTACAAGCGAACCGTCGAGATTCCGCAAGATTGGAACCCCGAAAATTCGCTGTATTTCGTAATTACGGGCGTTTCCCGTTATGCGAAAGTCTGGATCAACGGACAATTAATCGGCGACGAGGCGATCGGTTGCGTCGGTTCGCACGAATGGAACGTTTCGTCCTTCGTGAAGCCGGGCGAAGTCGCCAATATCGCGATTTGCGTCGATTCCGACCAACGCTGGGACGTCGATCCGCTTCTTGGCGCCGCCTCGTTAAACGACTACCTTGAAATCGAATGGGGCGGAATTTGGGGGCACGTTTATCTTGAATCGCGTCCGAAAACGCGGCTTGATTCGCTTTACCTGCGAACGAAACTCGAATACTCGCCAAACGCTTTGCCTTATAAGAACTTTGCGCATATTAGGCGTTGTCTCGCCGAAGCGAAGATCGTCGACGAAAACAAATCGCCCGAACTTTCCGGCTTACTGCGCTTCGAACTTTTCGACAAGACGGGCAGTCGCCTAGTCGAAGAAATTAAGAATTTCGAGAAGCTAGACCTTTCTTCGGGCGAACAAACGATCGAAATCGTCGCCAATCTTCACAACGTGGAACTGTGGTCGCCCGACGAGCCGAATCTTTACGACGTTCGCGTTACCGTCATGTTTGACGGCAATTCTCAACGAGACGCGATTCAAACGCGTTACGGACCGCGCGAAATCAAATTCGACGGCGTTCGCGTCTTGCTCAACGGCAATCCGTTCTTCCTACGCGGTTACGGCGACGACCACATCTATCCGATCGAATTTTCAATGCCGACCGATATTAATATGTATCGCGAACGCCTGAAGTTGATCAAATCGTTCGGATTCAATCACTGCCGCCATCACAGTTGTATTCTCCCGCACGAATATTACGACGCTTGCGACGAAATAGGAATGTTCCCGAACGCCGAAATGTTGGTCGGGTATCCGCAACAGTTGCCGGGCGAGGGCGATTTGTGGAAACGAAACGTGCCCGAAGGAACCGATCCTAAGCCCGCGCTCGACACGCTTAAAGAACGCTGGGCGACCGTCGTTAAAGAATTTCGCAACCATCCTTCGATCTTCATTTGGGTCGGAGGAAACGAACTTTGTATGCTCGGCTGGGAACGCTGGCGCGCTATGCCCTTGGGACGCGAATTCAAAGAAATCGCCAATTCGCTTGACCCCGACCGATATTTCACCGACTGCGACGGAGACTGGCTCCACGATTACAACAATCGCGGCGGACGAACCGACGTTCAAGATTTCTACAGCATTCTCTTTGACGAATGGTCGAACCCGGTTTTGAATCGCCATAAGTTCGACACGCCCGTCAAATTGGATCGTCCGACCGTTTCTCACGAAGCGGGCAACTTCCTTACCTTCTCGCGTCAGGATCAAGTCGAACTCTTCAAGAACAGCAATTATAAGCCGTTCTGGATGGAAGAAGGCAAAGCGAAACTTGAAGAACTCGGTCTTGCGAACGAAGTCGAAGACTGGGCGCGCGCTTCCGAACAACTCTACCTCTTGGCGCACAAATACAACGTCGAGGGCGTCAGACTGAACGAAGACTTGTCCGGTTATCACTGGTGGCTGATTCAAGACTACTGGACGACTTCCAACGGTATTTTCGACTTGTTCTTCCGTCCGAAATCCCTCAAGCCGGAAGATATTCTGCCCTTCAACAGCGCGGTGGTAACGTTGCAAAAAGGACTGGAATTTTCCTATCGTTCCGGCGAAGAATTTTCCTTCGTTCCCGTGCTTTCGAACTTCTCCGACTCTTTTGTCGCGGGAAAAATGAGCGTCAAAATTGAAGCGAGCGACGAAAAGAGCTTGCCTAAAATATTTGGTTCCAAAGGCGATTTCTTCCTTGCCTCGGGCAAACTTGGCGAGTGTAATCCGTTCAAAGGCGAGGTTCCTGCGGTCGAGCGTCCCGTTCGTTGGACGACGACCGTCGCGTTCGATTGTCGGAATCAAAACAACAATGAAAAGTATTCGAATTCCAATTCGTGGACTTCCTATGTTTTCCCGAAAGATATTGCGCCGAAGTCGACGCGAACGATCTACGCCGACGAATCGGCGATCGCTTATTTTCCCGAGAATTTCAACGTGAAATCGATCGCGGAAATCGAAGGCGATTATCCGACCGACGCCGTTTACGCCGTCGCGTGGGCGACTCCTGAAATCGTCGCGGCGGTCGAGAAGGGCGCCGGATTGATCCATTTCGGCGCGCAACAGTTCCTGAGCGCCTTGCCGGTGCGTTTCCAACAAACGTGGTGGAAGGCGGGCGATTCCGAAGAGCAAAACAACACCGGCACGTTCGTCTATCCGAACCCGATTACGGACGACGTGGTCGACCATAATTTCTGCGGCGCGATTTGGGCGCCTTTGCTCGACGGCGCGCAAAAATTCAGCCTTGAAACGCCTCGACCTCGCCCGGACGTCATTGCGCGCGCTCTATCCAGTTTGGTTCGAGTTCGCGACGCAGCGATCCTCTTTGAATTTGGCGTAGGCAAGGGCAAGACGATCGTTTCCGGCTTGAACCATAGCGCCGCGAAAGACGCGCCTGTCAACGCGTGGCTCTTGGCGCAATTTGTCGACGAATTGTCGAACGACGCGCCCGCCAAAGTTCAATGGGATTCGAAGTCGCTACTGCCGCCGACCGTCGTCCCTGAAGGAACTGTTTTAGGACTCTCGCGATTCGTGAAATACGCGGAAACAGGGGCTTGGAAATCTTATCGCTCGAAAAATCCGACCGTTCCCAGTTGGACTTGTCGTCAAGACAAACTTGGAAACGACCTTGTTTGGAAGACCGCGAAGGTCGACGCTTCCGACTCCGAAACGACGACGTTCATATTTGCCGGAGGAACGGGTTTTGCCACGACTCCGAAAACCGACGGCTTCGTCCTTGCTTTTAACGGCGTCGACCTGCTGAAATTTAACGTCGTGGAAACGTTTGAGCCGGGCGTCGTCGAATGGAAAAGCGAAGACGGCGCCGCGACGCTGGCGTTCGACGTCAAATATGCGGAAGCGCCCAACGACGCCTTCGGCGTTTTCAAGTTGACCGTGCCGACAAGCCTCGTCAAGCCGAATCAAGCGCAAGAAATCGGCGTTCGTTCCGTCGGCGAAGGAAGCCGACGTTGGTTTGGACTGAATCTTTATACGGATTTCTCTGATTTGATCCAATAAACGAATCGAAAAACCGATCGTCTTTAGACAACCGAACGGCTCCGCCGAATTTTCATTCGGCGGTTTACTGCGGACGGTTGCAAAAAAAACGAACGCTAGGAATCCGAGCGTTCGTAAGTGAAAAAAGAAAAAAGCAGGGAAGCGTTAAACGTCGCGAATAAACTGCGCGCACGCCTGCACGACGCTTTCCGGGGCGCTAGCGCCCGCCGTCATCAATACGGACGATTCCGGGGTCAACTTATCCCAAGGAATATCTTCGACGCCGTTGATTAAATACGCGGGCGTTCCGACCGAGCGCGCCACTTCGGCGAGTCGTTTCGAATTGGAACTGTTCAAACTACCGACGACCAACACGACGTCGTGTTGCGGCGCAAGTCGTTGCACGACTTCCTGCCGCTGTTGCGTCGCTAGACAGACGCCTTCGTGTTGCGGTTCTCGAATTTGCGGAAAACGCAAACGCAAAGCGTCGACAATTTCCGCCGCTTCAACGACGGATAGCGTCGTCTGCATTAAGTAAATTAACTTTTGCGTTCGCGGAAAATTTAAGGTCTCGACCTCTTCTAACGACGAAATCAGCGTAGAATCGTTTGGCGCTTCGCCCAGCGCGCCGACAACTTCGTCGTGTCCGCGCTTGCCGATGAAAACAATGTGAAAACCTTGTTCGACGTACTCTCGCGCCTGCGCGTGAATGCGATGCACCAGCGGACAAGTCGCGTCGATCGTCTTTAATTTACGCGCCGCCGCTTCCTCGCGAATTCGAGGCGAAACTCCGTGCGCGGAAAAAAGAAGCGTCGCGCCGTCTGGAACGTCGTCCAACGACTCGACGAAAACTACGCCCTGACGTCGAAAACGATGAACGACCCAAGCGTTATGCACAATTTCGTGATAAACGTAAACAGGTTCGTTCGATCGATCTACAACGTTTTCAAGAATATTAATCGCCCTGTTGACGCCGGAACAGAAGCCTCTTGGCTCGGCTAACGTCAATTTCATCGCGTCGACCTCGTTTCCGCGTAACAACGCGTCGTACAAATTGTCTTGCTAAACGTGGAAAACGAACGTCGCCGCGACTGCGGGACGACGTTCGAATCGATCGTCTACTATAACGATTCAAGAATAGAACCGACAAGGGCGTCGGCGTCGAGGGAAACTTCCTTCCGCCCGCCCGAACGCAAATCTTTTAAATTGGCGACGCCGCGCGCGACTTCGTCCGAGCCGACGACAAGCGCCAATTTGAATCCCTTTCTGTCGGCGTATTTCAGTTGCTGACCCAACTTTTTCGGCTCGGGATACAATTCGACGCCTACTCCTTTTTTTCGCAAGTTCGTTGCGATTTCGAAGTATTTCGTCGTTAAATTCGCGTCGAAGAAGGGAAGGAACACGTCGACCGTCGACGATTTCTTCTCGATCATTTCAAGTTGTTCAAGACCGGCAAAGAGTCGATCTAATCCAAGCGAGGCGCCTACGCCGGGTAGCTTCTGTTTCGTGTAAAGCTCCGCCAAATTGTCGTAACGTCCTCCGCTGCAGACGCTGCCTAATTGCGGCAATTCGTCGAGGAACGTTTCGAAAATCGTCCCGGTATAATAGTCGAGTCCGCGCGCGATCGAGACGTCGACGACAAACCGCTCTTCTGGAATCCCCGCCGCTTTAATCGCGTCGAGAATTTGGCGCAGTTCCGCGACGCCGACTTGTCCTAATTCGGAACCGACCAATAAAGATTCGAGACGCGCGAGAACGTCCGCGTTTGAACCCGACGCGGAAGAGACGTTCAAAATCGAGCGCGCTTGCTCTTCAGTCGCGCCCGCCGTTTGCTTCATTTCTTCGACGACCGCGTCCGCGCCGATTTTTGCGAGTTTGTCCAACGCGCGCAAAACGGGCGTCGCTTTTTCCGTCAGCCCGATTTTTTCCAAGGTTCCGTTGAGAATCTTACGACTGTTAATATGAACCTTGAATTTTGTGAAGGAATCTTCGGAGCGCAGATCGACGCGTTCCATAACGTCGTTGATCACAAGCGCCGTCTCGATATCGGAAACGACGCTCGTCGTGCCGATCGAATCGAAATCGCACTGCATAAACTCGCGGTAACGACCCGCCTGCGTGTTTTCGCCGCGCCAGACTTTCGCCAAATGGTAACGTTTAAAGGGGGTTCCGATTTCGGCGATATGTTGCGCCGAAAAACGCGCGAAGGGCACCGTCAAGTCAAACCGCATGCCGACTTCGCGTCCGCCGGGGTCTTTGAAACGATAGAGTTGTTTGTCCGTCTCGTCGCTTCCCTTGCCGAGGAGTATCTCCAAATACTCGAGGACGGGCGTGTCGATCGGACAAAACCCATAATTTCGATAAACCTTTGTAACGCGTTCGATCAAACGTTCGCGAGGTATCGACGCTTCCGGGAGAAAATCGCGGAAACCTTTTAACGTTCGAGGTTCAATTAATTTTTTTTTCGGTTGATTTTCTGTCGAGGACATTTTCTTTCAGGCTCTGTCTAACGCGCGCGCCTCGTGAAGTCTTTACGAGGCATATACGAGGCGACGCGTCTTTTCATTCGGCTTTCTTAGCTTCTTCTAGCAACTGATCGTACAATCCGAGGAATTTGTCGCGCGTTTCCGGCGATTTTCGCGCCGCGATCGCCGCCCTTGGGTGAACGTTGCTTTGCGCGGTCAACATAAATTCGGGATAAGGCCCCCACTCGATTTCTTTTTTGAGCGGGACAAATTCGCGTTCCAGACATTCAAGCAACGGACGCAACTTATATTTTTTCGCGTTGAGAACGCCCAGCAACAATTCCATAGGACAGTTGCCCGCGCCGCGTCCTAAACCGCCCAAAGAAGCGTCGACGCGCGTAGCCCCGCAAGAGGCCGCTTTGAACGTGTTGGCAAAAGCAAGCTGAAGATTGTTGTGCGCGTGCATGCCGACTTCTTTATTGGCGTCTTGCGCGTAGTTGAGATACTTGCGCGTAAGGTATTCCGTTTGAAAGGGCGTTAGCGAACCAAACGAATCGACGACGACCAGCGTCGAAGCGGGCGTCTGAATCAGGCGTTCCAACACGCGATCAAGTTCCGTTTCCTCGACGGTCGTCACCGCCATCAAATTAGCGCTAACTTCGTAGCCCTTGTTATAGGCGTCCTCAATCATCTGGACGGCTTCGTCGGTCTGATAATGATAGAACGCGACGCGAATCATACTCAACGGGCTTTGCGTTTTGGGGAGAACGTCGTTTTTCCAATCGGACTTTCCCGCGTCGATCATACACGCCAATTTGGTCGACGCGACGGGCGATTCGTCGACGACGGCGTAGAGGTCGTCTTCTTTGCAGAATTTCCAAACTCCGTTGGCGTCGCGCGGAAAGATTTTGTCGGAATTTTTATAACCCAATTCCATATAATCGACGCTCGCCGCGACGCAGGCTTGATAAACCGCTCTGACAAACTCGAGGTTAAAACGATGGTCGTTTACGAGTCCTCCGTCCCGAATCGTGCAGTCTAACGCCTTAATTTTCGGGTCGTTAATGCCCCAGAGCGAGTTCATTCTACTATCCTTTTGATACGCGTTTGATCGACGTCGTCGATCAGCCGCATTGTTAAGCGCCCTTTGTCGACTCCGGCGCTTTAACGCGTCGGGCTTTGACGCAAAAAAATTACAAACGCGCGACGAAGACGCCGCGCCGTCCTTAAATTTACCCTAACTTTGACGCGGCGTCAAGTTTTTTCATTCGACAAAAGTTCTTTTCTATTCAAAATTGTGAAAATACGCCCGCGTAAAGCGAAACGAGGGAAAGAGGATCGCTTTGACGACTTTTTTTACGCTTGGCGCTTGAGACGATTCGACTTTTTTTTATAATCGCGGAAGCGCGTCGCGTTGTCGACGTCGCGCGACGTCGGACGCCTTTTTTTGTCGAGTTCTATCGTGAAAACTTTTTTAAAAATCGGTTCCTTGACCGTTTCTCCTCCAGTCCTATCGGCGCCGATGGCCGGTTATACGAATTACGCGTATCGCGAATTGTTGCGTCGTCTTGGCGGCGTCGGTCTGATCGCGACGGAAATGGTCAGCGCGCGCGCGTTCGTTTGTATGGAAGCTCGAGGCGACGAACAACCGGCGAGGTTATGGGGCGTTCAAGACGAGCCGCGCCCTCTTGCCGTGCAGATTTGGGACAACTGCCCGGAAACGCTTGAAGAACTCGCCGGTCGTTTGGCGCATACGTTTAAAGCGAGCGTCGTCGACTTGAATTTCGGGTGTCCCGCGCCCGCGATCGCAAAGAAGTCTGCGAGCGGGTCTTATTTGTTGCGCGATCCGAACAAAGTCGGCGAACTTGTCGAACGCGTCGCGAAGGCGTGCGCGCCTACGCCCGCGACCGCTAAGATTCGATTAGGGTTGACGTCCGATTCGATCAACGCGATCGACGTCGCGCAAGCGGTCGAGGGGGCGGGTGGCGCCGCGTTGACGATTCACGGACGCACGGCGCGCCAGATGTATTCCGGAGTCGCCGATTGGGACGAAATCGCCAAAGTAAAATCGGCGTTGAAGTCGATTCCGTTGATTGGAAACGGCGACATTAAGACGGCGCGGGAGGCGCTCGACAGACTGGAACGCCACCCTGTCGACGGAATAATGATCGGACGCGCCGGTCTTGATCGACCTTGGATTTTTCGCGAAATCGCGCAACTTGCGCGAGGCGAGAGACCCGCCCCGGAGCCGACGTTGCGCGAACAGCGCGAGTTGCTTTTGGCGCATTACGGATTGGTTGTCGAACGTTTCGGAACCGAACGCGGAGTCGTTCTGATGAGAAAATTCGCTTGTCATTACTCAAAAGGACGACCGGGCGGTCGTAATTTCCGCGATAAAATAGGGCGCGTTTCTTCGGAAAAGGAGTTTTTTGACGTCGTTCAAAACGAATTTGTCGTCGACGAACCTGAAACGTCGGGGGCTGGACGGGAGATATAATCTAAGAAAAAACTGTTAAAATTTGCATAACCGGTCTTACTGCGCTTGACGTCGACGCCGACAATTCCTACAATCCCCCTCGAGAGCGGCAAGAGAGCCGCTTGAGGGACAAAGAACGGAGTTTTGGGTTTGTCCGCTTAGTTATTATGTTTTGACGACAAGCGAGTCTTTTATGGTCCGCGTTAGAATAGTCGGCACGGGTTCTTACTTGCCCGAGCGCGTCGTTACGAACGACGAATTATCCGAACGTCTTCCCAAGACGTCCGACGAGTGGATTTATACGCACACGGGCATCAAAGCGCGTCATATTGCCGCAGCGGACGAGTCCGCTTCGGCGATGGGTTGCGAGGCCGCGCGTCGCGCGATGGAGAACGCGGGCATTACGGCGGAAGATTTGGGGCTTATTATCGTCAGCACGTCGACTCCAGACTACGCGCCGACGCCGTTGACCGCCTGTATTCTTCAAGACCAACTCAACGCGGCTAACGCGGCCGCGTTCGATATGAGCGCCGCCTGTTGCGGGTTCATCTACAATCTTGAGATTGCTAAGAATTTTTACGCCAACCCCAATTTTACGCGTCCTATTCTTCTAGTCGCTTCGGAAGTAATGTCGCGCAAGGTCGATTGGAACGACCATAAGACGTGCGTTCTTTTTGGGGACGGCGCCGGCGCGGCCGTCTTGGCGCCAAGCGAGGATGAAAGTGAGAGCGGGATCGTCGATTCTTTGATGAGATCCGACGGCGCAAGCGGAAAATATTTGACTCTGGAAGGCGGTTGTCGTTCAAACGACTCCTTAAAGCATCCCTTGGCGCATATCTTGCAAATGGCGGGTCAGCAAGTTTATACTTTTGCGATTAAAGCGTTGGCGGAAGTTATCAACGTTTTAATGGAACGCAATAATTTGACGTTTGACGATTTGGCGCGCATCATACCGCATCAAGCGAATTACCGCATTATTCATTCTGCGGGCGCGCGTCTTGGGTTTGAGGACGACGACAAGTTTTTCATCAACGTGGAACACGTCGCCAATACGGCCTCGGCGTCGATTCCGATCGCGTTGGACGAAATGAATCGCGGCGGCGAATTGAAACGGGGCGACAAGTTGATCATCGCCGGGTTTGGCGCCGGGTTGACTTACGGCGGCAACTACGTGATTTGGTAAAGTTGAGAGAAAGACAGAAACGAAACGACGCGAGTTTAATCTGATGAAAACGGCGCTGACGACGGGCTCCACCGGGCAGGACGGTTCTTATTTAATCCGAAAATTACTTGCCGAAGGACGCCGCGTTTGCGCGCTTGCGCGTCGTTCTTCGACTTCTAATATGGGGCGCCTAGCGGATCTTACGCCGGGCGTTCAGCCGAACGGCTCCGAATTAATCTTTCGATTCGGCGATCTAACCGATTCTTCTAGTTTAATGCGCGTCGTGGAGGAATTCGAGCCCGACGAAGTTTACAATTTGGCGGCTCAGTCCGACGTGCGCGTTTCGTTCGACGTGCCCGAATATACCGGCGAGGTCGACGCCTTGGGCGCCTTGCGGTTGTTGGAATCGATTCGTCGACTTGGACTTGCTTCGAAAACGCGGTATTATCAAGCGTCGACTTCGGAACTCTTTGGCGACGTCCGCGAGAAACCGCAACGCGAAACGACGCCCTTCGCGCCTCGAAGTCCTTACGCGATCGCGAAATTATACGCTTATTGGACGACCGTCAATTATCGCGAGGCTTACGGCGTTTTCGCGTGCAACGGCATTTTGTTCAATCACGAGAGCCCCTTGCGCGGCGAGAATTTTGTCACGCGCAAAATAACGCGCGGCGCGGCGCGAATTCGCGCGGGCTTGCAAGAGACGTTGCGTATGGGAAATATCGACGCGCGACGCGATTGGGGACACGCCGAAGACTACGTTGAAGGAATGTTCCTAATGTTGCAACAAGACGCGCCGGACGATTACGTTTTGGCGACCGGCGAGCAACATTCCGCGCGAGAATTTTTAGAGATTGTCTTTTCTCGTCTTGATTATCGGCTCGTTTGGAAAGGGAAGGGACTTGACGAAAAGGGCGTCGACCGTCGCACGGGCAAAACGCTCGTCGAGATCGATCCCGTCTTTTTCCGACCGACCGAAGTCAATTATCTTTGCGGAGACGCGACGAAAGCGCGCGAAAAATTGGGCTGGAAGCCAAAGCATACGTTTGAAGACCTAGTCGACGATATGTTGCGACGCGACGTCGAGTTGGCGGAACGCGAGAAGAACGCGTGAAATAAACGCCGGACGATTTAACTTTTAACGCGTTTTCGATCAAACGGGGGATAAAATGAACGCAGCAGAAGAATCTGCGTTGATCGCGCGTCGTCGACGACTGGTTTTTTGGATAGTTGGAACGCTTTTAGTCGTCGGATTTGGCGCCGTTTTACTTACGATGTCCGTCTATATGCTGGCTCAACGCGAGGCGGCGCGCGGCGAGCGTTGCGACTTAAATCTAGCGCGGCTCTATGCGGCGACGGTCGAATATTGCGACGCGAACGGTTCTTATCCCCCTCCGTTTACGGTAGACGCGGAGGGACGTAAGTTGCATTCTTGGCGCGTCTTGCTCCTTCCTTATCTTGGCGAAGAGGCTCTTTACGGACAAATTCGATTAGAGGAGCCGTGGAATAGCGAATATAACAAACAATTCTGGTCGAAGGCGCCCAACGTTTTTCAATGCGCTTCCGTTCCAACCGACGAATCGCGCGCGGCGCCGGGCGTTAGGCGCGCGACGAAAGAAGAGCGTTGCGCCGCGTCTTGCGTTTTGGGCGATTCTACGCCCTTTCCGACCGACGGACGTCAAGTCGCGCCCGACGACGTGAGCGACGGTTTGGCAAATACTATTCTTTTTGTCGAACGAAAATCGCCCGTCAATTGGATGAATCCCGACGTTGAATTGACGCAAGAGCAAATTCTGGAAGAGAACGCCAAGCCCGTCAAAGAACGCGAGAATTTCGGGTCGTGGCACGGCGCGGGCGAATT
Source organism: Thermoguttaceae bacterium (assembly GCA_045599865.1). Classification (GTDB taxonomy): domain Bacteria; phylum Planctomycetota; class Planctomycetia; order Pirellulales; family Thermoguttaceae; genus RUG369. Next base: position 36,107 of record JAZRWW010000344.1, read on the forward strand.
CGTCGTCTTTTGCGACGGCGCGCGTCGGTTCCTTTCGGAAAAAATCGACGGTTCCGTCTTGCGGCTACTTTTGCAAATCGACGACGCGAAAGAAGTCGAGGCGCGCGTCGAAGAGGAGAGCGCGAAGCCGAAAGAAGACCCGCGAGCGAAATAAACGCGCGCTCGTTCCAATTTGCCGTTATTCTAATTTTGTTGTTATTTTAATTGCGTCGGCGTCTCCCAATCTTCTTTCATTTCGCGCGGCAACGCGAAGACCTTGCCGTCTTTCGTGGAGAATTTTAACGTCGAGATTGATTTTTCTCGACCGTTTCCTTCCGCCCAAAACGCGTAAAAATCGGAATTAGCGTCGATCGTTCGGCGCGGGAAGCACTGATTGAGCGCGCTCTTTTCCGTGAGTTGAATTTCTCGCGACCACGTTTTGCCGAAGTCGCGGCTTATCCATTGCGAAATTTCGCCGCCCGTATTGTACGCTTGAGGTCCGTCTTCAAAAGAGCCGACGAGGCGCCAAACGCCGTCTTGCGCTTCTTCGGGATAGAACATCGCGTATTCGTAGTTGTTGTCGACTTGGCACAGCGTCGAGAAGTCCCATTTGTCGCCAAGCCAACGCGCGACGCAGAAATAACGCGGTCCCATTTCCGGACCGGATTCGAAACCTTTGCTGGTGACGTAAGCGATAATCGGGCGTCCTTGCGCGTCGTAACTCAAGTCGGTAACGTAGACGTTGAGATTTTCGTCTTCGTAGTTGCGAACGAGCGCGGGATTGTCGGATTTTAGCAAGGGCGTTTCAATTTTTTGTCCGTCGACCGTTTGCCACGTTTCGCCCAAGTCGTTCGACTCGATATAGTAGAGGTTTGTTCGCCAATTTAAGCCGGTTCCTCGTCCTCTTTTAGCTTCTGCAGGGTGATAATTGAAAGACGTGCCCATCTTGACGCTAGGCTTGCCGTCCGCCGCTTTTTTCTCGCGATCATAACGAACGCACGCGTTTTGGTAGTGTCCGATTTCGATCGCGGCGAGCGGTTTCCACGCGCTCCATTCTTTGCCGTCGGGACTCGTCATAAACGCAAGCAGACGCGCCGCGCGCGAATTGGGGTCGACGTCGGCGACTAAGCGCTTGTCGTAAGTCGTGAAAAAGGAAAAGAATCCCCGCTCGGGCACGTTCCACATTTGAACGTAGGAGAAATTAGTCATTGGAACGGGCTTGCCGTCGACCAATTTAGTCGGATTGAGCAGCTCGAATTCGGAAATATCGTAAGGTCTGACGCTTTTATGAATGAAAGAGGGACGTCCCGTTCCGTGAGAGGTCGAGAAGACGAAAATATAACCTTCGTCGTTCATCGACATAACCGGGTTGTCGTGCGCGTCGTCCGTTTTTTTGTCGACCAAGACCGTCGGACGGGAAACTTTGTTCGTTTTGTGGTCGTAAACCCCGACTTCGTGCCAAAGCGTTCTCTCGTCTGGGTCGAATCCGCCGTAGCAGAAGAACGTCTTGTCGACTTCGGGACGGTAGACGGAGAACGGATAATGATTGGCGGGATAAGTTCCCATACCGCCGGAATACTTGTAGACGTATTCGTTGTCAAGTTTTTGGTTGTAATACCAAATTCCTCGATAACCGACGTCTTTGCGGTTTAGCAACGGAACGAAGGAAAACTTTTTGGCGACGAGCGCGCCCGAAGACAATTCTTCGCCGTTTGACGCGACGCTCGACGCGTTCCAAAGCGCGACGCGTCCCTTGTCGATCATTTCCGCGCCTTGCGCGAAGAGTTCGCCGACTTCGCGCGCGTCTAAAACGCGGTTCCAAATTGCGACGTCGTTCAAACGACCCGTAAAAGGTCGGTCGATTTCAGGCTGAACGGCGCCGATTTGCAACGTTTGTCCGTCGAACGCGTCGTTTGCAAGACGCGTTTCCATTTTCTTTTCGGCGACTAATTTGCCGTCGCGATAGATTCGAATCGTTTCTCCGTCGTAAGAACCGCAGTAATGAGTCCAGACGTTTTTATCCGGCGCGGGCGCGAGCGCGAAAGAATACGCGTTTGCTTCGGAACCCGATTGGACGAGCATTCTTACGGCGTTGTTATAAATATAGAACGTGAAGAACTTCGAAGGAAGACCAATATTGAGGATTCCTTGCGAGACGGTCGGCGCGTCCGTGTCGACCCATGCGGCGACGGTAAACGCGCTTGGCGAGAACAAGCCTTTCGGCGTCGTCAACGCGTAAGTTTTGCTTGCGTCGACGGGGAAGCCGTCGTTAGGTTCCAACGCGCTTAGGGGCGCGCCCAAGGAAATAAAGACGAACGCCGCAGAAAGAGCGACGCTAAAAAAGTTCGTGAATCGTTTCATTGCGTATAGGCGTAAATGTGTTGTTTGACAATGCGTTAAAACGACGCTAAACGACTATTCTAAATTGAAATTTGCCGCGTCGGTTCCCTTGGGCGGCACGTCGAACGTGATTTTGGAACCGTTCGTGTATTCCGGCGCCAACAAAGGAAGGTCTGAAGTGTCGGGGTATTCTTCGTCGTTGACGCCTTCCGTGCCCCATTGCATAAATTTGAAGGCGACTTTATGAGTTCCGACGACCGCGCCCGGTCGCGCGTTAAGTTCGGTCGTCGTCAATTTGAAGCGTCCTTCCGCGTCCGTTAGACCGACGGACGTGATGCAAAGATTCGGATCGGCGACGTTCGTCGGCGTGAAGAAGACGGAACAATACGCCAAAGGCTCTCCTTGATACGTCGCGACGCCCGAGACGGGGACGACCGGCTCGCTTTTTTTACAGCCGACGACGTTAAACGTTAGTATTAAAGCAACGCAGACGAGAACAAAACGAACGCGCGTCATAAGCGCTCCTGCAAATAAAAGTCGAGGGGTTAAAATTAAAGACGCGAATCGCAAACCTTGGCGTTTCGCGTTTTGCTTATAAACAAGCGTCGCGTTAGAGCGAGCCGGCGGAGACGCCGCCGTCCGCAACGGCCGCGTAGTTTGCCAAGACGCCGGGCTCGACCGTCGTGGAAACAAAACGAACGCTTCCGTCCATAATCGAGAAATTCAGACCTCCGGCGTGATAGGCGCCCCAACCGCGCAACGCCGCGCCTTCGGAGACGACCGTTCCGCAATAGGAGTCCCAATCGCGCAAGTGCATTTCCAAATTACCGCCCCCGGTAAGAATTACCGACTTGTTGTACCAGCCGTAATTATAACCCCAAAGCGTCGGCAAAGACCACTTGCGCTTGCTGTAAGTCGCCCTAACTTTGTGCATTTCGCCGACTCCGAGCGTGTTGGACGTTCCGTCGATTAAGGACGCCGGGCTTTCTTGTTGCACCGTCGACGTCGCGCCAGCTCGTTTGACGTAACCGGCGGTATGAAACATTCCGCGCCATTCCCAGCGAACGTAATTCATTGAATTTTCCGGCATATCGAACGTGCCAAGGTTCGGATTGGCCGCGCTGCCGGTTCCGGTTTTTACCTCGTCGAGCTTGCCCGTAACGCCGCGATAGGAACCAGTCGCCAACTCGGCGCTACGATAGTAACCGCCGTCGTCGCGCGTCGTCGAAGTCGGATCCGACACGTCGCTAGGACAACGAAACGTCTCGACGGGCGTCTTGAGAATCGCGTTAATATCGGGATCGATAACGTAACTCGATTGGATCAATTTGCCAAAATTGAAATAGTTGGCGACGAGCGCTTCTTGTTCGATAAAGGGCAAAATTGAGATCGTCCAACCCGAGTACTGATTCGAACCTGTCAACGAACCTTTAGAATTAAGCAAGCTCATCGACCCCGGAGGGTATTTTTTATGGACGCTCTCGTAATTCAAACAACCGAGCGTAATTTGTTTGAGATTGTTCGTACATTGCATACGGCGCGCGGCTTCGCGAGCCGCTTGAACCGCCGGGAGAAGCAGACCGATCAATATGCCGATGATGGCGATTACGACTAATAGTTCGACAAGGGTAAAGCCCTTTAAAACTCGCCGCGAATGTTTAAAGAAGGCGACGTCCATAACGATTCCTTTTATTTTGTTCCTAAAATTTTCCTCTTGCTTGTTGAAACGTCCGACTTTCCCGTTAAGGAAACGAGGAAAACGAATCAGGCGGGCGTTTACGCAAAGTCGTTTGTCGACGGAGTCGAATCGATCGACCTCGCGACGCTAAAAATATTCAAAACGCGCGAGTCTTTCCGACGACGCGACGTCTTTACGAACGGTATAAAAAACGCGGCGCGTCGACTAAGAGATTCTCGAGGATTCGCGCGAGCGTCGTTTTACGTTGATTCGACGTTGTTTCGGAGTCTTAACATTACGGATCGACCCCAAAACAACGCGTTCTACGACTTGTTGCTTCTTGTTGTTACGCTTCGGGAATTTCGTATCCCTTGCGTCGCGGTCTGTCGACGTAAGTATTCGCTTCGTCGTCGCCGACAAATTGTTCTTTTTGCGGATCCCATTGCAAAGGACGATTCAGGATTCGCGTAATATTGACCAAGTGGCAAACGGAAACGCTTCGATGACCGATTTCGACGTCGGCGTGCGGTCTTTCGCGCGACGCCATACAATCGAAAAAGTTTTCGATATGAGGACGCGCGATCCAAGTCGGTCCCTCGGGCGGATCGGCTTCCGGTGCGTCTTCGATAAGACTTTCGGGGTTCGCTTTGAGATTGTTGCGATTAATTTCAAGATTACCCTTCTCGCAACGGAAAATCGCGCCGCCCATAGGCGCCTTGCCGTATTCGAGATCAAAGTGAACTTCGGCGCCGTTCGCATATTTCATCGCGACTTTTCCGCCGCCGTCCGGCATTGGCGCCAACGCGACGGGACCCGATTCGGAAGCGCCGAGCGCCCATTGTATCTGGTCGACTCCGTGCGCGCCCCAGTTTGTCATTTCGCCCCCGGAATATTCGCGCCAGCCCATCCAATCGAGCAACATCCAATTAAATTTACGGTATTCGGTCGGTCCTTGCCACGCGTCCCAATTCAGACCTTCGGGAATCGGTTGTTCTTCGTATTCCGTTGGAATATTGTTGCAGAAGGGATAATTGCACGCTTGAACGAGCTTTACTTTGCCCAGTTTGCCTTCGCGAATAATTCGACAGCCGTATTCGTTGAGGCGCATTGAGCGTTGTTGCGAACCGACTTGAAGTATTTGCTTGGACTTGCGAACGACGTTGACAAGTTTGCGTCCTTCGGCGATATAGGTCGTCAAGGCTTTTTCCGCGTAAACGTCCAGACCGGAGAGAATCGCGCGCGCGGCGGCGATCATTCGGCAATGGTCTTGCGTAATGACAAAGGCGCAATCGAGCTTTTCTTTGTCGAACATTTCGACGTCGGAATCGTACATATTCCAACTTTCGCCGTCTTTGATCAGACCCGAATTTTTCTTTTCGTTCACGCAGTCGATCATTTTCTGACGCCAGAATTCGGAGACGGCGACGATTTTGGCGCGTTCTTGGGGAATGTGTTCCATAAGTTGGCGCGCGCGATTGCCGGTTCCGACGAAGCCGACAATAATACGATCATTGGCGCCGACGCCGGAGGGAGACGCCAGAACGGAACGCGGAATTAAGGTAGGAACGGCGCAAACGCAAATAGCCGACGCCTGTTTCAGAAAGGCACGTCGCGAATTGTTCATCATATAACCTATAATAATTTTCGGTAAGGGAAAACGGGAAGGAACGGGACGTCGACGCGACGCCCTCGTTTATATATTACGAGACTAAATTCTAACTAAACGCCGCCTTGGCGTCTATTTTTTTTTCGAAGGAAAGAGAAAATAAAAATTTTTTATAAAAAAACTTGTGAATAATCGAAAGAACTGGCATAAATTCACAAGTTAAGAAATTTGTCAAGAAAAGACAAAAGCCGCGTTCTTGAAAAACGCGGCTCGGAAATTCAAAACGTCGTAAGGTTTAGAGAATTTAAATTCGCTAAACTTTGGCGCTTCTAAATTCAGTTGGCGAAGTGCGCGAACGCCTTGTTCGCTTCGGCCATACGGTGGACGTTCTCGCGCTTCGTATAAGCGACGCCCTGTTTGTTGTACGCGTCAAAGAGTTCGGCGGCCAATTTTTGCGCGGTCGGTTGACCTTTCTTGTCGCGAACGGCCATCAGAATCCAACGAATGCACAACGATTGCGCGCGATTGGCGCGAACCGGCATAGGAACCTGATAGGAGGCGCCGCCGACGCGCTTCGAACGAACTTCGATCGCCGGCTTGACGTTTTCCAACGCGGTCGTGAAAACTTCGAGCGGAGGAACGTCGGCAACTTTCTTGCCAAGAATTTCCAACGCTTCGTAAACGATCTTACGCGCGGCGTTTTTTTTGCCGTCCCACATCAAGCAGTTGGTGAACTTGCTGACCAAGAGGGAATCATAAAGGGGATCGCCTTTTAATTGTTTTTTACTGGCGGTAACTCGACCCATTTTATCGACTTTCTTATATTCTTTTCGGTTATTGCAGTTTGAAGCCCGACTTCAACGGGTCGCAACGAGAGTTTAAGAGAGCCGCGCCAAACGCTTGGCGCAGACGTTACTCCGTCTCCTTCGAATCGCAAGGGATTCGAGCGACGTTACTGACGAAAACGTTTTACCCAATAAAACAAATTATCAAATAAAACAAATTCGCCGGACTTCACGCGTTTTGTCAATGTGTTTGTTTGCGTTTGAATCTCTTAGAACGCGCCCAAGGGGACGACGCTCCTTCTTCCAAGGAAGAAACTCGCGGTCGTGATAAAGGATTCTCAACGCTTTTGCGACGTTTAACGCGTCGCTTTTATTTTTTCAAAACTAAGCGCGCGCCGCTAAGAACGGCAAATCAACGCTTCTTTTAGCGCTCTTTTTAACGCTTAAATACCTAAATTAACGCCTAAATTAACGCCTAAATTAACGCTTCTTCGTAAGAACGGCGTTCTTTTTGGCGCCGTAACGACTGCGCGCTTGCTTACGACCTTCGACGCCGGTCGCGTCCAAAGTGCCGCGGATAACTTGATAACGAACGCCCGGAAGGTCGCGAACACGACCGCCGCGAATAAGGACGATGGAGTGTTCTTGAAGTTTGTGACCTTCGCCGGGAATGTAAACGGTGACTTCTTTGTTGTTCGAGAGGCGAACACGCGTGATACGACGAAGAGCGGAGTTAGGCTTTTTTGGTTGCATCGTACGAACCAAAAGGCAAACGCCGCGCTTTTGGGAGCAACTTTCGAGAACGGGGGTTTTCGTGGCGCTGTGTTGTTGTTTACGGTTTTTACGCACCAGTTGATTGATTGTTGGCATTGAATTTCTCTCGTTTAGTTTTTGACAACTCTCTCTATGTTTTTGGGACTCGACCTCTTCCTGATCTATAACGACCAAGGCGCGAAAACGCGCAAAAGCCGACTTTATCGCCAAGACGCGCGTTTGTTTGCAAGAGCCGACCGCGACTCCGACAAAGCAAACGGCGCCCCAATAAATTCTTCGCGGTTGTATAATTTTAAGAACCTTCGACGATTCGTCAAGGAGTACGTCTCTTTTTTCTTTTAAAAATCGCTCTTTGAGAAAGACGTAAAAAAAACCGCGCGTCGAAAAGGACTTGCGGCGTATGCAAAAAGGACGAAACGAAAATTATGCGAAACGGGAATTACGCGTTTTTAAATTCTTTAACTATGTCGTAAATCCCGCGAATCTTCTCCGGAGGGACGTGCGCGCCGATCGTCGCGACGAAGCCGCCCGTGAGAACGCCGAGACACTCGCGGACTTCGCGAATAGCGCGAACGGGATCCGAATCTTCGAACAGCTCGTCGACGCGAGTCGCGAAACAAAGTCGTCCGCGATGACTGCGACCTAACGACGCCACCTCCATCTTAATCGGATTTTCCACGCGGACGACCTGCGCTCCAATTTGTTTCAAGTCGCCAAAGAAATCGGAACACTCGTCGGAAACGCTAAACCATACGTCCAAGCCGACTTCGTGAGCGCGCTTGATCTGTTTCGCATAACTTTCGCGCAACAAAGTGCGCCACATCGAAAGCGTCATTCGGGAGGTTTTGCGCGGTCCCCAATCGTCGCAGAATTCAATTCCGTGAAAACCCTTGCGCGCGAGCGTGTCGAACAAGTCGGTTTCGAATTCCATAATGATTTCCATCAATTCCATAAAACGCGACGTCTCGATGAGAAAGTCGACCGCGCTCAGTTTTTCGCCGCGCAACGCGCAATAGACGGCGTACCCGCTCAATCCAAGACTAGCGAGGCGATAACGATCGCCGCAGACTCGACTTGCCGCTGGAACGCGTGCGAGACGTCGCTTGAGGTCCTGCGGCGGCGCCTTATAAATATCGACTTGCTTCCATTCGGGCAAGGTCGGCTCGATCGGAATAATCCAGTTTCCATCGGGACGACGCGAACGTTTAAACCCCCATTCGCTTTTCGACTGGTCGCTTGGATCCGGCAGGGATAGATCGTATGTCAAGACGTCGCTTAAACCAATATAGTCGCCGTCGACCCAAATCGGCACGCGTTCCGGATTTTTAAGCGCGATCGCGTGGTCGACCATTGCCTTTCTTGTCAGCATCTCAATTCCTTATTGTTCTAGCGATCTAATCGCAAGCCGGTCTCGATACGGAGTCTTTGCGGAGTCTGGATCGGACGGACTGTTTTGTCGCGTTCGGGACGCAAACGTTCAATCTCTTGCAGTATCTACCATATTGTATTTTTTATTGAACTCAATTTCAAGTTCTTTTGAAAATTTTCCCAAGAAAAACTAAAAAAACGCCGTCTTTTTTACTTTTTATAACACGTTTTTACAAAAAAACGATTCATAGCGGCTAAAAAAGCCCCCCGAGCGCTTGCCGTTTAGATTTTTTTCTCTACAATGAGGCGACTTTTTATGAAACCTTCCGTTGAGAGTTCCTTCGTTGCGAGGAAAAGAATGAAAGCTCGCCTTTTGCGAATTGCCGCTAAGATTCGCGCGCTCTGGATAAAGAGCGGGCTGAGCGAGCCAGATTTGGGCAAGCCGATCGTCCGACCGCCCGAGGATTGCGACAAGCCGACTTCTGAAGTCGCGCTGGGCGTCTTAAAACGCGACGGTCTCCGCGCTAAACGCGCGTTTGAATACGGCGTTTTACTGATCAGACAGTTGATTCTTGCCTGCGTCGTCGGCGTTTTGACGGGCTTTTGCGGCGTTTCGTTTCAATATGCGACGTCGGAAGCGAGTCGTTTTTTCCTTCAATGCGAGTCGTCGGGACGCGGCGTTCGCGCGCTCTTTTTTTTGCCTCTGATCGGTCTTTTAATCGTCTGGCTTTATCGCCGTTCCAAACTCTCCGTTTACGCCGGTACGAACGAAGTCGTCGAAGCGTTGATTTCGCGCGAAAAGCCTTCGCTTTTATTGGCGCCGCTTGTCTTTTTAGGCTCCGTTTTGACGACGCTTTGCGGCGGTTCCGCCGGACGCGAGGGCGCCGCGCTTCAGCTTGGCGGTTGCGTCGGTCTTGGCGTCGGAAAAGTTTTTGAACGACTCTTTCGTATTCAACCGCACGAATCGCGCGTTGCGATTTTGTGCGGTATGAGCGGAGGATTTGCCGCCGTCTTTAACGCGCCGTTGACGGCGACGGTTTTTGCGCTGGAAATAGCTTGCGTGGGAATGTTTTACTATCCTGCGTTTCTACCCGCTTTGTTGGCGGCGCTTTGGGGATCGTCTTTTGCGTCCGCGCGCGGATTCCATAGTATGGCGCGAACGATTTCCGAAACGCCGACGTTGACGTTCGACTTGGCGTCGCGAACGATCGTTTTCGGCGTTCTTTGCGGGCTTGTCTGCGTTTTCTTCTGTTCGACGATTCGTCGTACTACGAAACGCGTCGCGTCTTCCTTTTCCAACGATTACTTGCGCGCCTTTTGCGGCGGACTTTGCGTCGTTCTCGCGACTCTTGCGCTTGGGACGAACGCCTATAACGGAACCGGAGCCCTTAATATCGAACAAGCGTTTATCGGAAAATCCGATCCTTGGGATTTCGTCCTCAAAACGCTTTTTACCGCCGTCTCGCTTGGTTGCGGATACAAAGGGGGCGAAATTGTGCCCGCGCTTGCCGTCGGAGCGACTTTTGGAGCTTTTGCCGCGCCCCTTCTAGGGACGAGCGCCGAATTAGGCGTTCCGTTGGGAATGGTCGCGCTTTTTTGCGGGACGACGAACTGCCCGATTACTTCGTTGTTTCTGGGCGTCGAGCTTTTCGGTTTTCAAAACGCGTCGCTTTTCGCGATCGTTTGCGGAGTTTCTTATCTTACTTCCGGACACGCCGGGCTTTACCGAAGTCAACGAGTCTTCTTTTCAAAATTGACGGCGAACCCGTATGATCCTCGACTCTATGACGAATTGATCGAGGACGCTCAATTTTTAGAACGTATGCGTTGACGAATTGACGTCGATTTTTGTCGAGATTTGCTCTACTTCGAAAAAATTTTTTGACTTTTTTTTCAAAAAAAACTTGAAATTTGACGTCGAGCGCTTCATAATCTCAATTAGAGGACTTTCCTTCTTAGTTCGTCCAAAGAAGCGGCGAAGCGACGCGCGAGTTTCGTTGGAACTGAGTCGACGTTGAGACGTCTAAGAATTGAACTGAGTCAAGGGGTTTTTCACCGTTTTGCGTTTAAATTTCGAAGTTCCAAAATTTTTGTTGACAAAGAACGTTCGGCTAATATAATATTAAGGATATGGGAACGCCGTTTTGACTTCGAAGGGACGTTCCGAAAAATCGAGAGAAAAACGGTTTGATCGTCGTTAATTTTCGCTATATTAGTTGTTTTTTATCGAGGAAGCGCGGCGTAAGCGCGCTTTTGACGGCGGATCAGTTTTTCCGATGAGACGGTCGCAAGACCTGTCGATGCGCGTCAAGCGTCTTCTTGCAGACGTTTGGACGGGATAGAGCGTCAAAGAGGAAAACGTTTGGACGGTAAGGCAAGAGCCGTCGAAACGTTTCCGCCGAGGGTAAAGAGGAGGTTGTAACGATGTTTGTCGAAGAACCCAAAAAATATCACAACGTTTTTGACGAGATTATGGAGATGGGGCACGACGAGGATTTCGTGCCGTGCGTTACCGACGAATTTTGTCCGACCGACGCGCCCGCCGGATCGCCCGCAAAAGTGCAGGTTTTGGCGGAAAGAGTGCGTAAAGGTCTTCCTTTGTGGCATCCGGAAGATCGCGTCTCGTATCTCGGTTTGATCGGCGCTTCGATGCATTCGCGCGATTGAGCGAAGTTTGGAGCTTAAGAAGTCTGAACCTTAGGGAGTTTGAGGTTTAAAACGACCGTTTTTGAAGCGTCGACGCGGCTGGCGTCGGCGCTTTTTTTGTAACGCGTCAAAAACGGAACGCGAATCGAAAATAAAGGGGACGTCGACGTGTTTAAGAAAATCTTGACAAAGTACTTGTTGATTTGGTTGGTTCTGGTTTGTCTACTGGCGTTTTTCTGGTCGAATATTTTTGGCGCCGATTTCTTCAATCCGTTCTTTCTTAAAGACGAAAAAGCGCGCGGTAATTTGATGAGCGCGACTATTTCTTTAACAATGTTGGCCGTCGGTTCTTTATTGCCCTTTGAGGAAGTGAAAGCGGTCGCTAAACGCTGGTACAAAACGCTTGGCGGAACCTGCGTCCAATATGTCTCTATGCCCCTGTTGGCTTGGGGCGTCGCAAAATTATTGCATCTTGAGGGCGCCGCTTTTATCGGCGTCGTTATGGCGGGGTGCGTGCCGGGCGCGATGGCTTCGAACGTCCTGACGATGACGGCGAAAGGAAACGTCAGTTATTCCGTCGGTCTGACGACTTTGGCGACGTTATGTTCGCCTATCGTCGTTCCTGCGACGCTTGAGTTTTTCCTTGAAGGAAGCCAAATAGATTTTCCCGCCCAAAAAGTGATGATCTCGCTTCTTGAAACGGTCGTGGCGCCGGTAATTATTGGGTTCACGTTGGCGCGTTGTTTCGGCTGGTGGCGCAAACTTGCTAACGCAAGCGCGGAAATCGTCGCGAATTTGGCGATTATTTGGATCATAGCCGCCGTCGTTTCGCAGAACGCCGCGAATGTTTCGAAAACCTCGTCCGCGGCGCTTGGCGCAATGTTGCTTTTGAACGTCTTAGGCTATTTGGCTGGTTATTTTGGCGGTACGGCGTTGCGTCTTGACGCGCCGATGAGACGCGCGTTGACGATCGAGGTCGGCATGCAGAACGCCGGACTTGGGACGGTTCTCGCGATGAAATATTTTCCAGACCAGCCGGAAGCGGCGTTGTTTTGCGCTTCTTATACTTTCGGCTGTATGTTCACCGGGATTATTTTAGCGCAGATGTTCCGATTTGCCGCCGAACGCGCGGAAAAGAAGACGGAAGAGGAAAACGCCGTGTCGAAAGAAGGCGTTTGATCCGCTTGGCGCGATATGCGCGGTTAGGTCGGCGGCGCGTTTCTTTGGATTCTTTTTCTTTTAACGTATAGACGAAGCCCTCCGTCTCGTGTTATAATCAAATTCCGCCGCGCCGGAAACTTCACGGTTTCAAAACGGACGATTTCCAAGCGGCGCGTTTTGTTTTTGTCGAACGGTACGAAAGGAAAAGACGATGAAATTATATTTGACGTCGGCGGTTGCGATCGCGCTTTTTTGCGCGGCGACGGCGCCTTCTTTGGCGGCTCAAGGGGATTTGTTAGACGCGCGCGACTCGTCCGACGCCCCGATAAAGATTATTTTCGACACCGATATTGGCGGCGATATTGACGACGCGTTTGCGTTGGCGCTGATTCACCGTTTCGCCGACGAAGGCGTTTGCGAGTTGCTTGGCGTTTCGTTGACGAATCCGAACGCCGTCGCCGCGCGATTTGTCGGCGCTTGCAACGCGCTGTACGGTCGACCCGACGTTCCGATCGCAGTCGCCGCGAACGCTAAAACAACGGACGACAATTATCCGGCGAAGATATTAGGACAACAAAACGCCGACGGGACGCCTGAATTTCCCGTCCCGGACGATTTCAAGACGGAAGAGCCCGTCCCGATGTTGCGTCGACTTCTTGCGAATGCAAAGAACGGCGAGATTGTGATCGTACAAGTCGGCGCTTCGACGAATCTTGCCGCGTTGCTTGATTCGCCGCCCGACAATATCAGTCCTTATACGGGTCGAGAGTTGGCGGAAAAGAAAGTTCGGCTCGTCTCCGTAATGGGGGGCGCGTTTGTAATCGACGAGACGGCTAAAGGCGATTATACGAACTATCGCGAGTGGAATATTATCGTCGACGTGCCAGCCGCGCAAAAATTTGCGAAAGAATGGCCGGGCGAGATCGTCTTTTCCGGGTATGAAGTCGGAATGCGTGCGACAATGTCCGCGACGCGTCTTTCCAACGTCGACTCGTCGCCCAAGGTAAAATTCTTGTACGACGCGTTCAAACATTGGGGCGAAAAGAACGCGCCTAACGAAGGCGTCAATCATTGCCGACCGACTTGGGATTTGACGAGCGTTTATTACGTCGTTCGACCCGAAGCGAACGCCGGGCTATATTCTCTTTCGGAACCGTTGGACGTCGCTTTTGACGACGACGGCGCGACGATATGCGCGCCTAATCCTAAGGGCAAGCGCCGCGCCTTCCTGACGGACGAGGCGGGACGCGCGAAAACTGTCGAAGCGTTCGTCGAGATTTGTTCGCGACCGTAATTTTGAACGAGTCGTCGCGTTTGAGGCGGCCTTTTCCGTTTGACTTTTACGCCGAATCGCCGCTTCTATTCTTTGGTTTTCAACAATATGCAAATTACAAGAAGAAAATGAAACTTCTCAAGAAAACGTCAAGCGTTCTTGCGCTAGTAGCGTTGTGTCTCTGTCTTTCAGCCTGCAGTCATAAAATCGACGACGTGATCGTGATCGATTTGGACGACGAACAAGCGCCGACCGTCGATTCTAAGACCTCCGTACCTGTCGAAGCGCCGAAGGACGCCAAGTCGGACGCTCAAGCGACTGAAAAAGACGAATACGCCGTCGCCGAGGAACGCGACTTGTTTAACGGCAAAGATTTGACCGGCTGGACGAACGAGTCCGGGAGCGCGCCGGTCGGCTGGACGGTTGAAAACGGACTGTTGCGCTTGACCGATCCCGCGCAAGGAAAAGACTTGCTGACGAAGGATTCCTTCGCCGATTATATCCTAGAATTCGAATGGCGGTTTGGGCGCGCGTGCAATTCGGGCGTTAAATATAAGATCGAACAGCCGAATAATCGCGGCTGGGTCGGCTTGGAATATCAAATTCAAGACGACGCCAACGTTGAAGACGGCAAAATCGACGATCGCAAAATCGCGTCTTTGTTCGACGTCTTAGCGGCGCGCGCGTCGACGAAAAACGACGAATATCCCGCGCCGACGACCGACGAGCCCGACGGAAATTTCCGACGAGGAAAGATCGTCGTCGTCGGCAAGCGCGTCGAACATTGGATCGACGACGAAAAAGTCCTTGAATTTGAAATCGGCTCCGACGCTTGGAACGAGGGTAAAGCGCAAAGCAAATTCAAGAACCAGAAGAATTTCGGACTAGTCGAGTCTAGCCCGATTCTATTGCAGGCGCACGGCTTCCCAGTCGACTTTAAGAGCGTTAAGATTAGAATTCTTGCGCGCTGATCGAGGAGACGCGCCACGTTCCGTTTTTACGCGCTTTTGGCGCTTCCTTTGGCGGCGCTTCCTTGGCTTTCCTTCTTTAATCGCGCGTCGACTCCAGCTCGGCGCGTTCGATTCGGAACGATTCGGTTTTTGACGACCGCGAGGGCGCGCGCTCGACGTTCTCGACGACGAGTCCTTCTTGCGACGACGCGTTCGCTCGCTCTCGTCGCGCTTTCGCTTTTATGGTTCGGCGGCGATTTTCGATTTGAGAGGACTTCGACCGAACTTGCGTTCGTCTCGACGCGTTCGGCGCCGTTGCGCGTTTTACTCGTCGACGGTTCCGATTCCGGCGCGACTCGTTTTCCGTCGAATGTTTCTTCGCCGTCGACCGCGCGTTTGCTCGAATTGGCGTTGAATCCGTTTGGCGTGGAAAACGAGGAAAAGAACGCGATCGCGCGAGCGTCGACTCTTTCTTCTGCTGAATTTTCCGAATTGCGCGACGACGCGCTCGAAGATTACGACGTCTTGATTTTAGCGGATCTCTTCGCTTTACTTGACGGCGAGTCAAAGAAACTCGTGCGTTTTACGGAAAAAAAGGGACGCGCCGTCGTCGTTTGGGCTGGAGAACGAACTAGCCCGGAAGAATGGGAGGAATATTGGCGCCGCAACGGACGCGTAATCGACGTTCAAGACGCGACGATCAATTCGACTCCGCGACGAGCGCCTAATTTCGCGCCGACGCGAGAAGAACTCGCCTTTGCCGCGTCTATTCCCGACTTCGATTCCTCGGGCGTCTTTAATTTACCGACGACGCGCGCTATTTGTTGCTTTGGAGAGGATTTGATTCCAATTCTGCGCGATTATGCGACGGGCGCGCCGATTTTTTCACGTCTTGCGCCCGGTTGGTTTTGGTTTGCGTCAAGTCCGACGCCAAATTTTGGAGGTCTGGCGTCGGCGCCTTGTTTTCAAACGCTCGTCGAGAAGACGTTAGAATTTGCGACGTCGGAACTAGCGACGGTTGAAAACGACGTCGTTTATGATTTATCGTGTTTGAAACGCGCGCTTTACGCGTTTTTAATTGCCGCCCTCGGACTCGATTTTTACTTAAAAAGACGCCGAATCGACTCTTCGAACTTGTTCGATTAGCGTTCCCACTTCAACGAATAGAGATCGGCTTCTTTCATTAGGAAACGCAACTTGAGCGTTTTACCCGCCAAGTTCGACATATCGCGCGAGCCCTTCCACGAGACGCGACGATCAAGCGAGTCGCCGTAAATCAAATCGCAGTCGTCGGCGGAAAAACCGGGTAGGACGTTTCCTTCTTCGTCGAGAACCTCGACTCGAACGAATCCGGCGGCCGACGTCGCGACGTTAAGCGAGAGTTCGGCTCCGTCGAACGTCAGCGGCTTGGTCGTCGCGACGCCCTCTTGAGATTTCGCGTGAATTGAAACGAATCCGTCGATTCTAAGCGCGTAACGTCGCAAGCGCGCGTCGTTGTTCGTGGCGGACGATTCCAGCGAATAGATCGAAATCTCGTTGGGCGAGTCGTCGTCGGACGATTTCGTCTCGACCATATTCCATGCGAGATAATTGTCTCCATAGAACCAGTTGTGTTTCGTGCGTAAGCCGGGCGCGATAAAAACGTCGTTCGCCTTCGTAAAGTTCAAACCGTCGCGACTCGTAATTAGTACGGAGTCCGTTACCGCCGTCCCAAGACGTTCGCCGCCTTCGGGTAGCTTCATACGCGCTTGACGTTCCTCCCATTCGGGCAGGAGCGACGTCGACACGGTAAGACCGTTGTCGACGTATCGCGCTGGAAAACCGACGTAAATATGGGGCGCGCGATAATAAGGCTGAATCTGATTCGTATAGAGTTGTTCGCGCGGCGTCGGCTCTTGTCCCTCGGGAAAGCGAATTTCCCCTTCGTTCTTCCAATGCAGAAAATCGTCGGAAACGGCGCGAAACACGACTCGCGTATTCCTGCGAAATTCACGATAATAGAGGACGTACTTCTGTTCCCTCGTCGACCAGAACGCGACGTTTTGCGTGTCGAATCTTCCGTCGGTATAGACCGGCGTCTCTTGCATCAGACTCCAATGGATAGCGTCTGACGACTTAAACGCGTAAAGACCGTGATTTTCCGCGTTTGCATATTCTCCGTGACAGACCGTCTTATATTTCTCGTCGGCAGGAACGCCGGGACGTTCGTCCAAAAAGGGCGTGAAGTCGTGCGTTCCCAAGCCGGAGCCGGGAACGAATTCTTGAAGAAGAATGTTGTTTTTTTTGCTTCCTTCGTACTCGCAAAGCCCGTATTCGGGGCGCGTCCAATTAACGCCGTCGTCGCTTTCAAGACAAGCGATCGACATCGGAATATTTTGTTCAATACCCCACGCGCGATAGAACATTCGGTATTTTGTTCCGTCGAAAAGAACCGTGCAATATCCTTCGCTCTCGCCTTCCCACGGCTTGTCGAAAATGGCGACAAGATTCTTTCTTTCGGGACGATGCGTCAGGCGTTCCACGCCGTCGAGCGACTCGACGAGATAATCGTCGATAAACAATTCGCGACGGTCGCCAAGTTTTAAGGGCGCGTCGTGCGTTTCGGCAAAAAGCGTCGCGGCGCAAAAGAAAAGGCTCGACGCTAAAAAGAAGGAGACAAATGGATTGGTCGTTTGCATAATGTTTTACAAGAGCAGGTTGAGGATTGGTTTGGGTTTGATTTTGAAGGGACGCGCGTTGCTTCAAACGCCGTTGCTTGCTACTTGACGCTTTCCTCTTCGAGCGTCTTCTGAAATTCTTCATAGTCGCCGATAGGTTGATTAATGATAAAGAGCAAAACTTTCAACAACGTTTGGGGATTATAAATCGTCTTCAATTTACGTTTGACTTCGTTAGGAACTGCGGCGAAACCGTATTTTTTAACAAGTACGTCGTGAATTGCCGTCCTAAAATTATCAAGAATTTCTTGTTCTTCTCGTTTAATTTCTGTAAGTTCCTTTTTACTTTCTGCAAGTTCCTTTTTACTTTCTGTAAGTTCCTCGCGGTACGGCGCCAACTCGTCGTAAAAGAACTCGCTGAAGAGTTTTTTATTCATAACGCAATTCATAAAATCCTCGCTAATTTCCAACAACTCGTACTTAAATTTTCGCGCGTTAAACTTGGTTCCACGCATTAGCCAAGTCGTATAATTCAACGCCGCTGTGAAGAAATACCGCCAGTTCTCCGTCTTTTCGGGATTCAGTTTGACGATAGGACGGAAAATATCAAGAAGTTCCGATTCGTGCTTTTCTTTGTCGACGTAATTGGCAAACCGCGAAAGAGCGAACGCCGTTTGTAAGAACGGTTCCCCTTCCAATTTCTCAAACGGAACGTCGTTGAAATTGACTTTCTGAAAGCGCATATGAGGTCCGTGATCCACGCCGCCGCAACGAGTCAACACGTCGTCAAGTTGCGGACAATCCTTTTGACATAACAAAATCGAATAGGGCGCGGGCAAACGCCCCTCTTCGTCGGCAAAATCCTTGGCGTTTTCCTTCATATACTCAAGAACGTCGACTTCGTAGCGCAACATTTGAATCGAAACATAGCGGTCGTACCAGGCTTTATGTTCCATTGTTACGACAA
This sequence comes from Thermoguttaceae bacterium, assembly GCA_045599865.1. Taxonomy (GTDB): domain Bacteria; phylum Planctomycetota; class Planctomycetia; order Pirellulales; family Thermoguttaceae; genus RUG369. The sequence goes on from JAZRWW010000344.1 coordinate 54,291, forward strand.
ACGCGCCTATTTTACCCGACTTGAAACGAAATTTATAAAAAACGTCCCCGATCGAATCGACTCCGTCCAAACTTGGCTTGCGCGTCGGCGCTAGTTCTAGCGAATCGAGATTGATCTCGTTGAGAACGGCGGGATCAAGAGCGATCTTAAAAAATGATCGCGCAAAAGCAAGGTTCGACCAAAACAAATAGACAAATTGATCGTGCGTTACGCGCTTGCCCTTCTTTTTGCGACGTTTAGACGAAGGCGAAGCGCTTTTTTGGGCGTCTTTAGAATCGTGTTGTTTTTTCATCGTTGGCGCGTCTCCCGTAAAATAACGTCGTGCGTCGTAAGAAGGAACGAACGACTACGTAATTTGCCTTCCGTTAAGAATATACCCAAAAAAGAGAAAAAAGACAAGGGGCGGACGAAGAAAGAACGTCGACGCGCGAGTTTTTCGCATAGCGCGCCGACGGAAAAGCGAAACAAATTAACAAACTAACGCGTCTGAAAACGCAAGATCACAGCCATTTGGCGATGTCTTTCGCCCAGTACGTGATAATAATCGTCGCGCCCGCGCGTTGAATCGACGTCAGCGTTTCGAGAACGACCCGTTTTTCGTCGATCCAACCGTTTTGCGCCGCCGCTTTCGTCATACTGTATTCGCCGGAAACGTTGTAAGCCGCAAGGGGCAGACCGGGAAATCGATCCTTCGCCATACGAATAATATCAAGATAAGGAAGCGCCGGCTTGACCATAATAATATCGGCGCCTTCCGCGACGTCGAGTTCGATTTCGCGCATCGCCTGACCCGGCGCGGCGTCCGGCGCCATCTGATACGACCGACGATCCCCAAATTGAGGCGCGCTTTCCGCCGCTTCGCGGAACGGTCCGTAAAAAGCGCTCGCATATTTCGCGGAATAGCTCATAATAGGAAGACGTTCGAAGCCGTTCTCGTCGAAACCTTGGCGAATCGCCGCGATCATGCCGTCCATCATGCCGCTTGGCGCGACCATATCGACGCCCGCGCGCGCTTGAACCAACGTCTGCTTGACGAGATTCGCAAGCGTCGCGTCGTTGTCGACGTCCCAAGCGTTTTCTTCTTTGCCGCATTTTTTCAAGACGCCGCAATGACCGTGATCGGTGTATTCGCAGAAACAAACGTCGGAAATTACAAGAAAGTCCTTGCCGACGACGTCTTTTAACGCGCGAATCGCTTGCGCGACAATACCGTCGTCGCTCATCGCGTCGCTGCCCGTCGCGTCTTTGGCGTCGGGTATGCCGAACAGCATCACGCCGCCGATTCCAAGCGCTTCGATTTCTTTAACTTCCCTGACAAGCTCGTCGATCGAAAGCTGATATTGACCGGGCATTGCCGAAATCGGAACGCGAACGCCTCGCCCCGGTCGAACGAACAGGGGCAAAATAAATCTGTCGGGCGACAAAATCGTGTCGCGAGTCAGGCGACGAACGCCGGGGTGATAACGAAGACGTCGCAAACGCGCGACGGGAAAAACGCCGGAATTTTGAGATTCGCAAGTCATCGAATATTCCTATCGTAAAAAAGACGCCAAAGACGAGCCCGAAGGAAACGTCGTTGACGTCGGTTGGAACGGCGTTAAAGAAAACGATTAATAATATTGTCCGAAACTAAGCGTTTTGAACATTTGACTGATCGACTCGTGATTGTGAATGCGCTTGAGCGCCTCGCCGATAATCGGAGCGACGGAAACAACCTTTATCTTGGGAATATTATGTTCGGGCAGAAGCGGGATCGTGTCGGAGACGACGACCTGTTCGATAGGAGCGTCTTGCAAGCGTTGGATCGCCGGTCCGCAAAGAACGCCGTGCGTCGCCGCCACGAAGACTTTTTCCGCGCCCATTTCCTTGACGACTTTCGCCGCGCCGCAAATCGAACCGGCCGTGCTGATCATATCGTCGAAAAGAAACGCGACGCGACCTTCGATCGGTCCGCCGATCAAGTGCGACTGTTCGACTTCGGAGCCGCTGAGACGGCGCTTGTCGATAATCGCAAGACTGCCGCCAAGCGCGTCGACGTGTTTCACCGCGCGCTTGATACTGCCGGCGTCGGGACTGACGATAACGCGATCGTTAGCGTCGTAGCCGAGCGTTCCGATGTATTCGTCGATAATTGGAGAAGCGGAAAGATGGTCGAGAGGAATGTCGAAGAAGCCTTGAATTTGAGCGGAGTGAAGATCGAGCGCGACGACCCGACTTGCGCCCGCGCATTCGAGAAGATTCGCAGCCAATTTCGCGGAAATCGGAACGCGCCCTTCGTCTTTGCGGTCTTGGCGCGCGTACCCGAAATAGGGAACGACGGCGGTAATTTGGGCGGCGCTGGCGCGGCGGCAACTGTCGATCATAACGAGCAGTTCCATCAGCGTGTCGTTGACGGGGCGGCAAGTCGGTTGCACGATATAGACGTCTTTGCCGCGGACGTCTTCTTCAATGCGGCAGAAGGACTCGCCGTCGGGAAACTTTTCGACGGTCATTTGTCCCATTGGCTCGCACATATAATCGCAAACTTTTTCGAACAAGGGACGATTCGCCGTGCCGGAGAAAATCTTTAACGCGTTCATTATGCCGCTTTCCAACTCTCATATGCTTCGTGAACAAGTCGACGCCGACTTTCAAGACGACGCCGCGCGTAATCTATTCCGTCTATTATACGTCTAAAACGCGACGTCGAAAGGGGGGCGCGAGTTTTGTGAAAACGCGCGGACGGTTCCGAACGAGTCAAACGATATAGAACCGTTCGTTCGTCCTCAATTCCGTTTCCGTCTTCGAATGCGTCAAACGACGGCAAGTCTCGCAAAGCGTATAATAACGAACGTCGTCGTCCGTTTCGATGATTTTGTCCGTTTGATCCTTCAGTTCGACAAGTCGAGCGTCGGAAAGCCAGCATTCGAAAACGCTCTTTTGCGCGCGAACTCCGTAGCTTTGCATTATTTTAGCTATTTTGCGCAATCGTTTCGGATCGGCGACGTCGTAACAGATCAACCAGTAGCGTTCCATACTTGCAGTTCCGTTTCTCTATCGTATGCGTTTATGGAAAGCCGCGTATCAACGATACGCGGATTGTTTCATTTTGTGAAAGCGCAAAATCGAAGACGTCGGTTTAACTTTCTTGAATCAAAACGACGCTTACAACGACTTGCCGAACGTAAGAAAACTTTCAGCGTATTAGCTTTTCACTATTCACGACCCCTTTTTGGTAATTCAACGAATCCGCGTATCGTTGATACGCGGCTTTCCCTGAACGTTTACTCTCTATCGAATCTCAAGGGGAGCGTAGGCGTCGAAGTCGCCGCTAATATATTGACAAAGACGAGCGACTTGAACGTCGATCGTTTTGCGCCAGTCGACTTTCTGTTCGAGATCGGGCAACTTGCGTTCGTCGTCGAGTTTTCGTTCGAAAGCGCGAAGGAAGCGAGCGCGACAGTCGTCCTGCAAATAGCAAGCGGGCGGAGATTCTTCTCCGTAATAAAAAGCGTGCGGAGAAACGATTCCCTCGTTGACGCATTTTAGTACTAAAGCGTCTATGATCGGCGCCCGAAATTCCTCGAGCAAGTCGTAAGCTAGCGCAGGATAGCCCCGACTTTCGTGCATAAGACCGATCGTCGAATCGAGACCGCGCGCCGCCATACAGGAGTCGATCCGATACAAAACGAGCGAGTACCCGAAACTTAGCATACTGTTGATCGGGTCGGTCGGCGGGCGTTTGGAACGTTTGGCAAATTGAAAGGATTCGGGAAAGACGCAACGACCCAAAAGCTCGAAATATTCCCGCGCCGCCGAACCTTCGACGCCCAAAAGACTCGCCAAAGAATCGACCGAAGCGACTTCCTTTTCGTAATGCTTCAAACGACTCAAAAGC
>JAZRWW010000345.1:0-27036 GCA_045599865.1 Thermoguttaceae bacterium
AAGCGCCAAAGGTCGTTGCCGTCGTGACAAAAACGTCTCGAGTCGAACCCAACCGCCTGCAATGCAGGCGCCTTTCGCGCGTTTTTCGCTTGCGCGAAAAACGAATCCTCACGCGTCGCTTTCTTCCTGTCCAACCGCCGATTTTTTGGGAATACTCTCCGTGAACGCTTACCATTTTTTCAATCAAGCAAAGACGCCCCTCTTGAACTAAACGTCCGATTTTATAGAACCGCGCAAGGCGTGGAGGCGCGTTCTTTGACGCCACAAGCGACGGAGCAAACGTCTTAGGCTTAAAGACGCGTTTGATTAAAAAGTTTCAACCTCTACAAAAGGAGCGGTTTGCTATGAATCAATATGATCCGTTAAACGACGAGGCTCGAGGCGCGTACGCCGAGCCGACTTATCAAATTTTCGCCTTTGAATCAAGCGACTTGATACTAACGAGCGGAGGCGCCGAAGATTCAATCGGAGGCGGCGACGACTTTGGCGGGGACGGATATTAATAGTCAACGGAAGAACGGCGAAAACGCGCGTCGTCGTCAAAAGACGCGGCGCGTCGTCGATCCCCAATTTTCTAATCTTTTGATACGCCGATTTCATCAAGCGACCGCCTAAAATCGCGTCCCTTCGTTCAAAAAGTCGGCGTCTTTTTCGGACGAGCCGCGTAAAGACAAGAATATTTTCCGCCGGGCATAAGCGACGACTCGTTTTCGTAACGCGCGCCGGACGTCGCCCAATCTTCCGCTTCGTCCGTCAAACCGTTGAGAACGTTCTCGATTTTACCTCGAAAATACTCGACGCCCTCTTTGTCCAAGTCGCGAGGAACGTAAATATCGCCGCTCGGTATGCAACGAACGCGCGAACCAGGACGCGGCGCCGCGAAACGATCCCAACTATTAAAGCGAAAAGGTCGATCATATCCGACGCCCATTGCAACGATCGGAATCTGCAGTCGCGACGCTAAATAAACGCAACCGGGCGCCAGCCTTCGGCGCGGACCGCGCGGTCCGTCGGGCGTGATCGTCAAATGAAAATTCTCGTTCTGCTCCTTGCGCATCATCTCGCGCAACGCCTCGATCCCGCCGCGATTGGTAGAACCGCGAACGCAACCGAACCCGAGGAGACGCGCCGTCGAATCTAAAACGTCGGCGTCGGAATGGCGACTGAGCAACATCGCAAGTCGACAATGTTTTCGCAGACAGATAAAAAAAAGAATATACTCGTGCCAAAAAACGTAGAGGCGGCGCTTGCCGTCGTTCGGATAGGCCGGATCGATAATCGGATCGTAATAGGCGGCTTTGTAATCTAAAGTCGACGTCAACGCGTCGACGCCCGAAGACAGCCCCAGACCGGCGGCGCCGATAAGAAAACGACTATTTATTTTCACCGTCGAAAACCAAACTTTCCAAATCGCATCTAACTAGAAACGCTTACTCGCGCAAAATCCCCAAAGTCTCGTTCCAAGCTCGTTCGTCCGCTCATTCGTCCGTTTCCGACACGACGAAATCTTCTTTCGGTTCAAGACTATCGTCGAAGTCGACCGTCCCTTGCGGCGTAAAGTCAAAATTCGTCTCCAAAGACTCGTCCTCTCCGCTTGAATCGTAAGAGGTCGAAAAGGGCGCCGCGTCGCGGTTCAAACCGAATCGATAATCCTCCGTTTCATAAGAATCCCCTTGAGGAATCTGAACGGGCGAGTCCAACGCGCCCGGCGGAAAATCGACAAAGTCGGCGGAAACGGCCAGAGGCGAACTCAAACGCGCGTTGCGTTCCAACTCCTCGCGCAACTGCTCGCGATAACGGTAGTCGAAATAAACAAAAAGCCCCAACGCGGCAAGCGCGATCGAAAACGCAAAAAAGTAAAGACGCGCGTTTTTATTACGCTCCTCGCGCGCCTGTTCGACGGGTCGAACGTAAGGAGTCGTTTCCAAGCCCGGATTGAGAAACTTTGGAAGCGGCGCGTCCGACTTAGCGCTCGCCTGATCTTCCGAAGACGCGTCCGACGCTCCTGTTTTTTCGAGAAGAATCTCGTCAGGTTCTGGACTCGGCTTTGAAATCGTCAAAAAACCCTCGGGATAAAAAAGTCCTTCAAGAACTTGTTTCGGTTCAGGGGGGCGATTACTGCCAGTCCGCGATCTGCTTGTCTCGGTATAAGCGCCGGTTAAAAAACTATCAAAAGAATCCGACGAATCTTGCGCGAAGCAACAACCGTCCAAACAAATATCGCTTAAAAAACAGTCGCGACCCGTAAAGACGCAAAACGTAAAAATACAGGACGCAAACAACAAAAGAAACGTTCCCGCTCGCGCTTTACTTCCGACAAGAACTTTGCTATTAACAAGAAAACGTCGCGTCGAAGAATTGGAGAGAAAATATCTAAAACTCATAACCAATCTCCAGCCTCGATCGTTTTTCGTCGTCTCAACAAACGAACAAGGAAAAAACTACGTCCAACGCCTCTCTATACGAAAAGCGACGCGCCAAGGGCGACTCGTCGACGTCGGAACGAACGAGTCAAGAAATAAAAGGAGACGCGACGCGCTCGTCCCTACGAAAAAAGACGAACTTTCCGACGCGCGGCAATTTATCGACGCTTATAAAAACAATTCTTATAAAAACAAAAAGCGTCGAACGTAAGCCGGATTCTGTGCCCAAAAGGGCGACGGTCATTTATCTCGACGGCTAGTCGCCTAGCCGCTCAAGCGGTTTACCCGCGTCATAGGGGAGGACTCCCTTGCCTCGCAAAACGAGACGACGCCGTTTAACCTTGCTCCCGACGGGGCTTGCCGTGCCGTTCCGATTACTCGAAACGCGGCGAGCTCTTACCTCGCCTTTTCACCCTTGCCGCTCGAAAAGAACGGCGGTTTGCTTTCTGTTGCGCTTTCCCTAGCCTTACGACCGGCGGACGTTATCCGTCGTCGCGTCCTCTGGAGTCCGGACTTTCCTCAAGGCGTTAGCCTCGCGACCGTCTGTTCGACGCTCTTCTTCATTTTAAACAAATTGCAGAAAAAAACAACGCGCAACTTAAAAAAATTTGAAAAAGGAAGAAATTTTTTAACTTTTTTGGCGTCCGCTCATGAAAAGTCCGTAAAGATTAACGTTCGCGGAAAGCCAAAAAACAGAAAATAATCAAGAGCTTTTTCTTGACTTTATTCTTAACGACGCGTATAATTTCAACGGGGGGAGTCGTTACGGTTCCGCCGTTCCATACCGTTTTTTTTGAACGTTTTTCCACAAAGCCCGAACGTTGCGACAATGGAACTAGAACTTACGCAAGAACAAAAAGAAATCGAACGCGCAAGGGAGAACGCGGCGGCGCTTCGTCGTTCTCTTGAAAAATCGACGCTCGATTCGAACGTTTTTCAGAAGCGCGTCTTGGACTTTGTTCTGTCGTGGAAAGATTGGGATTCGCCCGACTTGTTCGAGACGGCGTTGCGTCGCGAGACGCTTCTAACGCGCGGATCGTTTTTTGCGCCCGACTTGCAGGAATACGAAGTCAAGTTTAGTCGGCATAATAATCTTGTCGTCGCGGCGTTGACGGATTTAACCGTCGCCTCCGATCTTTTGCGAGTCGCGACAAACGCGGTCGACGTCGACTGGAGTACGATCGCGCCAAGTCAACAAGAACAGGTCGATCGCAACGGAATCGCGCATATATCCGACCTAATTTACAACGTGAAGAATCTTGCGCGGGACGAAGAGCGCGCTTACGCGTTCTTTTTCGAGCATAAGTCGGCATACGACCCTTTTCTTGCCGTTCAACTTCTCGAGTACGTCGCGCTGTACTTAAAATATCAGTTGATCAACGCGAAACGAACAAAAGTTGGATTGAAAAAATTAATTTGTCCGATACCCGTCGTCGTCGGTTGTTACGACCGCGCGGGCGTCAAACCGAAAAAACTAAAGGAGGTTTGTTGCTTTCCTTCGGAATTAGAATCCTTCGTTCCCGATTTTGACGTAATTTTTTTTGACGTTCAAGGCGTCGACGTCGATTCGCTAGACGTTCGACCGTTGACGAAAGCTTTTCTCAAAGATTTGCAATTTGGTAAAAACCCCAAATTAAAGGACGCCGACATTCTCGACGTCTTTGGAGATTTACGCGACGTCAAATTAGACCCTTCCTCTTATCAATTTTTGTTGGCTCTCTTAGGGTACTGGTCGAAAGCCTGCGTCAGTTGGAAACGCTCGCCCAAACAGGAAGAATTCAAACGTCTCGCCGACGAGATGAAAGACAAGGAGTACGAAAGACAAATGCTGGAACTATTAGATCAAGAATATTACGAAAACGCCGTCAAAAAATATGGCGCCAAGTGGGACGAAGAATTGCGTCAAAAATGGGAACAAACAGGATATGACGCCGGGTGGAAGAAAGGACGAGACGACGGGTGGAAAAAAGGACAAAACGCGGGACGAATCGGCGACTGCGTTCGATCTATTCGTCTTTGTATTGCAAAGCGTTTTCCAAACGAATCGTTGTCCGTGCTTTGCGACTACGACTTACAAGCGTTAGACGATATGCACAAATTATTGTCCATTCAAGACTACTGTTTCGACGCTCCTTCGATTCAAAGCGTCGAAGCCTTTATAGAAAACAAAGCGAGAAATTAGTCTCTTTGACTTGGCAAAAAAACGACCGCGCCGTTTTTCCCGCGCGGTTGGCGCGCTACGTTTGAACGATCTCAAGCGTTCAAACGTTCGATCGTAAACAATCAAAGCAAACGCGGATCGATAAAGCTCGCCTTAGAACGCAAAACGCGCGATTCGGATTCGTTTCTTTCCGATTTCAACGGAAGCGGCTTAGGCGCCGACGGCAAAGGCGCGACGGCTTCGACTTGCGCGTTCGCGTTCCGTTGATCGCTTTGAGAGTTAAAGGTCGGGACGTCGTAAACGACGTCCTTTTCCTCTTTCAAAGGCTCTATTTCGGGTATTTTTTCTTCTTTTGAAGTCGCCTTGACTAACGCGTCTTCGTTTAACGCGTTTCCGTCGGGCGTCCCTTCGACCAAAGCGCCCGGTCGAGGCAACTGTACGACTTCCGTCGAGAGAAAAACGCGCGAAGAAAGGCGCAACGCCTGCGGTCTGACGGGCAAAACTTCCGTTTCGTCCGCGTTCTCGTCGTGAACGACGCCTTGCGACGATCGTCGACTCCGACGCTCGACGCCCGACGTTTGACGAATCGTCGAGCGTTCGACGCGCGCGATCGTTCCTTCCTCGTCGTTAAAAGCGTCAGAAACGTTTCCTTCGGCGTATGAAGCAAGTTGGACGCCCTGCGCGCGCGCGTCTAAGACGGCGTTTAATTCGGCGATCCGTCGACGGCGTTCTTCAGCGCTTGAAACGTTCGACGCTCTTCTTGCGGCGCGATTATCGGCGGCGTAAGATTCGTCTTGATTAAACGCGACGCCGTTCCGTCCTATTGCATTCGCCGCGTCGTTTCCATTCGGCGCGACAAGCGACTCGCCCGCTTGCTTCATTGCGGCAAGTCGTTCGTTTTCGCTCTGCGAATAAACGCTTTGACTTGGTTTGTTATCGAGGGCGCGGTTCGGACGCCGATTAGAACGCGTCGCTCGATAATCGTCGTTTGACGCCTTACGCGAAAACGCGAATTTCGGCGCGGCGGTTCGAGGTTGAAGAGAACCAAATAAGAACGCGTTCCAAATATCGGACGCCGACGTCGGACGGCGCGGTTGTTCCGTTTCGACGTCTTGTCGCGAGACGGACTCGTTCGTTCCCAAACGTTCGCGAAAAGAAGATCGATCGGCTATTTGTCCCGACTGATAACACGATCGATAGTTTTGATTCGTACGCTCCAAACTTTGACTTGTCGTTTGAGCGCTAAGACGACCGCCGAATCCGCCCAACGTTAGAACGCAAAGAACGGACGCTAAAATATTTTTCCAAGGGAGAACGACGGCGTCCCTGCCTGTCAAAATCTCGCGTTCCAAACGCATAGGAGCCTCCTGCTCGCTTACTGCTTCTCGTCGTACGTAAAAATTTTAGCGTCCGCTAAAAAGAAGTTCGTCCGCGCGGACGTTCCTCCTTGAACAAGTTCCGCGCAAGAACGACCGTTTTAGTCATCGAGTTCGATAAAAGCCCGAATCTATAAGTTGCGGTTCGTTGTTGATTTGTCCGTTTCCAGCGGGCTGCGGATTGGCGACTGCAGCAGAATTTTGCAAACCGTCGTTCAAACGCGCAAAAGTCCAAAGAACGATTTCGCCCGATGAAACAAGAAGATCGCGGCTATTCGCGCCCGGAAGAGCGTAGACCATCACGATTCCGCTGTTGATTTCCGCAACATAGACGAGCGACTTAGCGACGTCGCCAAGGGAACCGACTTTGTTCGCGTCCGATTCGCCGGTAACCATTAAAAACTTAGGCGAGGTCGGAACCGAAACTTGCAACTGTTGCGCCGCCTCGACTAAATCGTTTTTCAAATTGCGCGAAAAAGACTTCTGAAAAGCGGGCGTCGATCGAGAAACAACCGCCGCTGAAAGACGTCCGCTTTGAGAATCCAGATAATAAAACGCCTCGACGTTCGCGTTAAAAGAGCCGGTCGCAACGACGACGCCGTCGCTCTCGCTCGAAGAACTCGCAAAGACGGGCGTGGGCGCGCCGGACTTAACTTCGGTTTGTTCCGTAACGCGAACGCCGGTAAGATATCCTCCGACGCCCAATCCCACTGACAGTAGAGCGATTCCCAATCCAAACAAAAAAGTTTGTTTCATTTTTTTACCGTGTTTTCTTTCCCGCCGTCGTTTCGATACGTTTAGGGCTCGATCAAAAAACGTTCCGACAAAGCCCCAATATTCTACAATCCGAGCGATTCACTACTCTGATGAACGCGTCGACCTAACGTTCGTGTTAAGAATAGAAAAAAAAACAAACTTTGTCTATACGATTTTGTAGAACAAATTTGGCAAATTCAACGTTTCAATAAAAAGAAAGTCGCGTTCCAACGTCTAGTCGACGTTCCAAAGTACGGATTCTAGAAAAAAACGTCAATATTTTCTGAAAACTAGGTCAAACGCTTGCGACGCGCTTTTAGAAGAGTATCATTAAGACGACGGTTGAATATTGTTCGAACCGAGTCTTCAAAACGATTCGCGATTCATTTCAACGAAGGAGAATTACGTTGTCCAAACGAACTTTTTTTTTGAAGTCGACCTTTGCGGCGTCGATCGTTCTTTGTTACGTCCTGTCTTCTTTCCTAACGGCAGCCGAACCGCAATTCAATTCCGATTGGTCGGTTAAAGGAAAAAGAGTCGTTACGATCAATACGATTATTCGCGTCAATCAAATTGAAGCGGGACGCAATCTTAACGTCGGAAACGACGAAGCGCGTCTTCATACGGTCGAAGCGGCGGAAAGATTCAGAAAAGCCGTCTCGGACGCTATTCCCGAAGCTAAAGTCACTTGGGCGTTTTCGTGGTTGGCTCTAGAAGACCCGCGTCCGAATTACGTCGCGCTAAGAAAGAGAATCGTCGAGTTCCACCGCGAATTCGGGGACGAAATTACGTTCATACCCGGCGCGTATTTCGCCCCTATGTACAATTCCCGCGAACAAGTTAATCGCGATTTGCACGACGGTTTAAAACGCGTGGAAAATATGGTCGGCGATGGGTATCGACCTCGCGGAATCGTCGGAGGGTTCCTAGCGGCTGAAAACTTGCGTTATTTGGCGGAAGAAGAAAATATTCACGTCGCGCAAGGCACGATTTGGAGTCAATACGGAATCGACAACGGCGACGGCGACGGTTCCTTGTGTTATCCTTACTATCCAAGTCGCGAACACGCTTGCAAGGCGGCGCAAGGAAAAAACGATTTTATCGACTGCGTTAATCTTGACGGCTGGACTTGCGATTTTCTTTGCGCGCGTCGATTTGGTTTCGAAGACGGCGCCAATAGTCGACTTGGCGTCGGTCCGATCGAAGCGTATCACAACCTTGGCGCGGAACGCGGACTCGCCGAATCGCTCGCCGTTACGCGTTCGCATTTTACCGATAATTTTAAAAACAACGGTTTCGGGTGGGTCGTCGTCTGTTGGGAAACGTCCCTTGTCGGCGAACTTCAGCCTGACGTTACCGATTCGATGACGGCGTGGTTAAAAGCGATTCGCGCCGAATGGCCGGACGCGATCGTCCCGTTAATGAGCGAGTTCGGGGAAGCGTGGCGCAAGGAGAACCCCAATAACGACAAACTCGATTATAAATTTGTCCAACGCGGCACGGGCGTCGAAGGCGCGTACTCCGAACCTAACTTGGAAATAACTTGGTTTATGAACAAACGCTTCCGACTGGCGCTCTTGCGCGATCGGACGCTAGACGAACAGCCGAAAGTTCTTGATTTCACGAGATACGACCTGCCCGCAAAGGAACCTGAAGACGCCTCCGCCGAAAAGCCAAGTCGGAACTGGAGTTTAATCAATCGAATTAATCAGAAGCGTCGTCGTCCCGAAGACGCCTCGATTCCCCTTTCCGAATTGACGGACGAAGAAAAAGAATTAATTAAAAAGTCGGCGCCCGAGCTTTCTTTCGATAAATAACGGTTTCTTCAAAATCGACGCGCGACGCGACGATCCAGCGCGTCGCGCGTTGGCGGCGTCCTAAAAATCGCCGCTTTCGTAAACGCGTTCCGAACGAAAAGTCTTAATCGTCGTCCTTCCTCGTCCGTTCGGAAAAACAGGGCTTCGTCGCGCTTCTATTCGAACGCAACCGTCGTCCATCGTGTGCGCGACCAACCGTCCTTTTTGGCGTAATTCTTCTTCGAGCGCGCGATTGCGCACAAAGGTTCCGCCGCTGATCACCGTCCAAGTCGGATCGCTCCAATCGAGTATCTCTTGACACGACTCCGATTTTCCGCCGTGGTGAGGAGCCAATATAAGATCGTATTTCTTGGAAGGCGTCTGTAAAAAGGGAACGTCCGCGACGTCTAAATCCCCTGGAAACAGAAAATTACGCCCTAAGTACGACAAAGAAACAACCAAACTATTCGCGTTGGAACTGTCTTCCGCGTCGTCGAACGAATCGTCGACGGGGTGCAAAACGGCAAGCTCAGGAAAGCCAAGTCTTGCCAACGTCTCGCCTCCGACGACAGTTTCCGTCCGCGTCCCCGCGCGTTGCAACGCCTTGAGAAGTTCCGTCAATTTGTCGCCGTTTTTGGCGAGAGAATATGGCGAAAAACAAACGCGATCAACGGGGACAAGTTCGAGCAAAGGAAGGAATCCGCAATAGTGATCAAAATCGGCGTGAGAAACGATCGCCAAATCGATCGACGAACGATGAGCGTCCCAAAGAATCTTCGAAACGATTCGCGCCGCGCGTCGAGGTCCGACGGTACTTCCGCAATCGCACAAAAAAGAGCGTCCGTCGGGCAATAGTCCCACGACGGCGACTCCGTGTCCGATCGACAAGACTTCGACGCGCAACGTCTCGTTTCGCTTGACGACGGTTTGTTCGTAATAACTCGAGAGCCAAAACGAACACGTCCACAAGGCAAACAGGGGTAAAAAAACGCGGCGCTTAGGTCGTAAATGCGGAAACAACGTCAAAAACACAAGGGGCGCGTAGAAAAGAACAAGCGTCCAGACGGGCGGCGCCGACGTATGAAAGGAACCGAAACTAGGACGCGCCAACAACTCGACTACGCCTAAGAGAAAAGAAAAGAAGAGGTCGGTCAACGGACTCAGCAAGGAAACGATCGCGCCAAAAACGCCGGGCGCTAGACTGGAGCCTAAACCCGCAAAAGCAAGAAGAAACGCGAAGGTCAGCGCCAACGTCGCGGGTATCCAAACGATAGGATTCGCGACGACCGCGATCGGCGTCGCCAAGTTGGTCGTTCGCAACAACAAAGGAACGCTCGTCGCCCATACCGCGCAACCGGCGACCGTCGCGGCGCGAAGCTTGCCCCAAATCGAACCGCCGATTCGACGACCAAGCGAGAAAAGAACATAACGAACGCGCGTCCCCAAAGTCGACCTTTGCTCCTCTTGTTTGGCGTTTTTCGTCCTTTCGACTTCAAGAACGTCGACGTCCTTGGAGCGATTTTTTTTCGTATCGTTTCGGAAAATGAAGAATTTCGTCGCGACTTTTTTTAATTCCCCGCTTTCCTCGCGCTCGTCTTTTTTTTGCGCCATTGCGCGACGTCGTTCTAAAATCGCGGCGTAACGCGAAGAAGACGCCTCCGCGAGTTCGCTCGCCGTTATGCGCGACGACCAAAGAAAAACGCCCGTCGCAAGAAACGAAAGTTGCGCGCCGACTTGAAACAATTCGCAAGGATTCAACAACAAAAGCGCTACGGCGGCAAAGGCAAGCGTGTTTAACGTAACCCCTCGACGCCCGATCAAAAAGCCGACGTTTGCGACGACGATCAGAATCGTCGCGCGAATCACCGGCGCGCGCATATCGGTCAAACCTAAATAAAAAAAGACAAGGAAAAGCGTCGCGACGCTTACGATCGTTTCGGGACAATTAAGACGTCGCAAAATCGAAACGAACAAGCCGACGACTAAAACGACGTGAAGTCCGGATATGGCAAGGAGATGAACGACGCCGGTTCGTCGAAAAGCGTCGTTTGTCTCGTCGTCGACTTCGTTGCGAAAGCCGAACGTCATACCGCAAGCGACGGCGGCGTTCTCGCGCGAAAGATTCGCGCGCAACGTTCGCGACGCGAGTAGACGCGTCTTTTCCAACATTCGCGCGACTCGAATTAAAAACGGAAAACGCGATTCGGATTGAATCTCTACGAAGTCGAAACTATTGACGGAAAACGTCGACAAAACGCGTTGCGAACGATAATAAAAAACGCGGTCGCGCTCGCCGGGATTACCCTGTTTTTTCGGACGCGCCAATTTCCCGGAAACGACGATTCTATCGCCGATGCGCAAACGCGTCGCGTCGCCGTTGACGGAAACGTCGACGCGCCCTGAAACCTTTTGCCAATTTCCGGCGTTTTTGACGCGAAGCGCTTGAGCCGTAAAAGAAGTAGTTTTATCGTTGCCAAGCGCGGAACGCTCGGCGTCTTTAATTTCATACAAGACGGGCGTTTTACCGACTCGAAGTTCCAAAGTCGTTCCCAACGCGTCTTCCGTAGCCAACAAACCTATCTCGTCTTGCGGAAAATAATTGTAATACGCTTCGTGGCGCTGACCGCATAACGCAAAAAAAGCAAGCCAAGCGCACAAATTGACGTAAAAATAGACGCTTTGAAGACGCAAAACGACCCTATGCGACAAAGACGAAAAAAAATTTGGCTTAGGAGGCGTCGTTTGCGCGTCGGGCGTAATCTCGTTTGACGCCCCCTGCGACTCAAACGCGCTCGATTCGTCGTCAAAAGGCGCGCCGCGTCGTTCGACTTCGTCAATACGACAAACCTTTGATTTCTTTCCGACCTCGTTTCGACGCTCTTTCAAAAAAAGAACCAGCGCGTCGTTCCACGTTCTCCCCTTCTCGACGCGCGAACCCGACGGCGATTTCGTCGAATTTCCGTCGCGATTCAATTCCGTTTCCAGCCAGTTTTTCCAATACTCGTTTTCGTAAACGTCGCGACGCGCCAACGGACTCTCGACTAGCGGAGTCCGTTCGTTAGACAAATCCCCTTCGGCGGCTTTAGGCTCGATCGATCGATCGCTAAACGACAAGGAAAAATCCTCTCGGAACGTTTCGTCTTTTCTAAGTCGCAGACGTTCGCGGTTCTTCCAAAGATAGGAGGTAAGCGTTAAAACAAGGAGAAGCGAAATAGAAAAAATAAAAAGGATGCGCCAAAAGGGGAGCCCCGGTTCAAATTTCGCGTTAAACAGTATTCCGAATACGGCGGAAAGAAAAAAAGGCGCCGCAGGCGCGTTGACGCGTTTGCTTCGTTTATTACTAGATTTCATAACAACAGACGCGACGGAAAGAAAAAAGAAGACTAAAAAAAACGCCGGAGAAATTTCCGCCGGCGTCTCATATGAAGGAAAGTCTGGAGTCGCCCAAAAGGGACGATCAGACTAATCTTCGTCAAGCTGTTCCAAAATATTCTCGGCAATAACAAAATTATACGAAACGCTTTGAATATCTTCGTGTTCGTCAAGGGCGTCGGTCAGACGCAACGCCTTTTGCGCGGCCGCAAGGTCGTTAATTTCGATCGTATCGCGCGGAACGTAGGTAATTTCCGAGTGCGTGGGATGCAAACCGGCTTTATCCAAAAAGGTAAGAACCGCGTCGAACGCTTCGGGCGCGCAAGTGACCTTATAGGAATCTTCCGTCGTTTCAACGTCGTCGGCGCCAGCTTCGATCGCGAGATCCATCATCTCTTCCTCGCCCTTTTGATCGACGTCAAATTCAAGCACGCCTTTTTTGTCAAAATTCCAACCGACGCAACCGGAAGCGCCCATTTTACCGCCGTGGACTTCGAAAATCTTACGAATTTCAGGAGCGGTGCGGTTACGATTGTCGGTCAAACCGGCGGCCATAACGGCGACGCCGTTCGGTCCGTAACCCTCGTACAACACTTCTTCCAACTCGACGGGATCAAGCTCGCCGGTTCCGCGCTTGATCGCGCGCGTAATGTTGTCTTTCGGAAGACTGACGGCTTTAGCTTCGTCGATCGCGGCGCGTAAACGAATATTCTCGTCGGGATTACCTCCGCCTTGCTTAGCCGCAACGATAATCGCTTTCGCCAATTTACTCCAAAGCTTTCCGCGTTTCGCGTCGACTAAAGCCTTCTTATGTTTAATTCCAGCCCAATGGGAATGTCCAGACATTGATTCTCCTCGACCTTATTTAACGCTTCGCTCGCCTCGACAAAATTTCAAATCGACGCGGCGACAATATTTCCTTCGTCAACCCCAAGGTTCCGCTTTTTCGTAGGTCGCGCGCGTCCGCGATTCGACGCTAGAAGCGACGTTTTCAAACAAACAAACGAACGTTCCGTTCTCGACGTCGAGGAACGGAGGGCGTCGACGCTATAAACTCTCTATGACGTTTCAACGACAAACAAAAACTAACCTTTTTTCGAACGAGTCGCCGGAGGCTCTTCCTTGGGAGGCGTCGACGCGCGTTTTCGCCTCGGTCTGGCGTCCGCGTCCTCTACGGCGCTTTGCTCCTTGCTTTTTGCACGGCTCTTGACTCGCTCGACGCTCGCTAGGAGAAAAGACTTCGAAACCTTAGGCTCCTCCTTCGACGCCTTAACCGACTTCTTTTGTTCCTTCTTAACGCCCTCGTCGACCGAACCTTTCTTGGAAACGCTCGCGCTAGAAGCGACGCTTTTCTTCTCATTCGCTTCTTTTACCGATTCGGCGTCCGACTTAGAAACGACGGACTCTTCTTTGCTTTTTGCCGTTCGCGCCGCTTTTTTAGTTTCCGCTTTTTTGACTTCCGCTTTTTTTGTTTCCGCTTTTTGAGTTTCCGCCTTTTTGGCTTCAGCTTTTTTAGGTTCCGCCTTTTTGACTTCCACCTTTTTAACTTCAGCCTTTTTGACTTCCGTTTTCTTGACTTCCGCTTTTTTCGCCTTCTCAACGCCGTCCGGCTTCGACTCGACTTCATAGGCGGCGTTTAATTCGTTCGACTTTTTCTCTCTCGACTTCTTTTCGTTGGAGGCGCTTACAACGGCAACGTCGTCGGCAGTCGAATTCGACTTAGAATTCAAACGCGAACCGTCCTTCTTGGAACGGGACGCAACGACTCTGACGCTCTTACGAGACGTCTCTGGAACATCCGCGACGCCCTTGGCGCGTTTGCGCGGCTTGACGTCGCGTTCGGAACAAAAGACTCGCGATTCGTCGAATTCATCCTGTTCAGCAGTATCAAGAGCGCTTTCGAAATAAGAAGCTCCGTCCTTGGAAAGAGTCGTTTCCGCACGCTTACCAGAACTATAGGCAGAATCTTGCGTCCCTTTGCGCGCTGCGAAACCGTCGGACGAGGCGGCGCCCCCGTCGCTCTCCTCGTCGTAGGAACCAAATCCGCCTTTATCGCCGTCTTTTTCGAAACCGTCCTTTTCAAAGCCGTCTTTTTCAAAATCGTCCGATTCGTCGATATCGTCCGAATCCATATCGTCCGAATCCATTGTCTCGTCGCCAAACATTGCGTTCATCATCGCCGACGCCGAAACGTTCTTGGGACGACGTTCACGCTTGGCGAACAATTTGGCAATCTCGCTTGGATCGGTGGGAAGAGTCGACTCGACAAGGGGCTCGAACGAACGCTTGGCGACGCCGGGATCAACGGTCGTAAGAAACTCAATCGCGCCCTTTTGGGTCGTCTCGTCCATTAACTCGCTGCCAAGCGTATGCGCGGCAAAGAACAATTTCAAAAAATCTGCGTCGTCTGAAACAAGGTCAAGCGTAGGAACAACTTCCTGCTCGTCGCAAACTTTAACCCAACCTAAGAGACGAAAAGCGCGCAAAACGCCCTCGTCCATAGGAAAGACTTTAGTTCCGAAACCGCATAACGAAACGTATTCGTTCATAAAGCGCGTAGAAAAGGGAACCGACTTGAGAAAACTAAGCGTCTCCTCAACTCCTTTAGCGCGGACGTCTTCAAGATCAAATTTAAAAGTTTTGTCAAAAATCCATTGTAAAAGACGGCGCAAGCGCTCGCCGATTTTAAAAGCGTTTGGAACGTTTCCAATCACATTCGCAATCTCATTCGCCTTGGAAACGCGCACCTCGTTCCAATCGATGAAATAACGCTCCAGCTTATTGAAAGAAGAACGCGCCTGTTCGAATGTAGCGTTTTCAAGAAAAATCGCGAAGACAAGATGCTCCAAAACCTTATGCTCGCGCGACAAGACGGTCGCGTCGTCTGGATAACGTTTCTTGAGTTTCTTGCTAAAATTGACAATGTCTTTATCTTTTTGACGCGTCGCCATCTCAAATCGCAACTTCTATTGATTTGCATCAATACTCTAAATAACCGCCGAACAAAACTCATACGGGGATTACTTATGCCAAACGCTCCGTCCAGCCGACGTCTTAAAAAACGGCGCGCGTTCAAAACGTCGAACGAATTCAACTCTCGCGCCGTCGTCCTATTCCACGACGGCATCCTCCGCCTCTTCCCTCGTTTCGACTTCGTCCTCGCTCGCAACGTCCTCGCTCGCAACGTCCGATTTGGCTCGTTCATCCGCCAAAATCCGCGTGACGGCAAGCAAATTCTTGATTCCTTCGTCAACTGCGAAAAGCAAAGTAGGAGTATACCGCGTGTCGATACGACGCGCGCATTTCTGCTGAAGGAACCCCGCCGCGCTTTGCAATCCTTTCAAAGCCAACTTTTCCTTAGCATCGTCGCCGCGCGCCGTAAAATAGACCTTTGCCTGACGCAAATCTGCAGTCGCTTCCACTTTAGTTATGGTGACAAACTGCACGCGCGGATCTTTTAAATCCGTCAGAACGGAAGTCGCCACAACCTCGCGAATAGCCTCCGCAACCTTTAAAGTCCGTCTCGAAGCCATTATGCCTCTCGTTAAGCAACAAATATGCGACGCGTTGCGCGTCTAACAAAAGCGCGTCCAAACGACGCGTGAAAAAACGACAAAAACAAGGAACGCCTTCGTCGGCGTTCCTTGGCGCCGCGCGCCGACCAAAAACAGAGACTTGATCACAAAGTTCTAGCGACTTCCTCAATCTTATAGGCTTCCAGCACGTCGCCTTCTTTGACGTCGTTGAAATTCTTCAATTTCATACCGCACTCGTAACCGTCGCGCACTTCTTTGACGTCGTCCTTTTCGCGCTTCAAAGTCTCGAGTTGGTACTCCCCGATAACGCGACTGTCTCGAATAACGCGAATTCGACAATCGCGTTCGATAACGCCGTAAAGAACGCGACAACCGGCGATCACGCCGACTCGACTGATATTGAAAGCGCGTTGAACAAGCGCGCGACCAAGCTCTTTAACTTGCTCGATCGGCTTTAACATACCCTCGAGCGCCGCGCGAATATCTTCCGTCAACTTATAGATGACGTCGTATCGGCGAACCTGAACTTTCTTCGTCTCCGCCAACGCGCGCGCGCCTTCGTCGGGCACGACGTTGAATCCGACGATAATCGCGTCGGACGCATCGGCCAGATGAACGTCGGCCTCCGTAATCCCGCCGACTGAAGCCTGCAAAATCTTAACTTTGACTTCCGGATGCTCCAACTTTCCAAGCTCTTTGCGGATCGCCTCGATCGAGCCGCGAACGTCGGCGCGAATGACGACGTTCAACGTCTGTTGCGTCTTCGAAGAGTTCATACGCTCGAAGAGATTTTCTAGCGTAACGTGCGCGGGCGCGCCCGCCAATTCGACTTCGCGCGCTCGTTTTGCGCGTTCCTCGGCAATTTGACGCGCGACGGAAACGTCCTCAAGAACGACGAACCGACTGCCTGCCTCGGGCGGAACGTCCAAACCGACCAAGGAAACGGGCACGCTCGGTCCGGCTTCCTTCATTCTCTTATGAGAATCGAGCGTGTCGGTCATAGAACGCACGCGTCCGTAAGAAGAACCGCAAAGAACGACGTCGCCGTTGCGCAACGTTCCGTTCTGAACAAGCGCTTTGCACACGACGCCCTCGCCCGACTGCAAAGAGGCCTCAAGAATTACGCCGCTCGCAGGTCGGTTCGGATTCGCTTTCAGTTCGTTCAACTCCGCGACAGTCAGAAGCGTGTCGAGCAAATCGTCGACTCCCATCCCGGTGACGGCGCTCGTTTCGACAATTTCGACGTCTCCGCCCCACTCGCTCGGCATTAAATCGTTAGAAGCCAGTTCCTGAACGACTTTGTCGCGATTGACGTCCGGCAAATCCATTTTGTTCAGCGCGACGACGATCGGGACGCCCGCCGCTTTCGCGTGGCTAATCGCTTCTTCCGTCTGAGGCATAACGCCGTCGTCCGCCGCTACTACCAAAACGGCGACGTCGGTGCAGTTGGCGCCGCGAGCGCGCATCTCCGTAAAAGCCTCGTGACCGGGCGTGTCGACAAAAGTAACGGCGCCGCGCTGAGTTGAAACGCGATAGGCGCGGATATGTTGCGTAATGCCGCCCTTCTCGCCAGAAACCACGTGCAAATGGAGGATTCTGTCGAGCAAAGACGTCTTGCCGTGGTCGACGTGTCCAAGGAAAGTCACGACCGGCGCGCGCGGAACAAGGTCTTCCGGCGAATCGGTCTGCTCGATTAAAGGCTCGACGTACTTTTCTTCCAACGTCGCTTCCGCTTTGATAGTCGCCTTCAAGTCAAACGCCACGATCAACAGTTCGACTACTTCGACCTCAAGAGACTGATTCAACGTCAGCATATAGCCAAGTTCCATCAATTTCTTGATAACGACGGCGACGGAAATACCCGTCGTCTCGGCAAATTGCTTGACGGTGCAAGGAATTTCGATCGCAACGTCCCCTTTACGAGGAGCGGTAACCGTCGAAGCGCCCCCTTTCTCTTTGCGACTGCGCCCAATATGAGAGAAGGGTCGATAATCGGAATCGTCGTCGTGGAAACGCCGAGCCTCGTTTCCTTGTCGTCGTCTCGACGAACGGACGTCCTCGCGACCTTCGCCCTCGTGGTCTCTCGACGAAGATTTCTTACCCCGTTTGTTAGAAGAGCCGAAATCGCTCGACATAACGCCGTAACCCGATTCGCTCGTTCTGGCGTCGCCGCGCGACGAACGAACGCTACGGTCGTCGCGTGAAAATCGGGACGCGTCTTTTGAATCTTTGGAACCGCTCTTGCGTCCTTCTTTATCGCGATTCTTTCCGCCGTTTTCCGAATTCTGCTGACGATTGCGTTCTTCGACGCTGCGAATATGTTCAGTCAACGGTCCCATAACGCCGTGCGCGGCCGCGCGAATAGCCTCGGGCGGCAAACGCATTTCGGGCTTCTGCGCAACAGGTTCTTTAGCGACTTTTTTGGTCGTCTTAGGAACCTGAGTCGGCATAGGCGCCAAGTGCAAAGCAACGCTCGGACGGACGTTGCTCGGTCGTTGCGAGCCGTTCGATTCGTCTTTTTTGTTCTTACGCGGAAGCTCGACGACTCTAAGCCTATCGCCGTGAGGAGGCGTAATCATCGGAGGACGTTTCATTTCGTCCAAAATTTGCGCGCGAGACTCCTGTTGCGCCAAAATCGGCGGAACGGGACGCGGCGGCTTCGTCTCGACGCGAACGCCCTTGGCGCGCGATGCGTCCTTGTCTCGAGAACGTCTAAAGTCGCGCTGACTCTCGCGACGATCAAGCGCGTCTCGCAACGGAGTCTTTCTAACGGTCGAAAATTCCGACGGATTTTTTCGATTTGAGTCGACTTCGCTCGACGGGTTTTCCGTCGATTTTTCTTTTGTCAAAGGCTCGATCGATTTAGAAACTTCCTCGTCCAAGGTTTTACTTGGCGTTAAAACTTCGGACGCGCGTGAAACGCCAATAGCCTCAACGGATTGCGACGAAGCGTTTACCGTCGACCCCGAAACATTGTTAGCGTCTGCGACCTCGGACGAAACGCCGCCGTTTTTAGGTTCGCTTTCCATCTTTTGTTCTTCCGCAAAAACGGATTCTTTGCGAACCTCCGTCGCAATCGTTTCTTCCGCTGGTCGCGCTTCGCTTGTCTCTGAAATTCTCGTTTCTGGCGTCCCCGTCTTTGAAATTTCCGTCTCGTTAGACGAAACGTCCGAAACCTCCAACGTCTCCATTTTACCCAATACGTCTTCGTTCAAATCCGTTCGAGGAAATATTTTGACGTCCGAAATCGTAACCGACTCTTCGCTCGAAGTCAATTCGTCCGACTTACGGTCAAACTCGGAAGAAACGACCGTTTCATTTGTCTTGTTTACAGTCGCTTCGTTTACAGTCGCTTCGTTTATAGTCGCCCCGTTTATAGTCGCTTCGCCGACGGTCGCCGCGTTAATCGTCGCTTTGTTGGCGTCCGCCTCGTTACTCGTCGCTACCGCGTCCGCTTTCGAATCTACAAAGTCGTTTGTCGATTCCGTCGCGGGAACACGCGCGAAGTCGCCCACTCCTGCGGAACCTCCGTTCTGATCGCGGGCGGCGTCGACCTCTGACGACTTCGGCTTAAACGTCTCGTTCGTCTTGCTTAGTTCGGACAATCGCACGGGACGCGCGGGCTGCAAAACAGGCACTTTCCCAGAAGGAGCCGACAAAATCGGAGGTCTCTGCATCGTAACGTTCTTTTCCGCCTCTTCGACAAACGAACGAACGGAAGAAGACGCCTTGTCTTTCGAAAAATAATCGGAAATTTTCTTAGCTTCGTCTTCTGACAAACTAGACAAAGGATTCGCTTTGTTGCTAATCCCTAACTTCTTGCAGACGTCGACAAGCTCTTTACTTTCTTTTTTGAGTTGCTTGGCTAATGCGTAAATTCGAATCGACAATGTTATACTACTCTTTTCTCAACTGCTAACGTTTCTAACAACCGCTGCGCAAACAAAAACTCCGCGCAACTCGCAATTATACCGCAAGGCGCAATTCCAAGACGCGCTCAACGACGCCCTATGACCGGCGCTGAAGGAAACGCTCGGAAAAAGCTCGGCGCGCTAAAGCCGATTATTCGCCCCTGACGCCGCTCCGTCCATAGCTTCCTAGGACGGAAATAACGCCGAACACGCCAGACGCTCGACGCGTCTATATTCGGCATATTCAACTCCAAAAGTTCGCAAAAGCAAACTAACGCTTGACAATACCGCCTGAACTCGCAATCGCGTCGCGAAGTTCAAACGACTATATCAAACACAAAGTAAAGTCGACGTCAACCCTCCCCTAAGGAATCTAAGGACAAATACCGAAAAAATCGGCGATCAAATTCAAACAAAGCAAAGTCCCGAATCGATTAACGCAAAAAACGGACAAGTCTCTGATTTTAGTCTGTAAAATCAGAATCGGATCGACGACGCGCGTCCTCGCTCGCTAAATCGTCTTCACGCGCGTTGGCGCGCGCTTCCTTTTCTTGCCTTTCTTGTTCTTCGGCTAATTCTTCCGCTCTGTTAGAAATAGCTTCAGCTTGCTCGACCGTCAATCCGCCAAGTTGCATCAAATAATCCGTTTCGATAATCGACAAGTCGTCGAACGAAAGGAACCCCTCGCCGACAAGGACGTCGGCAAGATCGGAAGAGACGCCTTCTATCTGGTTAAAGTCTTGCATAGCTTTCTCAACCAAGACGTCCAGATCGTCGCGCGTCATCACGTCGACGTCCCAATCGCATAACCGGCTTGCAAGTCTAACGTTCTGTCCCCCGCGACCGATCGCTAGAGAACGCTGATCGGGTTGCACGAGAACAATAGCGCGACCTAACGTCGAACACAAAATAACCTCGTCGACGATCGCGGGTTTCAAGGCGTTTCTAATAAACTCGACGACGTCCGAACTCCACGGAACGACGTCGACGCGCTCGCCGTTGATCTCTTCCATAACCGCGCGACTTCGAGCCCCGCGCACTCCGACGCAAGCGCCGACCAAATCGATGCGAGGATCGGAAGAAGCCACGGCGATCTTGGAACGTTTACCCGCCTCGCGACTGACGCCCTTAATCTCGACGACGCCCTCGTAAATCTCGGGCGCTTCTTGTTCAAACAGACGCTGAACCATCAACGGACGCGTCCTGCTCAAAACGACTTTAACGCGCGCCCCGACCTTTTTAACCTCGACTACCAAAGCGCGAATTCTGCTTCCGACGCGAAAATTCTCGCGCGGCGTTTTTTCAAAGCCGCGACCGCGACCTTCGCGAACAAATTTGTCGGTTCGCGGAATTTTTTCCGACCGAGGCAAAATCGCTTCGACGTTTTGCAAGTCGACCAGAGTAACCGATCCGTCGTCGCGCTTGACCTCGCCCGAGACCAATTCGCCAATCAACGGGTAATACTCGTCGTAAATCATATCGCGTTCGGCGTCGCGAATCTTCTGAATAATTACCTGTTTCGCAGTTTGCGCGCCAATTCTCTCGGCGATTTCGTTAGGAGAAAGGGGCACGTTGTCGCGATACGCGTTAATCTCGCCGGTTTGACGATCAATATGGACGTCGACTGCGGAATCGTCGCTACCGTCGCTCTTTTTGCGCGCCGCAATTACAAGAGCTTGCTCGATACCGACAAAAACCGTCTCTCTATCGATCTTTCGCTCAAGGTGGATTTGATCGACTAACCTAAGTATTTCATCGGAATTCATACGACCGCTTTCAACCAACAAACAAAATCGTCAAAAAAACGTGAATGTGAACAGCCTCGTCGCGCGAGGCGAGGCTCGTATCGGCGCTTAAATACGTTTCAACCGCCAAACTCTACGCGACGCGCTAACAAAACAACGACTATCGGCAAGTAAGCATACAACAAACGCCCAAAAAGTCAAGACGTCGAAACGCTTGACTGATCGTTTTTGGTCGTTATATGCGAAGTCTTCCTATGGAATAAAATCAACTCAGAATCATTTTATCAAACTTTTCTATTTTAACAATATCTGTTTTTCATCGTTCGTCAAAAAAACTACGCCGCATAAAGAACAAAAAGACGCGTCTGCAAAACTTCGCAAACACGTCCCGTTGTTACTAGACAAACTCAAAACTACGCGCCCTAAATCTACGCAATGAAACTTTTGAGGCAAGCGTTCACGGAAAACGAAACCGATAAGTCGACAATATTAATTCGGCGGTTGGCGTTGAACAACCCCAAAACGAACGATTTCAGAAAAGACGCGAGGCGCTCGTATTTGAACGCCGCGTTTCACTATTCAAACTCAAACGCCGCATTATATGCGGCGGCTTATCGCGAATGATCGCCTTTTGAAACTAACGCTTCTCCATTTCGATATAAGCGGACTTCGGATTTCCAACGTAGAGCTGTCGCGGTCTAATGATCTTGGCGCCCTCGGCAAAATGTTGTTCTTTCCATTGAGAAATCCATCCGGGCAGTCGACCGATCGCAAACATCACGGTAAACATATTAGTCGGAATTCCCATTGCGCGCAAAAGGACGCCGCTGTAAAAATCAACGTTAGGATATAATTTTCTATCGACGAAATAGGGATCTCTAAGCGCCAATTCTTCCAATTTCCGCGCGACGTCAAGCAACGGGTCGGAGCGTCTTAATTTTCTGAACAAACGATCGCAAGCGCTTTTTAAAATCTTCGCTCGCGGGTCGTAATTGCGATAAACGCGGTGTCCAAAGCCAAAGAGTCGAAACGGATTCGTCTTGTCCTTAGCCGCCTCGATACAATCCTCGGGGCGATAGCCTCCGGCGTAGATCGACTCCAACATCTCCATTACTTTAACGTTGGCGCCGCCGTGAAGAGGTCCCCAAAGCGCGTTGACCCCGGCGCTACAGGACGCAAACAAATTCGCTTGCGCGGAACATACGACGCGAACGGCGCTCGCGCTACAATTTTGTTCGTGATCCGCGTGCAAAATAAAGACGAGGTTCAACGCGTCTTCCATTTCCTCCGAGACTTCGAACTGCTTGTACGGCAACGAAAACATCATATGAAGGAAGTTTGCGCAGTATCGCAGATTCGGATCCGGGTAGATGAAAGGGAGCCCGGCGGCGCGTCGGTAAGTAAACGCGGCGATCGTACGAACTTTGCTAATCAAACGCGCGGCGGCGCCCATCAAGGATCTCTCGTCTTCAAGAGCCAAAAACTCCTTGTGATAACACGCCATCATACTGATCATCGCCGAAAGAACCGCCATTGGAGGCGCGTCGACGGGCAACGAACGAAACTGCGCGCTCAAACCTTCGTGTAAAAGTTCGTTATCCGTCAACAGCTCGCGAAACTGCGTCAATTCTTCCTCGTCGGGAAGACGACCAAAAATCAACGTCCAAGCGACTTCAATAAAATTGGGCTTAGGACGATCAAATTGTTCGATCGGAATGCCGCGATAGCGCAAGACGCCCCGTTCGCCGTCGATATACGTAATCGAACTGCGACAAATAGCCGTGTTGCCAAGCGAAGGATCGTAGGTCGTGAGACCGTGATCTTTGTAAAGAGAAGTGACGTCGATCGCACGTTCGCCTTCAACGCCGGTATATACGTTCAAGTCGATCGAGCGTCCGTCGATTAAAAGTTTGGCCGAATCCGATAAATCAGACATATCAATCTCCTACCCATACGCTTTGCAAACGCGTTTTCCCCGAGACTAATCCTCCGCCAAGGAAGGAACGCCTCGTCGACGCGCTTATGCGTCAGTTTGTTACAAGACAATCCGCTTATATTATAGGATTCCTTTTTTCTTTGAAAAGACAAGAAAGTCGCATAATTTTCATAATATCTTTTGAAAACCTCAAAAAATAGTGTAAAATCTACCGCAACGGCGCTATTTTTGCGCTTGGCGCTTATTTAAGCGCGCGTTTTTGTTAGCAGAACAACGCGAACAAAGACCGCCGAAGTCTATTGTTCGAAAAACGAAAACGAAGAAAGGAAGGCGTCAATTCGCCTGTAAAAAATGACAAATTCGTCTTTTATTATTCGCCTGAAACGTTATAAACTAACGTTCTTGATTTTATTCTTGGCGGCGTTCGCGTCTTTTTACGCCTTCGCCGACGATACGTCGTCCGCAAACGCGCCGTCCGCAAACGCGGAGGTTCAAACGGTCGCCGTCGTCGTAGCGACGGATTCCGAAAACGACGGTTACGAAGCGTCGAAAGCGTTCGACGGTCGAAAAGAAACCTTTTGGCACTCGCAATTTTCCCAGCCGCCTTTCGAGTATTCCCCAATACCGATTTCCTGCGGTTACGGTTGCGGTTGCAATATCGACCATCCGCATCGCAAGACGTCGCGCCCCTACGACGCCGCGCGTCCCTTTGAACTGCGCGTCGATCTTGGCGACGAATACGAACTTTCCGGCTTCCGTTATTTTCCGCGCAACGACGAGAATAAAAACGGTCAAGTTCGCGAGTATGAAGCGTTCGCTTTTGCGGAAGCGCCCGCCTCGCCAAAAGAAAAACTCGCTGAAGAAATCAAAGCGTCTTTACTCGCGCCAAGTTTTACGGAAAACGGAGTCTGGAGCGACGACTACGGTCGACCGCTCGTTTCCGGCGCGTTTAAAGGCGACGAAGAAGAAGCGCAAAACGGCGCTTTGATCCGCTTTTCCACGCCGATCAAGGCGCGCTACTTTGTCTTTCGCGTTAAAAGCGAACAGCGCGACAAGCCCTACGCGGCCGTCGCCGAACTTGAACTCCTTTCCGAGGGAACAAAATTCGTCGCTTCGAACGCGCCGGGCGTCCTTCCGCGCGAAGCGACCGGCGCCCGCGTCGTTTCGTTAGAAGAAGCGTCGGACTGGGGCGCAAAAGCGCTCGCGGCGGACGAAAACCGCGACGCGATCGTCGAACGTCTGAAGAAATCCCCGTATTTTTGCGATTTGGTCGACCAGCATAATCGACTCGTCTACGAATTGTATCGACTCGACTATTACGCGGCGATCTCCAGTCAAATTCCAACTCCTCAAGCCGGAATACTCCCTTCTGATCGCGACCCCGCCGACGTCGTGTTTAGACGCGCCTTCGCCCTGTGGAAATCGCTCGACGAAGCCAACGACGTCGAACTTTCAGAACTTGACGGCGACGACGCCAACGACGAATTCAAATTGTGGGCGCGTCTCAATAAAGCGCTCGAAGAAACGCCCGTCGAAAATACGAACGCGCGTTTTAATTTGTACTTAACGCTCGCCTTTTACCGACGCGCGTTGCTTTTCAAGCGTTCCGAATTGACGTTTGACAAAATTTTGTTCGTTAAGCGGAACCGTTCCAACTACAACCATCTTTGCGACCAGTTCTACGGTCGTTCCGCAGTCGCGGGCGGCGGACTGTTCCTCCTAGAAAACGCGTTCCTAGGCTTAAACGACGCCGCGATCAAATCGGACGTCGCTTCCGCCGACAATTCGCCCTATATTAATGAATTGAACGCGCTTGCTTCCAAAATTGGCGTTTCGGACGAGTCGACAAATTCGAACGACGTCGATTTGTCGATTTTTGTCGATTCGCTCTACGCGCCCTCGACGGAAGACTTGCTTGAAAATTCCGTCGTCGAAAACGACTCGCGTCTGAAAGGTCAAGCGTTGAAAGACGGCGCCTTTATCGCGCCCGAGCTTTCCTTCGACGGTAAAAAAATCGCGTTTGCATACTGCGAATGCAAAGGTTCCGCCCAACATATCGAAACGCTCGATTTGTCGCGCGGGCATACTCAAGAAGGGCGTTGCTACCACGTCTTCACGTGCGACGCCGACGGTAAAAATCTACAAATGATCACCGACGGAACGTGGAACGACTTCGATCCCTGTTTCCTTCCGAACGGACGTATGGCGTTTATCACCGAACGGCGCAACGGCTACCTTCGTTGCGGACGAGACTGCCCGACCTACACGCTGTTCGATATGAACCCCGACGGTTCAAAAATCCGTTGCCTCAGTCGACACGAAACAAACGAATGGGCGCCAAGCGTCGCCAACAACGGGCAGATTCTTTGGACGCGTTGGGATTATATCGATCGTTTCGGCTGTATCGCGCACGGAGCGTGGACGACAAGTCCCGAAGGGCGCAATCCTCGGCAAATTTGCGGAAATTACGCGCCGCGACATTTACGCCCCGATTCTATGATGGATATTCGAGCGATTCCAAATTCGACAAAACTGATCGCTACCGCCGGTCCGCACCATGGGCAATCCTTTGGTTCTATCATTGAGATCGATCCAAACGCCCAAGACGACCCGATTAGCCCCTATGCGCGTATGACGCCTGAAATAGGTTTCCCTGAAAGTCAAGACGGCGCCCAAGTCTGGGGCACGCCTTGGCCCTTGGCGGAAGACCTCTTTATGGCGGTCGCCGACTACTCCTTTGACAGGAACAGCGGACGCGAAGGCGGAAAATACGAACTTGGCAATTATGGAATCTATCTTGTCGACGCGTTTGGGAACCGCGAGTTGCTCTACCGCGACGAAAAGATCGGCGCGTCGACCCCCATTCCTTTCGTCGCGCGCGAGACGCCGATCGAATTGCCCTTGGCGACGCCCCTTGACGCGATTCAAGACGAGCCTTTTGTCGCTCCGCCCGACTTTGACGCGGAGCGTCCTCAAGGCGTCGTCTCGATTCAAAACGTTTACGAGACGGACCGTCCCTTCCCGGCAAATACGAAAATTAAATCGATTCGCGTCGTCCAAGTCTTCTGTATGACCGTTCCGTCGGGGCGACCTCCTTACGAAATCGGACTGCGCGAGGCGACTTCGACCGACTCCGTAAAATTAGCGCGACGAGTTTGGGGAGTCGCGCCGGTCGAGGAAGACGGAAGCGCCTGTTTCTACGCGCCCGCGAATTGTGAAATTTATTTCCAACTCCTTGACGAAGAAGGTTGCGTCGTCCAATCGATGAGAAGCGGAACGGCGTTGCAACCGGGCGAAAATCTCTCTTGCATCGGGTGCCACGAGGAACGCAACGCGGCGGGACTCTCCGTTGCAAGCGTGCAAAACGTCGACGCTTCCGCGTCGGGCGCGCAAGTTCCCTTGGCGTTGCGTCGCGAACCGTCAAAATTGACGTCCGAAGGCGTCGGAACGCAACCCGTCAACTTCCCCGAGTTAGTTCAGCCGATCTTGGACGAACGGTGCGTCGAATGCCATAACGAGCCGGAATCTGCAGAAGAAGGCGCGCCGAATTTGGCAAAAACGCCTACGAAAAACGGATTCTACGCCTCCTATTGGAACTTGACGGCGGGCGGGTACGCCTATGCCGACTTCCGCGATCCGTTGAGAACGACGCCCGGTCAATACGGCGCGCGAGCCTCAAAGTTATACGAGTTGCTAAAAGATCATCACGAAGTCGAATTGTCAGATTCCGAACGACGTAGAATCGCGTTATGGCTCGACACGACTTCCAATTTTTACGGCGTGTACGAAAAGGAGGGTTGCGAAAAAGAATTTCGAGGAGAACGCGCCGTTCCAACGTTGGAATGAACGCAAAATTTACCGAATAACCCTACTTAGATAAACAGAAAGTAAGAGTTCACGGAAAGTCGTGCAAATTTTTCACGCGCGTTCGGTTTGGAATAAACGCCGCGCAAGAACCGACGGCGTAAGCCGTCGCGCGAAAGCCGCCCGCATTGCGGGCGGAAGGGCGGAACTTTACTAGACT
>JAZRWW010000346.1:0-6899 GCA_045599865.1 Thermoguttaceae bacterium
AAGGTTATTAACGAGTCCGGCGGTAAAAGACCCGAAAATCTCTTCCCCGATAGAGAGCCGCCTAGACTTGTCAACGACTTGCCCCAACGTTACGCCAATCCGAATACTTCAGGCTTGACTCTTAAGATTTCCGGCGCGGCGAAAGACCTCAAAATCGAGCTGACTAGCGACGAATGACTTTTTGTAAGCGTTCACGGGACTGTTTCGGCGCTCGACGGCGCGCGATCAAAGACGTCTGTTTAAACGCACTTAAATCAAAACGACGCTTCCAACGACTTGTCGAACGTAAGAAAACTTTCAAAGTATTAGCTTTTTACTGTTCGCGACGCCGTTTTTGTAATTTAACGTATCCGCGCATCGTTGATGCGCGGCTTTCCGTGAACGGTTGCTACAAAATAAACAATCACTCGACCGTTTCAGGCTCCGTTTCCGCCGAAACTTCGACCGGTTCCGTTGGAGCTTCGGTCGTTTCAGACTCCGGCTCCTTCGGAGTATCTTGCGTTTTTTCCTCTTCTTGCGGCGTTCCGAGGACGATCGAAGCGATCGTCTTACAAGACGCTTCGGAATCGTCGCATTTAGAAAGGACGATTTCGCCCATCAACGTGACGGCGCAGACGAATTCGCCGAAAGATTCGGTCGGCTTCGAGGCGTTCAATTCAAAGTTTTCCGGACGCGTCCACTCGACGGCGTGCTTTTCCGACGCCAAGACGACGGAAAGGGTTCGCGACGGATCGGCGACGTCTTGGATTTTCAGTCCTTTGGGGAAATTTCCAAAGGGCGTTCCGGGCGCGTTGAAGATTAAGAACTGCGTCGCGTTCGCTTGCGTCGCGGAGACGGGCGTTTTGTAAATCGCGGGAATCTGATCTAAGAGCTTCAAATTGTTTTCGCTATTCCACGGCTCGTTAAGTTTGAATTGCTCGTAGAGCTTCTGATACTGTTCTCCGAGGACGGGAAGCAACGCGACGCGCCAACTAAGAAGAGGCGTTCCGTCGTCGGCGCAAATCGGGGCGGGATAGGTTTTGTTCTTGCCAAGATACGCGATGAACGCGCGTCCAAGTTGAGAGAGGGACTCTTGAACGGCGCCGTATTTTGCGTCGACTTCGGAATTAGCGCGCAGGTCGTTAATACTTTGCAAGCTGTCCTTGAAGAACGCGACCGCGCTCGGCGTATTTTTCAAGGAACCGACGAGATTTTGTCCTTCCACCGAAAGATTAGTCGATTTCAAAAGGTCGACGACCGCTTGAATTTGCGCTTTGCCGGTCTCTTGCTCTTTGTTTTGTTCCAAGACTTTGTTTAAATTGTCGACGCCCCGCATTAAGGCGGTTCCCATCGCTTTGCGCAATTCCTCGGCGCCTTCGTTCGACTTCGCGTTGATCGTCGCTTTCAGGAAATCTCCGTCCGGCGTCGCGACGTCAAATAGGAATTGGAACGCGACGACGTTCTTCATAATCGACTGCATCAATTCGCCGGTAATCGGAACCGGCAGTTGAACAAGTTGCGCGTTTGGAACGCTGAAATCGTAGTCGTATTGGAACGCGACGGCGATCGACTCGAGATTCGTTCGCGCGAGTCTTTGCGCGGCGATCCCTCGCTCGTCGCCCGTTTTGTCGCTAAAATACGACTGAAGCGCGGAAAGAGCGCCGGTCGCGATTACGAGCGAATCGTCGGTCGGGAACGCCAATCCGGCGCAAATTCTTTCAATTTTGCCGAGATTCTGACCCGTCTGATCGAGCGGCATAACGAGCGAATTCTCAAAATACTCGACTTCGCTTTTGCCAAATTGCTCTTTTTTGCATTTTGAAGGCTCGACTTTGTCGAACAGCTTCGCGCGAATCGCGTCTTTATCGAGCGCGGTTTTAGAACGAACGTAGACCGCTTCCACTTGAGAGGGGAAACCTTCTTGAATTACCGCGTCGGTCTTTGCTTCTTTGAGGGTTTCAAAAGTAAAGCCCTTGCTATAAAGAACGAGGTCGGCGGCGTCTAGGATTTCCGGCATAGGAAGTTGAAAGGACGATTTCGCGAAAAATTCGAGCGCGACTTTGCCGCCCTCGACGGACGCCAAGCGTTCGGGATAGAGAACTTGCGCGAGATACGCGCCGGGAAAGACGTATTCGGTCGGGAGTCCGTTTGGAGCGCCCAACGCGGCTAAGTCTTGTTCCGACAACGAACTAATTTCCGTCGAAAAGGTCGGAAACGCGTTCGCTTGGCTTTGTTGATCCCCTTGCGCCGCTTCTTCGACGGGTTGTTCTTGCGCGTCCTTCTTTTTACAGCCGACAAAAAGGAACGAACAACCGAGCGCCAGCGCGAAACATACGCGCGCATATTTAAAAAAACTACTGTTAGTCATTCTTTACCCATCTCTGTGAAACGAATCGTAAATTAAAAGAAAATATGCGTTTGCCGATTAAGGACGTTTCGAGCCGCGTCCTCCGCCTCGAGCGTTTCCGCCCCTGCCGCCCGCGCCAAAACGACGCGGCTTGCTCGCCCGGTTGCGTTCGGACGAGGAAGAGGAAGAAGCGCCGAATCCGCGCTTGTCGCCGGACTCGCGATTTCCTCTAAAACCGTTCTTCGCGGGCGCGCGTTCCGTCGCGTCTTGCGTTAATTCGCGAAATTCGCGTTTCTTGCCCGTCCAGCCTTTCGGAGGACGCGAACCTTTGCGCGCGCGAACTTGCGCTTCGGCGCCGTTCGACCTTTCGCCGTTCGCCCCTTCGCCGGACTCCGAATTGGAATCGCCGCGTCGATCTTTGAATTTAACGTAAGGACGATCCGACTTGAAATTTTTACGCGACGGTCGTCGACGCTCCGAACGTTCCGACTCCGGTCTATTCGGACGATTATCGACGATAATTTCTTCGATTTCGCCGTCGTAAGGCTTGCCCTCGAGTCGTTCCTTGGCGCGTCGTTCAATATCTAAAAATTTGCTTTTTTGGCAAAGTTGCAGTATGCAACTCAAATGGTCGGCGCCCGGCGTTTCGTATTCGTCGACCTTGCGCAGCGCGATCGAATTTAACATATTGTAATGGCGCGCTTCGCCTCGTTCCGCCGGCCAATTTGGGCCTTTGATCATCAGAATGCGGTCGAACGCGAACCAGACTGGCGCGAACGTTTGCAAGAGGCTTCTCATTTTGCCGACCGCGCGAATCGTCAACGTATGAAAACGACGCGTCTTTAACAAATCTTCGGCTTTAGCGTACCAGACGTTGACGTCGAGCCCGAGCGCGTCGACGATAGCGCCGAGCGCTTCGGCTTTCTTGCCGGTCGAGTCGCAAAGTTCGACCGCGACGTCGGGACGAAGAATCGCGACGACAAGACCGGGAACTCCGCCCCCGGAGCCGACGTCAAGGACGTGTTCTCCTTTCTGCAACTGCTCGGCCAAACGTATCGAATCGACCAAATCTCGAGAAACGAATTTGTCGAAGGTCGTGTGACGCGTAAGATTCAAGCGCTCGTTCCACAGCCAAAGCAAGTCGCAATACGTCTTCAAAAGCTCGACTTTTTTGCGAGAAAGTTCGATTCCATATTTTTCAAGAGCTTCTTCAAGCGCGCTCGAACCGAGTTCTTCTTGCGCTCTTTCTTCTTGCAAGTCGCCCGGGGCGGGGAAGGGAACCGGCGCTTCGGATTCCGCAGCGGACGTCGGCGCGTCGTTCGATTCTATCGTCGAAGACGCGTCGACGACGGGATTGGTCGAAACGAGTTCGCCTTCGGGCGTTAACGAATCGGACTGGGAAGGATCGTTGATATTTTCTAACATTCGTCGTTACTTTTCTATCGTATTGGTTAAAAAACGACGCGAACGCATATAGGGCTCCGTCGGCTTTGATCGCTTCAATTTTAATATTAATTCTGTTTTTGTCTCTACCCCCTCTTGCGTTGAAACGAGAAAGACGAGGTTTTTATCATTTTTTTCTTCAGACGCGCCATAGAACTAAAAGGGAGAAAGACGCGTCTCTTTCTGCGGAAAAACAACAATTTTGTCTACAGAGAGGGCGTCGATCGCTGAATTTTATGTTTTTCTCAAGAAATTGCAGTTTTTTTTAAGAAAAAAGGAACTTTTTTCGAACTTTCTCCGTTACGGCGGGCATAGCGACGTTTATAATTGAGTGTTTTGTTAAAATCGAGTCGGCGTCTTTCGTCTAATTTCGGGACGCTTGGCGCGATTTGAAAGCCGTTCCTTTTTTACAACGCTCGTCGCCGCTAATCTCTTCTCTCATAAAAGACCAAACGCGACGCCTTCCGTGAAGCAGTAGACGTATGAACCTTAAAAAAACGCTTAATTTTCTTTTCTCTAACGCGCGTAGTCGCTCTAATTCACGCGTTCGGATCGTTCGGAATCGATCTTCCCAAAAACGTCGACTTCGACTTGAATCTCTTGAAAATCGCGAAATGCTTTCCGCGACGTCTTGGGGCGACGACGCTTTGATTCCCAAGACGGAAACTTTGCCCGTTTATGAACGTTCGACTGAACTCGAAGCGTTCGCGTCTCAACACAACGAACTTTCCGACGCGATCGACGCCTTACTTCTTGCGGAAGGGCAAAATCCTGAGTCCCCGACGGAAGACTTTATTTTTGGGTTAAGTAGTATTCCAACTTCGACGTATACTATTTATTTGGATTTTACCGGGCACGTTGATTCACACGGAACCTATTGGCAACAGTACGGAGGATACGGCGAGATTGTCACGCCGGCGTATGATTTCGATTCTAACGTAGATTCTTTTTCTAACGAGGAACTCAAGTCGATTTATGAAATTTGGCTTCGCGTTTCGGAAGACTTTGCGCCCTTTAACGTCAACGTTACGACGGTCGAACCGTCCCTTGACGCGCTAATTAAAAGCGACAAGAACGACGAGTCGTATGGAATTCGCGTTTGCGTCGGCGGCGACGGCTCTTGGGTTGCGAACCTTTGCGGGGGAATCGCTTACGTCGGTAGTTTCGGCGCGAACAGCGACACGCCCGCGTATATTTTCGCAGGAGGTTTGAACGCGACAAAATATCTCGCCGAGGCGATTTCGCACGAAGTCGGTCATTCTTTGGGACTGAGCCACGACGGCGATAAGAACAACGAGTATTATTACGGAGCCGACGACTGGTGCGCGATTATGGGAGCGGGGCACTATTGTTCGCTGACGCAGTGGAGCAAGGGCGAATACGTCGATGCGAACAACTTCGAGGACGACCTTGCAATTATTACGTCGCGAAACGGCTTTGATTATCGTTCCGACGACGTCGGCGACACGATAACGGAGGCGACTTCGATTTCAGTCGATTCGACTGGAATTTGCGCAAGCGGCGTTGTCGAACGGAACACCGACGTCGACTTTTTTAAGTTTCAATACGACGGCGGCGCGTTAAATTTGAAGATCGGCGGAATTGAAGGAATTACCAATTTAGACGCGCTCGTCAAACTTTACGACGGTTCAGGAGAATTAGTTCAAACGTTCGATCCGTCCGATTCCACGTCGGCGACCGTCGATATGGAAGGACGAACGCGCGGAACGTACTTTCTTAGCGTTGAAGGAACGGGTCTGGAGATCGCAGGAAAGACGATTTATTCCGATTACGGAAGTTTAGGAGGTTATACGATCGTTGCGAGTAAGGTCTCGAGTCAATCCGGCGACGCGAGGCATAGGTCGATTCCGACCGCTCCTAGCGACTTGACGCTCGGAACTTACGACGCGACGACTCGCCGCGTTTCGCTTAGTTGGAAAGACAATTCGACGAACGAAACGGGGTTTCGCGTCGAATATTCGACGGACGGCGGCGCGACTTGGCTCCTTGCGCAAATAATGGACGCCGACGCGACGTCGCGCGTTGCGAAGGGCGTCAAGACGAACGCGGAATATCAGTTCCGCGTCTGCGCCCTTTATGAAGATTCTTATTCCGCTTGGACTTATTCTGAAACGTTGAGTACGAAAGTCGAACTAGCCGCTCCTAGCGATTTGACGCTCGGAACTTACGACGCGACGACTCGCCGCGTTTCGCTTAGTTGGAAGGACAATTCGACGAACGAAACGGGTTTTCGCGTCGAATATTCGACGGACGGCGGCGCGACTTGGCTCCTTGCGCAAATAATGGACGCCAACGCGACTTCGCGCGTCGCGACAAGCGTTCAGCCGAACGCGGAATATCAGTTCCGCGTCCGCGCCATATACGGGAACTCTTATTCCGCTTGGGCGTGTTCCGAGACGTTGAATACGAAAGTCGAAATAGTCGCTCCGAGCGATTTAACGTTCGGAACTTACGATACGACGTCTCGCCGCGTTTCGCTTAGTTGGAAGGACAATTCGACGAACGAAACGGGGTTCCGCGTCGAGTATTCGACGGACGGCGGCGCGACTTGGCGTCTTGCGCAAATAATGAACGCCAACGCGACTTCGCGCGTCGCAACGGGCGTCCAGCCAAACGCGCAATATCGGTTTCGCGTCTGCGCAATATACGGAACCGTTTATTCCGAATGGACTTATTCTAAAACGTTAATTCTAAAATATTAGTAATCGTTCACGGAAAGTTATACAAGGATTCCAACACGACCCCTTGTTCAGAATATTGCGTGAACGATTACTCCAAACGACGCTTAATCGTCGTTCGAAACGGAGCCGACGAATTCTAAATAATCGTCCAGAACGTAAGTCGCTCCGTTTTCGATCAGCGCGATAGCGGCGCCAATTTCAGCAAGCGCCTTCGTAATAAAATACCCGGCGACTTTCTTTTTACGGTCGCATTTCGTCGCTTGTCCAAGAAGATAATGCCCGATAAGAATCGCGACGCCCGCGTCCGCGATCTTGCGCGCGCGAAGTTCGACGTAGGAAACGCCCTTCGTTCGCGCGAAAGCGATCGCGTCGTCCAATTTTGCTCGCGCGGCGATTAATTTTTCTTTAAGCGCGTCGAGCGTCTCGTC
>JAZRWW010000347.1:0-15329 GCA_045599865.1 Thermoguttaceae bacterium
CGAAAGTTTCGCGCATTTGGGACTCGCTGGGATTGTAGGGGTGTTTTTGGTTTTGCTTACAATACCAAACGAGTCCTTTTTTGTATACCTCAACTTGGGGGGATTTTCTCCTTATTTTTTAAAAAGTGGGGAAAGTACAGTTCCGACTACCATTTGGAAATATGAAGACGTCGGTCATAATCAAGAGGGACGACAAGAACTAAAGAAGTTGTTCGACGACAAAGGTTATTTCGACGGACCTAAGCCGGTTCGGCTTCTTCGTCGAATTTTGCAAGTCGCTAATTTACCCGACGACGCGATCATTCTCGATTTCTTTTCGGGTAGCGCGACGACGGCGCACGCGGTAATGGAATTAAACGCGGAAGACGGGGGAAATCGCCAATTTATAATGGTTCAGGCGCCAGAGCTTTGCGACAAAAAGTCTTTTGCGTTTAAGGCTGGCTACAAAACAATCTGCGAGATTGGCAAGGAACGCATCCGCCGCGCGGGCTCGAAAATCAAGTCGGAACACGCGCTCGATCGACCCGATTTAGACGTCGGTTTTCGCGTGTTTAAGGTCGACGAAGGGAATATGACGGACGCGTATTACTACCCTTCGGAATATACGAAGAGCCTTCTTGATCCGACTGTCTTGAGCGTGAAGCCCGACCGAACGGAACTCGATTTGCTGTTTGGTTGCGTTTTAGACTGGGGTCTTTCGCTTTCTTTGCCTTACAAGCTCGAACGCATCGGCGAAGCGACGGTTCACAATTACGCGGAAGGCGCGTTATTCGCTTGTTTTGACGCGCGCGTTTCTATCGAATCCGTAATAGCGATGGCGCTTCGCAGTCCTTTGCGCGTCGTTTTTCGCGAATCGAGCTTTGAACGTAGCGACGAGAAAATCAACGTTGCGGAATTGTTTAAGCAATATTCGAAATATCCGACGCGTATTAAGACGCTTTGACGTCGCAACAGTCGGTTTTGTAAATCGTTCACGAAAAGGGGACGTCGGCGAAGTTTGAATTCGCCGTCGTTTGAACGTATTTTTTAAACAAGCGTCGGAACGATAATCCCGCGCGTAAGCTCGTTACATACGAGCGGAAACGTTTGGAACGCGCGGAACGTAGATTTTCAATTCAACCGTCGTTTTATTTTGTCGTTTTATCACGCGCGCCTTACTGCGGGAGACTAGCAACGTGCGGAGCCCAAAAAATAACGCGACGCGATTCATTATGATCGCGTCGCGTTTTTTGATCTTAAGCCGCGAGGTCAAGCGGAATTATCCGCCGCGCTTCTTTCGGATTAATAATTTTCCGCGCTAATTTCAAAGTACGCTTGCGGATGCGCGCAGACGGGGCAGATTTCCGGGGCTTTCGTTCCAACGACGATATGACCGCAGTTCCTGCATTCCCAAACTTTGACTTCGCTTTTTTCAAAGACTTGCGCCGTCTCGACGTTCTTAAGCAGAGCGCGATAACGTTCTTCGTGTCGCTTTTCAATAGCGGCGACGCCTCGGAATTTCTCCGCCAGATCGGCGAACCCTTCTTCTTCCGCCGTTTTTGCGAACCCTTCGTACATATCGGTCCATTCGAAGTTTTCGCCGTCGGCGGCCGCTTCGAGATTTTGCGCGGTCGATCCGATTCCTTTGAGCTCCTTGAACCACATTTTGGCGTGTTCTTTTTCGTTGTCGGCCGTTTTCAGGAACAAGGCGGAGATTTGTTCGTAGCCTTCTTTTTTAGCGGCGGACGCGAAATAAGTATACTTATTGCGCGCTTGCGATTCGCCCGCGAAGGCGGCGAGAAGGTTTTGTTCCGTCTTCGTTCCGGCGTAACGATTCGCGATTTCCGTCAGTTTGTCGCCCTTTTGCTTGCATTTGGGGCAGACGGGCTCGGTCGAATCTTCAACTTCAAAAACAAAACCGCAAACTTTGCATTTGTAAGTTTTCATTTTTAACGCTTTCTTAACTAAAACATATTGCGCGTCGATTCTCGCTCAAGACTTTTCTTGCGCGAAAACGCGATTTTCCGCAATTCGGATGAAACATACGTCGCTTACGTCGAAGGTAAGCGCAGGCCGAATTTTTCTTACCTTCTTTGCTCAAAATACGAAATTTCGTTTGACGGCGACGCTTGCCGATCATATTTTACAAAAATTTTTCCGTTAAAAAAGGCGTCGCTTCTAAAAAGAAGGACGCCAAGACGTTTTCGCGCGTCTTCAAACACTCGTCTTCAAATACGATTAACGCTCGAGTTGCGCTTCGACAAGGCTCTTGCCGCAGTATTTTTCACGAAGTTTCGGCTTTTCGATTTTGCCCGTCGGATTACGCGGCACTTCGGCAAAGATAAATTTTCGCGGTCGTTTGTACCGCGGCATATCTTGACAGAACTTGACCAAATCTTCTTCCGTCGTATTTCTTCCGGGCTTCAATTCAACGATCGCAGCGGCAATTTCTCCTAAGCGCGGCTCGGGCAAGCCGATAACGGCGACGTCTTTGATATCGTCGCAACGTCGCAAGAAGTTTTCGATTTCGACGGGATACAGATTCTCGCCTCCGGTGATGACGACGTCCTTCTTACGGTCGACAAGGTAAATGAACCCTTCTTCGTCTTGACGCGCCATATCGCCGGTAAAGAGCCAACCGTTCTCTAAGGTCGCCTTCGTCGCTTCGGGGTCGCGATAATATTCGCGCATAACGCCGGGTCCGAAGACCGCCAGTTCTCCGACTTCGCCCTGTTTGACGTCTTTCCTGTTTTCGTCGACGATTCGCGTTTGCCAACGGAAACCGGGCTTGCCGATCGCGCCCACTTTTTCGACGTTCTCGACGCCCAAGTGAACGCAACCTGGTCCGATCGACTCGCTCAGACCATAGTTTGTGTCGTAATCGTGGTTGGGGAAACGCTCCTTCCAGCGTTTGATCAAACTAGGCGGGACGGGCTGGGCGCCGATGTGCATCAAGCGCCATTGTTTCGTCACGTAATTTTCAAGTTTAATCTCGCCCGAATCGATAGCGTCAAGAATGTCTTGCGCCCAAGGAACCAAGAGCCAAACGATCGTGCAACGTTCTTCAGAGACGGCGTGCAAGATCGTCTGCGGCTTAATTCCGCGCAACAGAACGGCGCGTCCCCCGACGAGGAAACTGCCGAACCAGTGCATCTTAGCGCCCGTGTGATAAAGGGGCGGAATACAGAGGAATATATCCTCGCGCGTTTGCGAGTGGTGGTTCTGTTCCGTGAAACAGGCGGACGTCAAACTTCGATGCGGGTGTAAAATCGCTTTGGGGAAGCCCGTCGTGCCGGAGGAAAAATAAATCGCCGCTTCGTCGTCGCAAGTCAGTTCAACGTCGGGGGCGTCTGCCGAACAATATTGCGAGATTTTATGGAGCGATTCGGCAAAGGAAGGAACCGATTTTCCAAGGAAAAAGAACCCTCGTACGCGGTCGAGCTTGTCGCAAATTGGTTCGAGTCGTCCGATAAATTCCGGTCCGAAGACGAGGAAGTCGACTTCCGCAAGTTCGAGGCAATATTTGATTTCGTCGGAAGCGTAGCGGAAATTCATCGGCACGACGACGGCGCCCGCCTTGAGCGCGCCAAAGTAGACGGGCAACCATTCTAGGCAGTTCATCATCAGAATCGCGACTTTTTCGCCTTTTCTCAGACCGCGACTCAGGAGAAGATTGGCAAATTGGTTCGCCATATTGTTGAACTGTCGCCACGTGATCGTACGACGCTTACTTGCGTGTTCGGCCGGTTGGATTAGATTGAATTCTTTCCACGAGTGGGTCTTGACGTCGATTTCCGGATTCAGCTCGATCAAGCAAACGTCGTTGCCGTACAACTGGACGTTGCGCTCGAGAATTTTGGTAATGGGAGTCGTTTCTTCGATAATTGGCAACGCGTTTGGCGTCATAATGCTATACCTCGTATCTTTCAAAAGACGAACCCTTAGGGAGTTCGCATAAAATTTAACCCTAAATTATACGACGGCGTCTTCCGTTTTCAAGCCCCCCTGTTCGTTTTGGGCGTCGACGCGCTATGTCGGTTTATTCTTCCGTTCTTTCTTTGCGTTTCTTTCGTTTATTGCTTGACGGCGCGTAATTTGGCGCGTAAAATTAGGAAGACGCGTTTTTTTCAAGCGCGTCGCATACGTTGCGCAATAAATCGGAAAAGGGGAGGCGTCTATGTCGACGCAAACGAAAACTAACGCGACTCGCCTGCTCGAAAGCGCGGGCGTCGCCTTTCAAACGATCGAATACGAAGTCGACGAAAGCGATCTTTCGGGCATGCGCATTGCGAACCAGCTTGGCAAGGAGCCGGAAGGAATTTTTAAAACGTTGGTGATGAAGGGGGAAAAGAACGGTTATTTCGTGTGCTGTCTGCCCGTGTGCGACGAGCTGGATTTGAAAAAAGTCGCCAAAGCGTTTGGAGATAAAAAAGTCGATTTGATTCCAATGAAGAATCTCAAAGACTTGACGGGCTATATTCGCGGCGGTTGTTCTCCGATCGGCATGAAGAAGAAATTTCCCACGCTGATCGACGAAACCGTAATTCTTTTCGACGAAATCTACATTAACGCCGGTATGCGCGGAATGATGATTTCTATCGAGCCTAACGCTTTGGTTCAGTTTGTCGAGGCGAAAACCGCCGATTTAGTTAAGGACTGACGCAAGGACGGAACGACGACGATGTTTCGACAAAATATCTTCAAGAAATATGCCGAAATCTTCTCTGAGGAGACGATCAACGAGCGTTATCGTCGTTTCAAAGATTTTTTTGATCGCGAGAGCGTTCAAGAAAATATCGCCGCGAGCAAGGAAGAGCAATTCCAAGAAGGGTTCCTTCGCGCGTTGTTCGTCGACGTCTTGGGGTATTCGCTTTTTCCTTCGCCCAATTATAATCTAGTCGCGGAACAAAAGAACGAAGACGACGCGAAAAAAGCGGACGCGGCGATTCTTGTCGACGGCGAGACGGTCGGCGTCGTCGAATTGAAGGATATGCGAACCGTCTATCTCGACAAGGCGGAGACGCAGGCGTTTTCTTACAAGGATCGTCATAAGAAAGCGCGTTACGTCGTTCTGTCTAATTTTCGCAAATTACGTTTCTACGTCGATTCGGCGGTCGAATTTCTTGAATTTGACCTCTTTAATTTGGCGCCCGACAAGTTTCGCGTTTTGTACGTTTGTCTAAGTTGGGATTCTATGCGTCAAGGTATTCCGGGCAAGATACTTGACGAGTCGCTCGTTTCTGAAGTGAATATTACGGAACGTTTTTATCGCGATTATTCCGCGTGCAAGCAAGATTTGTATCGCAACATAGTCGCGCGT
The DNA here is from genome assembly GCA_045599865.1 of Thermoguttaceae bacterium. Taxonomy (GTDB): domain Bacteria; phylum Planctomycetota; class Planctomycetia; order Pirellulales; family Thermoguttaceae; genus RUG369. The sequence continues at coordinate 5,300 of JAZRWW010000347.1, forward strand.
AATTCGAAGCGCTTTGGCAAGTTGACGCTCTTTCAAAAAACGCAAAAATTGTTAGATCGCCTTCTCTTTGTTTTTTTCGCGGAAGACTGCGGCTTATTGACGCCCAATTCGTCGCAACGCGTAATCGACGACTGGAAAACGACCGACGCTTGGATCGAGACTCCCTTTTACGACTTCCTCAAGCGTTATTTTCAAGCGATCGACGTCGGATCGGAACGACTCGGCGTTTTCGCATACGACGGCGGACTTTTCCGCGAAGACGACGTTCTCGACCAAATTCAAATTGACGACGACGTTTTGACGGCTCATATTCAACGTCTGAACGCGTATGATTTTAACAGCGAGGTCGACGTCGACGTCTTAGGTCGAATCTTCGAACATTCGCTTTCGGAAATCGCAGAAACGTCGCGTCAAATTATCGCCGAAGAAACAAACGCGCCGGACGCGTTGGAAGCGCGAGAGAACGCGAGGAAGAACAAGCGTAAAAACGACGGGGTTTTTTATACGCCGCGCTACGTCGTCGATTTTATCGTCGATTCGACGTTGGGCAAACTTTGTCGCGAGAAGAAAGCCGAATTGGGGTTCGACGACGAAACGTTCGACGTCGAAACGACAAGCGCGGTAAAAGGCTTGACTCGAAAAGAAAAAAAGGAACCCGGTCGACGGAAAAAAGAAGAACGCGCGCGTCTTGAAAATCTATTAACGACTTACGGCGAATGGTTGAAGGGGTTGACGATTTGCGATCCCGCTTGCGGGTCGGGGGCTTTTCTTAACGCGGCGTTCCAGTTTCTCCTTAACGAACGTCGTTACGTCGACGAATTGACGCGGCGCGTTCAGTACGGTTCGGCGCCGTCCCTTGTATTTCAGGACGTCGAGAATTATATTCTCGAGAATAATCTTTTTGGAGTCGACGTCAACGAAGAATCGGTCGAGATTACGCGCCTTTCATTGTGGTTGCGAACCTGTCGGCAGGGGCACCGACTTAACGATTTGAGCGCGAATATTAAGCGCGGCGATTCGTTGATCGACGATCCCAAACTTGGGGGCGCGGACGCCTTCGATTGGAAAAAAGAATTTCCGCAAGTCTTTGAAAAGGGCGGTTTCGACGTCGTTATCGGCAATCCGCCTTACGTTCAACTTCAGAAATCGCGCGAACGTAGCGAACGTCTGGCAGCCTGCGGCTACGAGACTTACGACAAAAGCGGCGATTTATATTGCCTCTTTGTCGAACGCGGGTATGCGCTGCTCAAAAAAGGCGGCGTTCAGTCTTATATTATGTCGAACAGTTGGCTGAAAGCGACTTACGGAGAGTCGTTGCGACGTTTTCTCGCCGACAAACGTATTGCGCAACTCTTGAATTTTGGCGACGTGCAATTTTTTGCGGACGCCGTCGTTCGTTGTTGTATTTTGACGCTTGAGAAAAGCGCGCGTGGCGGATCGACGCAACTCTTGTCGGTCGACTCGCGGACTTACGGCGATTTTAAGTCGGCGACAAATCGTCGTTTCGCATCGCAAGTCTCTTTTGGCGCGCAACCTTGGACGATCAAACCTCGCGAACACGAACGGATTCTCCAGAAAGCCGAGTCGAACCGACGCTTGAAAGAACTGCCCGTCTCGATTTTTCGCGGCGTTTTGACGGGCTTTAACGACGCCTTTGTAATCGATGACGAAACGCGTCGCCGTCTTGTCGCAAAGGATCGCAAAAGCGCGGAGTTAATCAAGCCGCTGTTGCGCGGACGCGATCTCTGGCGATACGGCGCGCGGAATCGGGACGACCTCTATTTGATCGCGACTTTTCCTTCGTTAAACGTCGACGTCGAGGAATATCCTGCGATCAAGGAACATTTGCTTTCTTTTGGCAAAGAACGACTCAACCAGACGGGCGAACCGGGCGCGCGGAAAAAGACGTCGAACCAGTGGTTTGAAACGCAAGATTCAATCGATTATTACCGCGAATTTACCAAGCCAAAAGTCGTCTATCCGAATATGACGGCGTTTTTCCCCTTTGCTTACGAGGAAGGCGAAGTTTATTATAATCAGAAGGCTTTTATTTTAACGGCGAAGGACGAGTCTGTTTCACTAAAGTATTTGACGGCGCTTTTTAATTCTAAAGCAAGCAGACTTTGGCTTTGGTATAATTGCCCTGAATTGGTCGGGGGAACGCGCGAATTGTCTAAGATTTATTTTGAAAACATACCCGTCCCGAAAGTCGGAGAGAAGCGCGCCGAAATTGAAAAGCTCGTAGATCGACGAATCGACGCCTATCGTCGCTTTTGCAACGCGAGTCGACGGTTAAGCGCCGCGTTGCGCGTCGATTTTCCCACGTTTAAAGGAATCGAAAACGTCGAATCGTTCCATACGTTTGATTTTTCCGCGTTTAAACGTGAATTGAAAAAACAAAAGATCGACCTTCCGCTCAAGAAACAAGCGGAATGGAAGGAATTTTTTGAGTCGAGACGTTCCGAAGCGTTCGACGCTTCGACCTTGCGCGAACGACTCGACTCCGAACTCGAAGACGCCGTAGCTGAATTGTTCGGATTTGACGCCGAAGAACGCGAGATTTTACGCGCGCTTAACGTCGGTTGAAACAACGTTTTTTTACTTTTTAACGCAACGACGCTTTTCATTGGAGAACCGAAAGAGTGAACAGAACGATCCTATTGGCTTGCGCGTTTATTTTGAACGGCGCTTTCCTTTGGGCGCAAGATTCCGCGCCGACTTTTTATTCTCGCGCGACGGAACTGACCCCGCGCGCCGTCTGGTCGGAAAACGAAGTTTTCGTCGACGTCGGCGCCAACGATCCGAACCGTTACGGATTCGACAAGACGATCGACGGCGATCCGAACACTTACGCCTGTATTCTTGATTCGACGCGGACGGGCGGTCGCAAGGAAACGACGCCTCCATACGCCGCCGAGCCGATAACCTCCGAATTTACGCTAGATTTGGGCGAAGAACAAACGATTTGCGGCTTGCGTTTGACGACGCCGCGCAACTGGCGCAGTCTCTCTCCTCGCAACGTTAGCGTTTACGCGTGCGACGACGCGCAGGGCAAAACCGGCGTTCGACCGCTCAAGGAAAACGAAGAACTTTTGCCCCTCAATAGCGGTTATTCCGTTTGCGTTTTGTGGGATTCGACGGTCGCGCGTTATCTTTTAGTTCGCGTGAATTCCGGGTGGCAGTTGCGTAATCGACGCCAAGGAATTGAACAAGAAATTCATTTTAATACGCAAATTGCCGAAATAACGGCGTTGACGAGCGTTCCCGACGACGTCGCGACGAAAAATCCCGACGACGTCGCCTATCCCGAGAGTCGTTTGCGACGCGACTGGCTTCTTCAAGACGCGCCCAAAGCGGAACTTGCGCCCGACGCGTTTTTTGTTTCTAGCGCCGATTCCAAAGCCGAACAAGCGCTTTTGGACGTCGTTATGTCGGAACTTCAAGACGCGGACGCGGACGTCGGCGCTTTGGCGCAACGACGCGACGCGTTAGTTTCTTCCGCGACGTCCGGCGCCGACGCCCGTTGGCGCGCGCTGTATTACGACGCGTGCGCGCTTCGACGTCAAATTCGTCTCGAATACGTTCGCGAAATATCCGACCAATTTCTTTACGTCAAGCATTACGTTTTTGGCGGAACCGAAGGTTTGACGGGCATAGGGCATGTTTCCGACGCGCAATATCACGACCAGACGACGGAACGTCGCGGCGGCTCGCAGTTGTGCCTTGCGACGATTCGAGAAGACGGCTCCGTCGCGCAGGAAGTTTTAATCGACAAGCCCGAGGGCGTGATTCGCGATCCGAATCTTTCTTGGGACGGCGAGCGGCTCGTTTTTTCTATGCGCGACAATTTTGAGACGGACGATTACGCGCTCTTCGAAATGAAATTGTCCGATCGATCGATTCGTCGTCTGACTTTCCCGCCGACCGTCGACGGACGCCGGTATCCTTGCGCCGATTACGAGCCTTGCTATACGCCCGACGGCAAGATTCTCTTCGCGTCGACGCGCCATACGCAAATTAACGACTGTTGGCCAAACGACAACACGGATATTTATTCTTGCGACGAGAACGGAAATCATATCCGCCGCCTGACTTACGACGAACTCGATTCGAATTTTCCGCAAATGACGTCCGACGGGCGCGTGATCTTCACGCGTTGGGAATACAACGACCGCAACGCGTATTTTCTTCATCCGTTGTTCGTGATGAATCCCGACGGAACCGCGCAAACGGAATATTGCGGGAACAATTCGATGTTTCCGTCTTCTTATCTTCAAGCGCGCGCCGTGCCGGACTCGACGAAACTTGTCGCGATTATCGGCGGACACCACGTTCCGCACAAGGGCAAATTGGCGTTGATCGACCGTTCCCTTGGCGCTCAAGACGGCGACTGTATTGAATTTGTCGGCGGTTCTTCGCCCGATGGAAAGCCCGGACGCGTTCCCAATCCGATCAAAACGGAGGGACATAACGACCGCAACGTCGATTTTTTTGGTCAAACGGGCGCGCAATATCAGTATCCGTATCCTTTTGACGAGGACAATTATCTCGTCGCGTATTGTCCTGAAGGTTGGGAAACGATCGACGGACCTTTTACGCCCCCCTTTGGCGTTTACTATATGACGGCAAACGGCGAACGGGAGCTTTTGGCGTTCGACTGGTCGATTTCGTGCGGACAGCCGATCTCGTTGAATCCGACGGAACTTCCGACGGTCAAATCGTCGGGAGTCGACCCGACGGCGAACTTTGGAACGTTCGTCGTTCAAGATATTTACGAAGGCGAAGGACTCGCCGGAATCGCGCGCGGAACGGTCAAAAAAATTCGGATCGTCGCGTTGGAATATCGCGCGGCGAAAGTCGGCAAAGGCAGCAACGCGGGCGAAGTTGATCGCGGACTTGTTCAAACGCCTATTTCCTTTAACAACGGAAGTTGGGACGTCAAGCACGTTTTGGGCGAAGTCGACGTCGAAGAGGACGGAAGCGCCGCGTTTAAAGTTCCCGCGCGCACGCCCGTCTATTTCCAACTCTTGGACGAGAAGGGGTATTGCGTTCAAACGATGCGTAGTTGGTCGACGTTGCAAGGGGGCGAGCGATTCGCGTGCCTTGGTTGCCACGAGAACAAATTGGAGACGGGCGCGATGCGCGTCTCTCGTCTCAATTCTATCGCCGCGAATAAGACGCCGCAGACGCCCCGACTTTCCAACGGCGCGTTATATCCTTTAATCGAACGACTTGAAAACGAGAGCTGTCTTGATTCGGTTCAGAATTATCTTGGCGTCAACGCGCCTTCTTTCAACGCCGATCCGAACGCGCCGACCGACGGATTCAGCTATCGTCAAGAGATTCAACCGATTCTCGACAAGCATTGCGTCAAGTGTCATTACGGCGAGTCGATCGGCGATCTTGACAAAGGCAAGCCTCGTTCGACGTTGGACTTGCGCGGAATCGTCGAAAGCGTCGACCGTTTGAAGCAAGCGCCGGACGACGAACATAAGCGCGCTTTTACGCGTTCCTATTTGAATTTAATCAACAACGGCAAAGTCGAGGGGAGTAAATACGTTCAATGGCTTGAAGTTCGTAGTCGTTCGGCGATGCTTCCTCCGTACTTTACGGGCTCGTCCAAAAGCGCTTTGATGAATTATCTCGAACCGAGTCATTACGGCGTCGACGTTTCCGACGTGGAAAAACGCGCCGTCGCTTGCTGGATCGATTTGCTCGTTCCGTTTTGCGGTTCCTACGCCGACGCCAACACGTGGTCGACGACCGACAAAATCGTTTATTATTACTATTTGCAAAAACGCCTGATTAATGCGGACTTGGAACGCGCCGACGTCAAAGCGCAAGTCGAGGCGCGTTAATCCAAACCGATAAGGAGATTTAACGAGATGAAATTTAACGGAAAGAAATTTTGGATCGCGTCGTTTTTTGCGGCGTCGGTCTGCTTGGCGTCGGCGTCGAACGCCGCGCGAAGCGAAGAATTTAAGTCCGGCTATCCGAACGATCCTCCGATCGACGTTTGTCCGCAAGAAATTATAGGATACGAATCTATCGGCGCGATCGATTTTACCGATTCGAACACGACGCTCGCAGGTTGGGAAGCGCGCGGCGGCGTCAAGCTCTCGCGCGGCGCCAAAACGCTGATTATCGAATCGAACACGGACGACCCCTATTTTTTCAGTCCGATGGTCGGTTCCTTCCTTTCCGAAGAAGCTCAAGCGAAGACTAGCGGCAAAGTCGTCGTAAAAATTCGCGCGCGTCGCGAAAACAAGGGCGACGGTCAGATTTTCTTTGCCGAGCGAGACGCCGCCGAATTTGCCGAAAGTCGCTCGACGCAATTTGTTTTGGCTAAAGATTCCGAGTTTCACGATTATATTGTGCCGCTCGATTCGAAAAGTCCGATGTTGCGTCTCCGTTTCGACATTGGCGGGAACGAAGGTCTAGCGGAAATCGAGCGAATCGAGTTGATTCAGGTCGTCTATCAACCGATCAAGTTCGGTCTGTTCGAACAAGCGGACGGAAAATTGAGCGTTCGCTTCTGCAACGGCGGCGGTAAGCCCGAAATTATCGACGCGCGTTGCTACGGCGTCGACGCGCGCAAGACGTATCCGACTGCGACGCTTGAAGTTCGCGGCGACGACCAATTCGACGTTTATTATCCGCAAAAGAAGCCTTTTGAGGAAGTAGAACTAGTCGCGACGATACGTTCGTCGAAAGACGTCTTCGCGCGTCGATTCTTTACGTTTAACGAGTCGGCTGCCGATCTTGCGATCAAAAAGGGCGTCGAGGTTCCGACGTTGAAAAGCGAGGCGCTTGAGGTTCGTTTCGCGTCCGACGCCTCCGGCGCGGAAATCTTCCGTTCCGGCAAGCGCGTAGCCGTAATTTCTCCGCTTCTGTGCGAAGAGGGGGACGGCGCGGATATTCTGCCCGACAGAACCGATTTTACCAAAGTCGACTTCAACGTTAAGCCGGAACGCAAAGGAACGAACGCCGACGGAAAACGTTTGACGCCCGTCTTTCGTTCGATCGACGCCGACGCGGGCGAAATTGAATTTGCTCTTTGCGACGTTTCGGTTCAGGACGCGCGCCAACGCGTCGACGCGGTCGCTAAGAAGTCCGTTGAAATCGATCCTTGGAAAAAAGACGCGCAAATCGCCGACGATTCGAACGCCGTCGACGTCTCTTCCGTTTGCGGAACGTTGAAATTCCGACTTGACGGGGACGTTCTTTCCTTTGACGTCGACGCTCCGCGCGTCGTTCACGCGCCCGTCATTCGCGCGTTGGGAACGATGGAACAGGCGACTTTGGCGGGTTGCGAGTATCTCGAAAAGGGCGAGCGCAGTTCTTCGACCGCCGATATTGAGACGCCCGAATATTTGCGTTACGCGCCTCCAATTTACTGGACGACGCAACCTTTTAGCGCGGTCGTCACAGATCGCGGTTCCGTCGCTTTACTTTACGACGATCCGAAGAATCAGGCGATATTCGCCGTTCCCGACTTCCTCGACGGAGACGCCGCTTCGTCGCGTATGAACGTTTGCGCGAAGAAATCTTCGGGCAAGATTCGCGTCGGCGAGGCGTTCGAGCCGTTGGAAGAATCGATTTTGTGGTCGGTTCAAACTCGCGGTCTTCCCGATTTGCCGACGCCTCCTCGCGAAGGCGACGAACAGGCGAACTTTATTCTTGCGGGCTTCGAACGTTCGGCGCTTAAGACGCCCGAAGGTTGGGTTCACGCGCTTGCCTCCGCCGGACCTCCTTACGCGTTCAAGCCTTTGTACGGTTCCGATTTTATTTCGACGATATGGGAAATATCCGGCAAATTGCCCGACGTTCCTCGCGTCGATTACGGGGGCGGGCACATCGAAAATTACGTCTCGATGCTTTTGACCGACAACGGCGAACAACTCGCCCAAATCTTGCGCGACGAAGCGAATTCCATAATAGGGAAGCAACGTTCCGACGGATCGTTCCATTATTCGGGCAAGTATCTCAGGGGGCATTGGGCGGACTACGCTTCGGGCGATTGCGGCAATTACCTGTATCGACTAATTGAATATTGGCGTTTGACGCGCGATAAAAAAGCGCTAGAAGCCGCGCTTAAAGGCTTGGAATTCGCCAATAAACTGAAGACGCCCCGAGGCGCGCAGGTTTGGGAACTCTCGTTGCATACGCCCGACATTATGGGCTCGTCCCGTTGCACGTTGGCGAACGTTTTTGCCTACGAAGCGACGGGCGACAAGAAATATCTCGACGCCGCGCGACGTTGGGCTTTAACCGGCGTTCCGTTCGTCTATTTGTGGGAAGACCGCGATTTGGCAAACGGCGAACAGCCGCTGATGAAATACGCGACGATCGCCGTTTTTGGCGCCACCGGCTGGGTTTCGCCCAACTGGATGGGACGTCCCGTCCAATGGTGCGGTCTTGATTACGCCTACGCCGTTTTACTTCTGTCGAAATACGATTCTACGCTCGATTGGGCGAAGATCGGCGAGGGAATTGTCGCTAGCGCCGAATGTCAGTTGTACGACGAAGAAGAGTTTGTCGGACTCTTGCCCGACTCGTTCCAAATGGAAACGCAGGTTAAATATCCGTACAACATCAATCCGAGCGTCGTAAGCATGCTACGCCGTATGATCGACGGCAAGCCGACGAACGTTAGCGTCGTTGACGTCGCCGAGCGTCGCGTCGTTTCGCCGTATCCGGCGCGAGTCGAAGGAAACGTCGTAAAAATTTCGGCGGAAAAAGGCGTCGCGTATCAGATTATGATCGACGGAAAGGATGTGAAGACGATTAAGTCCGTCGGCGAAGACGAGATCAAGTTCTGACGGCAAACGAACGCGCAATCACGAAGCGGCGCGCGAAACGAATTTTTACGCGCCGTTTTGTTCTTAATATTATATGTTTACGACGACAGGAGAAAAAGAATAACGATGGAATACAAATCGAATCGACGATCCTTTTTGTCGGCGCTTGGAGCCTTAAGCGTCGCCGTTCCGTTCGGCGGACTAAATTTGCTCGGTTCCGTAAACGTCGCTAAGGCGACCGACGCGCCGAAAAAACTCGACGCGTTGAAGGACAAACCCGTTTTGACGATCGCGCATTGTTGCGACCCTCAATTAGGCTTCGGCAAGACGTCCGACAAAGCGGACGCCTATCAAGTCGACTTGGCGCGCTTGCGCAAGGAAATCGAACTCGTAAATCGCGTCAAACCCGACCTCGTTTTCTTCGCGGGCGATATGGCGAATAATTGCAAGCGTCTTGCCGACGACTGGCCTGAACTGTTAAAAACGATCGACGCGCCCTGTTTAGTCGCGCCTGGCAATCACGATATTCCCGACCCGGTCGTTAGTTCCGGCGTTCAAAGATTTCGCGCCGTCTTCGGGGACGATTTTGCGACGACGACTTGCAACGGCTGGAAAATCGTCGCGTTCAATTCGCAATATTGCCGTCCGACCGAAGAGAAGGAATTGTACGAAGAACACGTCGCGCGATTTCGCAAAGAATTGGAAGACGCCAAGGCGAGCGGAACGCCGTTGATCGTCGGCTCGCACGTGCCGCCCTTTGTGAAGGAACTTGACGAAAAAGACGAATATTTTAATTTCCCGACGAACATTCGCCGCGATTTTCTCGATTATTGCGTCGATTCAGGCGTCAAGTTCTATCTTGCCGGTCATACGCACACGACTCTTGAACGTTCTTATCGCGACGTTCCGATTTTAAACGGCGAGACGACCTCGCAGAACTTCGACGGACGCCCCTTCGGATTCCGAATCTTGAGGATTGACGCCGCGCGCAATTACGCTTGGGACTTTACGCCGGTAGAATGAACCGTTCACGGAACCTCCGCAATTCGTTGCGGCGGTCTTCCGTGCGTTCTTACAGACAAATCACAACGCTTGAAACAATCCGATCAAACGCGAGAAAAGCGCCGTCAGTCGGACGCCTTGCCGGTTTAAGCGCCTACGCGACGTTTGAACTTGACTTCTTGAAATTAGAAGTTTGCGAGTTCGTCTTGGATATACTTCAATTTGAG
>JAZRWW010000348.1:0-13566 GCA_045599865.1 Thermoguttaceae bacterium
AGAATGAGCGGCTGGGAAGACGGACGCGCGAGCGGTTGGAAAGACGGACTAGAAGAGGGCGAGCAAAAGGGCGAACAAAGGGGCGAACAGAAACGTCTTCGCGCTATGTTAAAGAATTGTATCGTCCTTCGTTTTCCTCAAACGTCTCAAACGACGATGAACGATATTTTGTCGATTACCGACTCCAACGTTCTGGAATCGATTTTTAACGTCGCCTGCACGTCGGATTCGCTTGACAGTTTTCAAAGAGATATTCGAGGAATGGCGCCGGTAAACTGACTTTTGGAACCGAAAAGCGGCTTTCCGTGAACGGTCGCGCGTCGTTTTATATGAATCTGCACGTAATTTATCGCGAACGTTCGCTAAATATTTGCAAGCGTTCGCGAAAGGACGTCTTACGAAGACGTTCTTGCAAAAAAGATCGGAAAGTTTGTAAAAACTCTTGGCGAGCGTTGCTTTTCGTGATACAATGGGGCGGGGACTAGTCGTTTGTCGGGTCGACGAATCCCCTTGTTTTATCGTTGGCAAAGGGGACGAAGATTCGCATAGGTTATATTAGACGGCTTGCAATGAGCCTCGATTTAAACGACGTCGCGACGCCCGCGCCGGAGTTGCCCGCGAATTATTCTTGGTTTCCTTGGAATAATTTGCAGACGAGTCGTTACGCGCGAATTTTTCACGAGGCGTTTCAAGCGGACGTCGACGGCTGGATTTTTCCCACGTATCGACAATACGCGGCTTGCGAGCATTTAGTCGACGCGACGGTTTCCTCGCGCGTTTTTGCCAAAGAGGCGAGTTGGCTCGTCGGGCGGATTCTTTACGATTCCAAATCGAACGCGTCTCGAATCGAGTACGCGGGAGCGGTTCAGTGCGTGAAAGAAGGTCGGTTTTGCGGCGAGATTCAAAATCTTGCCGTCGCGCCCGGTTTTCGCGGTTTGCGCTTAGGGCGCGCTTTGGCGTTGCAGGCGTTGAATGGTTTTCGAACGATGGGACGAAGCAAAATTTCGCTTGAAGTTACGTCGGAAAATCTCGTCGCCTTGCGCTTGTATCTTTCCCTTGGATTTAAAATTACAAGCATAACCTATAAAGAAACGGCGCTTGACGTCGACGGTTCGTCCGCGACGCTTTCCGCAGACGATTACGTTTTGTGAAGGTCTAACCGAGCCCGTTCGGTGTGTTGAACAATAAAACGGTTGCGCGCAAGTAAAGATTTTGTCGTTGTCGCGCGGTCGTTGCGAGGGAGTTTTATATGGACGCGACGAATCGGATTTACCGATTAGACAACGGATTAGTTGCGCTTTTTGAGGAAGCGTCTTGGAGCGAGTCCTTTGCGATCGGGGTTAGTTTTCCCGGCGGTTCCTCGCTGGATCCCGTCGATAAAGCGGGTTTGGCGAGTCTAACTTGCGAAATGACGAATCGAGGCGCGGGCGAATACGACAATCGGTCTTTTTTAGAGGAATTCGAAAACCTTGGCGTTCGTTCGTCGGAAAACGCCAATCAGCAACGCGTTTCTTTTGTTGCGACGGGTTTAATCGACAACTGGGAACGAACGCTCGAACTTATGGCGATGCAGATCAGAAAGCCGCGCTTTCCAAGAGACGAATTCGAATCTTGCCGCCAGATTCAGTTGCAGGAAATCGCGTCGATCGAGGACGAGCCGAGCAATAAGGTCGGCGTCGCGCTAAGTCAGATTTTCTTTCCCGCCCCGTGGGGAAGACCAAGCGTTGGGTTTAAAGAGACCGTTCAAAAGATCGAGCCGGACGACGTAGAAAGTTTTCATCGCCGTTTTTATCGACCGAACGAAGCGATCGTCGCGATCGTCGGTCGACTCGACTGGAATCGTGTTCTTGAAAAGATCGAGGCTCTTTTTGGAGATTGGGAGCCGGGCGAAAAGAACGAGGTCGGTTCCGTTGAATCGAACGTTTCTAGCAAGCATATTTTGTCCGAGACGGAACAAACGCATATCGCTTTGGGCTTCAAAGAGGTTCCCTTTGGCGCGCCCGATTACTGGCGTATGTCCGCCGGCGTCGACGTCTTGAGCGGCGGTATGAGTTCGCGACTTTTTACCGAAGTTCGCGAAAAGCGCGGACTATGTTATTCCGTTTTCGCTTCTCACCAAACGTGCAACGGAATGGGCGGCGTCTTCTGCTACTGCGGAACGACGAAGGAACGCGCGCAAGAATCGCTCGACGTCATCGTCGGCGAAATCGACAAATTGAGCGTCGCGCCCGTTACGCCTAGCGAATTGGAACGCGTGAAAATCCGTAGTAAGAGTTCGTTGGTTATGCAACGAGAATCGACGCAACGACGCGTCGGCGCCATTATGAGCGATTGGCGGTATTTTAACACGATTCGATCCCTCGACGAGGTTCTCGGCAAAATCGACGCGCTGACAAGCGAATCGATCAAGTCTTATTTCGCTTCGAAATCGAAAAGAACTTTCCGTTTGGCGACGTTGGGCGTCGAACAACTTAAAATTGACAAGGAACGACTGTTTTGATTCCTTTTTCGTCGTCGTTTCTTTCGTCGTCTTTTGTTTCAAGGTCGTTCGAAGAGAAGGTTCTCTTGAAAAATAAGCGCTTTAGAATAGGAACAGGGCAAAAAATGACGATTCGCGTTGTGTGCAAAGGTTGCAATAGTAAAATCGACGCCGCCGACAAGTTACTCGGGCAAACAAGAAGGTGCCCTAAGTGCGGAACGCCCGTTCTTATCGAACCGGCGCCCGCCCGGACGTCGATTATCGTAAACGACGTTCCGCCCCTTGGTTCGAGCGCGTCGCAAACGTCGAACGAAGAAGGCTTCGGACTGAAAAGGCGCCGATTGGCGTCCGACAACGTGTACGTCGTTCTTGGCGATAATCGGCAGATCGCTTACTGGAAGGGCGGCGAGGGCTGGTTTGTCAACGTTGGGAACGGTTACGAATCGGTCAAGCGCGCGCCCGAAAAACTGCCCGAGACGGGCGTTTTCGTCTTGGTCGAGGGCTACGTCGCGCAAACGGACGCGGGACGGCGCCTCAAAGCGTTGCGATTCAAAAAACTGTCTGGCGCGGGCGCGTTAAAGGTCTTGTTGCATACGGAAGAAGCCGACGTGTTGGAAAAAGCGAAGGAGCCGATCGCGTTGACGACGGTTCAGAAGCAACTCTTCTTGAAACATATTCGCTCGAAGTACTTTATCGAATTTACGGAAGGTTCGAACGAAGTAACGGAATACCTGACGGGATACGACGCTAGTTTGCGCGTCGTCGGGGATTTTAAAGAGTAACGGCGGGAGCGACGCGTCGTAGCGCGTCTATACGATCCGTCAAGAAAAGAAAAACCGTCAAGAAAAGAAAAACGTCGAAAGAAAAACGAACGAGGCGCGATTAAGGCGGCTCGTTCGTTTTTAATTGTTCGTTCGTTTGATCAGAGCGACTCCGCCTTGCGCGCGACGTATTTTACTTTGTTGACCGTCAAATAATGCAAATCCGGCGTAAGCTCGGGATGAGGACTGCAAATCAAGACGCGACCGGCTCCGTATTCTCCGGCGACTATCGCGGGCGAATCGATTTGCACGCCTTTGGGCGAATCGTTTTTGGCGACTTCAGTACGGAAATACGCCAAGACGACGTAGGGCTCGAGTTCGTTCGTTTCGGCGCGGTGGAAGATCGGACCGTTCTGATACGCGATTTTTACGCGTCCCTCGGGGGCGTCGAGCGCTTGTCGTCCTTCTTCCGTGAATTCGATTTCCAGCGTCGCTTTGCCGCGTCGCCAATCTCCCTTTTGCTGTTCGGCCGCGATTAAATTTCTCGTCGAGCGGTTCGGTTTATAAAGCGCCAAATACGCGCCCGCGCAGACGCCGACGTATCCTCCGCCGTTTCTCACGAACGCGCGTAGCTCCGCCCAGCCTTTGTCGCCAAGCGCGTTCGATTCGCCGTTGCCCGTTCCGCCGGGGAAGATTACGACGTCGTATTCCTTCAGCTTGCCGCTTTGAATTTCTTCGGCGGAAATAAAATCGGCGTCGAACTCCTCCGTTTCGTCGAGAATTTTTTTCGTGGCGGCGACGCAACCCTTACTGGCGCCCGCTCCTTGATATAAGGCGACCCGGATCGACTCTTTCGTCTCTTGCGAATTTACAACGACGGCGGAATCGTCCGCCAACGACGCGTGCGTTCCGTAAAGACAACAGAACGACGCCAACAGTAGGAATAAAACCGACAAACTAGCGTTCTTTTTCATTGCGCGCCCTTTCTAATCGACGACCTGCGACTTTCCTCGTTAGAGCGAATCCGCTTTTCGCGCGACGTACTTTACTTTTTTAGCCGTCAAATAATGCAAATTCGGCGTAAGCTCGGGATGAGGACTGCAAATCAAAACGCGTCCGGCGCCGTATTCGGCGGCGACGATCGCGGGCGAATCGATTTGCACGCCCTTGGGCGCGTCGTTTTCGGCGACTTCCGTGCGGAAATAAGCCAAGACGACGTAAGGCTTAAGCGCGTCTGTTGCCGCTCGATGAACAATAGGACCGTTTTGATACGCGACGTTGAACCTTCCTTCGGGCGCTTGAAACGCTTGACGTCCTTCTTCCGTGAATTCAATTTCCAGAAGCGCCTCTCCTCGTTCCCATTCGCCTTCTTGCAATTCGGCGCTAATCAAATTCCCGGTCGAGCGGTTCGGTTTATAAAGCGCCAAATACGCGCCCGCGCATACGCCGACGTATCCTCCGCCGTTTTTGACGAACGCGCGCAATTCCTCCCAGCCCTTGTCGCCAAGCGCTTTTGATTCGCCGCTACCCGTCCCGCCGGGGAAGATTACGACGTCGTATTCCTTCAACTTGCCGTCTTGAATTTCTCCTGCGGAAATAAAATCGGCTTCAAAGCCTTCCGTTCCGTTGAGAATTTCTTTCGAGGCGTTCGCGCAAGTGTCGCTGGCGCCCTCCCCGCGATAGACGGCGACGCGAATCGTTTCCTTCGAATTCGCCGCAACTTGGGATTCGGTCGCGAGCGACGCGCGCGTTCCGCAGAAACAACACAACGACGCCAAAAACAGAACGGCGGTCGACAAACGAACGTATTTTTTCATTACGCGCCCTTTCTACAATCCATAATGCAAGCGACTCCGAAGGAACCGACGCTATTTTTTCTTTCCGACGAAAACAAAACGAGGCATTTTTTTCCAGAAAAACGGACAATAAGGAAGCCTATCTTCTCGAATTTTCAGCGAAACCGTCTCAAATTTACGCGCCAAATAGGGCAAAATGTCGTTCGACAAGAATAAATTGTCGAGCGAGAACCAAACGGGCCAAAGCCAACGCGTCGAAAAACTCTGTTGCAAGCGTTTTTCGCCGGGGTACTTCCTTGCGACGTAAAAATCAACGACTCCGACAAGACCGCCGGGCTTAAGAGCCTCGTAGGCGCGATCGACCGCCGCGAACCAATCGGGGATCATCGTCAACGAATAGGAAAAAAGAATCGCGTCGACTTGTCCGTCGCTTGGCGTCCAAGTCGTCGCGTCGCCTTGTTGAAGTACGACGTTCGTCCACCCGCAACGTTCAATTCGTTGTTTCGCGACCCGAAGCATTGAATCGGTAAGATCGACTAGATAAACTTTTTTGAGTTTTTTGAGCCCGTCTTCGAGAAATTCAAGATTTGCGCCCGTTCCGCAACCCATATCGACCCAGACTTCGCCTTCGCAAGGCCGCAACGTCTGCATCAGGTCGTCGCGACCCGTGAGGAGTCGTTTACGAAAACGGTCGTAGGCGTCGACTTGTTTCACGTAAAAAGATTCCAGCCGTTCCGCGTGCGAATCGCCGCGCACCGGGCGCAACGCCATACAATACAATATCTTTAAATCCGATAAGAAGTTTCTTAATCCGGAAAATCTGCAAGGAAAACGATGCGTCGTCATAATAAAATAGGGAATAACAACGTTGGGCGCAAATATCAAGACGCCTTTGGGCGTTACGGTATGAAACTTGCGTTTCACACAAAACCTCAAGGGCAATATTTTAATTATCTTTAAAATTTTGCCTAGACCCTCTTTGAGGCTAGCTTTAATTTTGATAGTAAGGTTTAAGGCGATTT
This sequence comes from Thermoguttaceae bacterium, assembly GCA_045599865.1. GTDB lineage: Bacteria > Planctomycetota > Planctomycetia > Pirellulales > Thermoguttaceae > RUG369. The sequence continues at coordinate 6,059 of JAZRWW010000348.1, forward strand.
TATTAAACGCGCAGGCGTTTTTGCTTGTTGTTGTTTTGCCAATTTGATTAAAAAATCCTCTTTTAATTGTTCTTTGTTTTCTTCACCCTTATTTAAAATGAATCGTAGAACGAAATCTGTTGAAAAGAGAGAACATATTCAAAAAAGGGTTGACAAACTAGTCGTTCGCTTTAAAATATCGGTCGTTGTTAGACTTATGCAATTATTCTTTCGAGTAATTTTAATTTGTATGGTCATAACGAAAGTTGGATCAGTTTAGGAGTTGATTGATGACCAAGAAGGAAATTGTCCGTTTAGTCGCTGAAAAAACGGATCTTTCTCAACAACAGGCCAAGGATATTGTTCAGAAGACGTTCGAATCCATCATTGAAGTATTGGTTCACGACGGACGAATCGAACTCAGGAATTTCGGCGTTTTTGAAGTCAAGGTTCGCGCCGCTCGCAACGCGCGCAATCCTCGCACCGGCGTCGAAGTTTGGGTTGACGAACACGAGACGGTGGCTTTTAAGCCCGGCAAGATGATGGTCGCGAAGGTTCAACGCGAGCGAGAAAAAGAAGCCGCGAAAGCTAAGACCGCCAAAAAAGCAAAATCTTCCGCGAAACCTTCGACAAAGGTTGCAAAGGTTGCAAAGACTGTAAAGACTAAGGAAAGCGCCGGAACCAAAAAGGCTTCTAAGACCGGCAAAGCCGCTTCTAAATAGTCGGTTTGTAGATTAAAAACGAAGGCGCTATGTTAGAAACGCTATGCTAGAAGCGTTATGCTAGAAAATCTACGCATAAGAAAACTTCTGCGTCGCGCTTTTGTTTTTTGATTCATAGGGCGCTTGGCGACCTCGAAATCGTTCTTGAAATTAGTTTCGAGAAGGCTTGTTCCGTCTTTTGGCGCCCTTGATTCTTTGTTTTCTGAAATTATTCGGCGTAACGCGATCGCGTCGTTTTTCAAAGGAGAGAGGCGTTGGAAAAATCCTACGAGGAGGAGATTGCGGAATTAAGGGAGAAAGTCGTTCGTTTAGAAGACGCGTTAATCAAAGCGCAATCTTTAACGACGGTCGGCGAGCTTGCCGGAACGACCGTGCACGAGTTCAACAATATCCTAACTTTGACGATCAATTACGCCCGAATGGGTTTGAGACATAAGGACGACGAGACGCGCGAGAAGGCGTTTAATAAAATTTTAGAGGCGTCAAATCGCGCCGCAAAGATTACGAACGTCGTCTTAGGAATGGCGAGAAATCGTAGCAAAGGTTTGGAATCGACCGATTTGACCGCGATCGTCGAAGGCGCTTTGCTCTTGTTGGAACGCGAGCTGACAAAATACCGCGTCGTCGTAGAAAAGAATTTTGCGCCGGTTCCGCGCGTGTTGGCGAACGGCGGGCAAATTCAACAGGTCGTCGTCAATCTTCTTGTCAACGCGCGTCAAGCCTCGCCGAACGGCGGTAGAGTCGTCGTAAAGATTAAAACGTGCGAAGATTCGCCCGGTTTTGTCGAATTGACGGTGCGCGATTACGGAGTCGGTATTCCCCAAGAGCAGTTGCCGTTAATTTTCGATTCCTTCTTTTCCACGAAAGAGGGTCCCGACGAGTCGGGCAAGGGCGGTTCCGGGTTAGGGCTTTCCGCTTGCAAACGCATTATTGAAAATCACAAGGGCAAAATTCGGGTTGAAAGCGCCGTTGGGAAGGGCTCCGCCTTTATTATCCGACTGCCGATTTGTCCGTCGGAAGACGCGAGCGCGTAACGACCGCTTTTCGTTGCGTCCGTTGTAAGCGTTCGCGGAAAGCCGCGTATCAACGATACGCGGACTGTTTCGGCGCTCGACGACGCGCGATCTAACGACGTCGGTTTAATGCTCTTGAATCAAAAAGACGCTTCCAACGACTTGTCGAACGTAAGAAAACTTTCAAAGTAAAAGCAAGAGCTTGACGGCTTTCTTACTTTCTAAGTTTAGGCGCGGTTTTTAAACGAGCGTTCTCGAACCGAACGGGGGCGCGCATCGTTGATGCGCGGCTTTCCGTGAACGTATGCTAAAAATGAAACTTTTGATATTGTCGTTATAGCGATAGGCTGATCGAACGGTAAAAATGTCGAAGACGGAACAAACGGAAGCGTTAGAAACGAAGTCTGAACTTTCCGACGCGAAAGGAACGACTCCCGCGAGTCAAGCGGACGAAGCCGGGGCGTCGTCCGATTTTTCGGACGCTCAAAGCGCCAAAGTCGAGAGTTCTTGCGAACTTGCCTCGCAAACGACCGAGACTGCGAAAAACGAACAGGTTCCGCAGGAAACGTCGAAAGACGGCGCGCCAAACGATTCGCGCGACTCTAAAACAAAAAAGCAGACGCACGGCAATATTAAGACGCTGAGCGAGCTTAACGCTTTTTCCGACGGCGATTGTTTCGTGCAGTTTGTCGCTTGCGAACGTTTGAAAACAAAGGAAGGCAAACCGTACTTTAAAGCGATGTTTCGCGACCGAAAACGAACCGTTCAAACGTTGATATGGAGCGAATCTCCGCTTTTTAACGATTGCGCCAATTCTTGGCGACTTGGCGCCTTTTATAAAATCCGCGCATCCTTGCGCGAGTCGAATTACGGAGCTAAGCTGGAAATTCGGCGTATTCGCGAGGTCGTTCCCGGCGACGAAGACGACGGATTTGACCGCGACAACTGCCGTCCTTGTTCGAAAACGCCGCCGGAGGCGATCGCGTCGGAGATTTTGGCGCTGGCGAAACGTCGTCTTGGCAAAGGCGCGCTTTTCAATATGATCCAGCAGATATTCAAGGAAAATCGACTCGCTTTGAACGAATCCTTCGCGTCTAGAGCGCATCATCGCGCCTATGCGGGCGGGCTCCTTGAGCATACGCTTTCCGTCCTCAAAATCGCCTGCTTTCTTTGCGATCATTTTTGCGCGGAAACGCCCGACGTTCCTAAAAATTTTTCTAAGAACTTGGTCGTCGCGGGCGCGATTTTACACGACGTCGGCAAGATTCTCGATTCGGAGACGACGGCGACGGGCGCGCGTCATACGCTTGCGGGCGATTTGTTGGGGCACGCCGTTTTAGGCTGTCGCATAGCGCGGACTTACGGCGAAAAGGCGGGCGTGGAGCCCGACGTCTTGACTCAACTGGAACATTTGATTTTGGCGCACGCGCGTTTTGTCGATTGGGGCGCGCCTATGCCGCCCTCGACTCTCGAGGCGATGGTTTTACATTACGCGGATTACGCGGATTCGACCTTTACAAGCGCCGTAACTCTGTTAGAATCCGAAGAAGGCGTCGGGACGTTTACCGCGCGCAAAGGTCCCTTTGAATCGCCGATTTTGAAACCGATCGGTTCGTATGATTCGGAAGGACGCGACGAGACGAGCGAGAAAAACCGATAATTTAGACGTTTGAACGGCGCCTACTTTAGCGCCGTTTCCCCCGTTTGTTAAAGCGAGTTGCGACGAGCGCGCCCGTGCGTTTTTTTGTAAAAAACGCGAGCAAACGCGCGTCGACGAGATAAAACGATTATTAATAAAGGAAGGCGTTATGTCAGACGTCGAGGGTTCCGACGTTTCGGAAAACGGATCGTGTGAAAAAAAGGGGCGGGAAACGACCGTTAGTTCGGAAAAGAGCCGTCTTTCCGTCGCGTATTGCGCCTTGTGTCCTTTTCTTATGACGCGTCGGTTTATTCGCTTTCTATACGATTGGGTTCTTTCGTGGGCGCATTCGAAATACGGAACTTGCGGTCTTGCGATTCTGTCTTTTGCCGAGAGTTCGTTTTTTCCGATTCCTCCGGACGTCTTGCAAATGGCGTTGTCGATCGAACGACCCAAACGCTCGTTTTTTTACGCGAGCGTGAGCGCCGTCGCGTCCGTCTGCGGAGCCGCGTTGGGGTGGTATATCGGTTTCGCGCTTTGGGAAGCGGTCGGTCCCGTCTTTGTCCCGGCGATTATTTCAGAAGACAATATGGCGAAAGTGCGCGAATTTTTTGACGCTTGGGGCTTCGGCGCGCTCTTTGCCGCCGCGTTTACGCCGATCCCGTTCAAAGCCTTTACGATTACCTCGGGCATAGCCGGAATGTCTTTGACGACGATGCTTTTGGCTTCGCTTGTCGGGCGTAGCGCGCGTTTCTTCCTAATGGCGACGTTAATGTTTGTCTTTGGCGCGAGTATTAAAACTTGGATCGACAAGTATTTCGGTCTGTTGACGTTCGCGTTTTTGCTTGTGTTGGTCGGAGGTTTTTACTGTGTTAAATTTATCTTGTAGGCGTCGCGGTCGCACGTTTCGCTTTAAGGCGTTTTAACATAGCGAAATCTTTTTTCACGTTTGCGTTAGGCGATCAAAATGGAAACAGAGAATCTTTTTGACAGTAGCGACTCAGTACGCTCGGCGAAGCCGCTGGCTCACGTCCAAACAGCGGTTTTTCCCGGTCCTTTTAACTTGTCGACCGGGGGAACTTTGCCCGAGTTAAAGATCGCCTATGAAACTTACGGAACGTTAAGTCCGCAAAAAGACAACGCCGTCTTGATTTTTCACGCGCTTTCGGGCGATTCTCACGTCGCCGCGCACGACGAACAAGACGATCCGGGTTGGTGGGATATTCTTATCGGACCGGGAAAATACGTCGATACGAACCGTTATTTTGTGATATGCGCGAACGTTTTGGGCGGTTGTCGAGGAACGACCGGCCCCGACAGCGTCAATCCCGAGACGGGCAAAGAATACGGGTTTAACTTCCCTCCGATTAGCGTGTCCGATATTGTCGACTCGCAGAAAAAGCTGGTTGAATCGCTGGGAATAAAGCGTCTGTTGGCGATTATTGGCGGCTCTCTTGGCGGTTTAATGGCGCTCGACTGGGGACGAAGGTATCCCGACGACGTGGCGGGAATCGCCGCGATCGCCACCGGCCCCCGTTTAACGACGCAGGCGCTCGCGTTTGACGTCGTAGCGCGCAACGCGATTATGAGCGATCCGCATTTTTACGGGGGAGAGTATTACGACAAGCCGGTCGGACCGACCGTCGGCTTGGCGATCGCTCGAATGTTAGGGCATATCACGTATTTGTCTCAAGAGTCGATGAATAAAAAATTCAACGCCGATCGCAACGTCGGTCGAAAAATCGACACGTCCTTCGAAACAAAATTTTCCGTCGGCTCTTATCTTGCGTACCAAGGGGATAAATTTGTCGATCGTTTCGACGCCAACAGTTATTTGGCGTTGACGCTCGCGCTAGACGCGTTTGACTTGGGAGCCGATCGCGAAAGACTCGTCGCGTCGATGCGTCGGTCGATGTGCCGTTGGCTCTTCGCAAGTTTTACCTCGGACTGGCTCTTTCCGACGTTCCAAGCGCGCGAGCTTGTCGACGCCGCCATCGCCGCCGACAAACGCGTCAGTTATTGTTGTATCAAAAGCGATTGCGGACACGACGCGTTTCTATTAGAGAACGAATTGCCGACTTACGGGGAATTGATTCGCTCTTTCCTACATCATTTATGCCTCGATTGGAGTCCGTTTGACGAAGAACGACGTCAAATGATTAACGAAAGTTACGGCAAGCCAAGCAAGCCGCGCCAAGATCGGGTCGACTACGATAGAATACTTGAGCTGATTCCCCCGAAAACTAAGGTTTTGGATTTGGGGTGCGGCAAGGGCGAGTTGCTCGTTCGACTCAAGGAACGCGGACACGAACGCGTCGTCGGCGTCGAAGTTGAGGAACGGTTGGTTCTCAAGTGCGTGGAGAAGGGGCTTGACGTCGTTCAACTCGATATGAACGACGGATTGAAATCCTTCGCCGATCATCAATTTGATTTTGTCGTTTTGTCGAAGACTCTTCAAACGATTAGAAACGTCGAAATAGCGCTAGAAGAGATGTTGCGAATCGGGACGCGCGTCGTCGTGAGTTTTCCGAATTTGGGATATAAAGCGTACCGCAAGCGACTTGAAGAGGGACACGCGCCTCAAACCGATCCCCGACTTGGAAAACGGTGGTATAATTCGAGCGACGTCCGATTTTTAACGATCGACGATTTTGAAGATTTTTGTCGTGAGAAAGGAATTCAAATCTTTCGCGAAGTCGCGCTCGATTCCGCGTCGGGCGAAGTCGTCGAGGAAGACGTGAACCTTAACGCGGACGTCGTTATTGTCGTTTTGGGGCGTTGACCCTTGCGAAGGGTAGAAAAAATGAACGTCGAAAGGGCGTCGCGGGGCGATCGGTAAGTTTTTTCGTTTTTTTCGACTGAAAAACTTTTGTTTTGTCGGGGAAGCGCTTGACGACCTCCCCAACCCCCTATTATACTATAGAACCCGTTTGGGCAATAAAGGGGCGGATATAATTGCGCGCGTCGTCGCGTTATTTCGATATAAGGTGTGGTATAGATGAAAAAAATTAAGAAGGCAGACGAAAAAAATAGTCTTGAGCAACTCTTACTTCATTGGAAGAAGTCTTTTCAAGAGAACAAAGCTAAGAGCGTTCAGTACGTCCTTGTCGCAGCGTTGGTCGTGATCGTAGTCGCGTTGTTCCGATTCAACGTATTTAGCGGTTCGGATAAATGGGCCGCCGCAGACGGAGCCTATTATTCCGCGACGCAAAGCGCGTTTGCAGGAGTCGGGTTGCCGGACGCCGAGACGCTCGCAAGCGTCGCGAACGCCTATAAGAGTTCCAACTTGGGCGCGTCGATGCATGCCGACGCCGGAAGCGCCTATTTGATCGCCGGACTGAACGACCTTGCGGGCGCGAAAGCTCGAAGCCGAGGCGTCAAGTCGCAAGACGAAAATCAAACGTTCGACCCGAAAGCGAAATTCCAGTCCGCCGTCGACGAGTTTAGTCTTGCGTCCACGACCAACAATCCCGACGTCCAAGCGCGCGCTTACTATGGCGGCGCCGTCGCGTGGGAGTCTAAGGCCTCCGTCGCCGCCGACGACGCCGAGGTTGAAGCCAGCCTTCAGTCCGCCAAGGAACTCTATCAGAAGATCGTCGATATGACGAGCGCCACGCCTTACGCCGCGTTGGCTAAAGAACGACTCGTTAGTTTGGAACGACCTTTGACGCTCGATTACTACAAGGCGATCGCCAAGAACTTTGTCGAGTTGCCGGAACCTGCCGACGCCGAATCGATCCTTCCCGAAGGCGCGAAGCCGGGCGAAGGCGAGCTGAACGCCGACGAAGCCGTTTCCGTTGAAAATTTTGAAACGGAAGACGACGCCGTTGAAGAAGGCGCCGCTGAAGAGGGCGCGGCTGAAGAAAAAACGGAAGAAACGACGGTTGAAGCGAACGACGCCGCGAAATAATTGAAATCGACGCGCGAGCGTCGTGTTTTGACAAAAGCGTAACAGACTTGGGAGGCGCCTCTCAAGTCTGTTTTTTGTAAGCGTTCACGGAAAAACGACGCGTGAGAACCGCCGCGGATCGGCGTTTCGCTTGACGTTGCACAAACGATTTTTTGTTTTTTCAGTCGACGCGTCGTCTGAAAGTTCGTATGTTTTTCGCAGAACCTTCAAACGCTAATTCTTCCGATAAACTCGGTTCTCCGTAA
>JAZRWW010000349.1:0-1301 GCA_045599865.1 Thermoguttaceae bacterium
CAAGCGCGGACGAAATCCCGTTTTGGCTTTGCGAAGACGACGTTTTTCACCACGTTTTCGACGGTCTACCCGACAAAGACGGCGACAACGCGCTCTTTAATATCGTGAACAGCGTCTTACGCAACGCCAAAATGAGCGAAGTTAGAAATTTAATCGTCAAGAATCCGCAACTTTTGAAGCGACGTTGGCGTCAAAAAACGATGATTCTTGATCTACGCGCGGAAGACGACAAAGGCGTCGTATACGATATTGAGGTTCAAAAGCGAAATCGACCCGGTTTTTGGGATCGTATGTTTGCGTACGGCGATCGTCTGCGCGCGGAACAGTTGAACGAAGGGGACGAATACTCTTCGTTGCGACGCGTCGTCGTCATCGCTTTTGTCGCGTTTCCTATTCGAGACGACGAAAACGTCTGGTTTGACGTCTATCGCGAGACGTCCCAATATGATCCGACTTACGTTTACGACGGCAAGACGACGATTTTCATTCGCATTCAGACTAGCGAAGGTCAAACGCCGACGCGGATCGAGGATCCTGAACTGGCGGCTTGGTTGAGAATGTTCGGATATCCGAAATTGACGACCGAAGAAGACGTAACGCTTTTAGCGAAAACATTTCCTATTGTTAAAAAAGCGAGGGAGAAAATGCTGAATTTCTTTGGTTTGTTTTTTGGCGGCGGCGAGACGCGACGCGTAGGACTTGCGCTGGCGGACGGCTTTTCGGAAGGAATGTCGCAGGGCGAGACCAAAGCGACGCGCGCTTTTATCGTTCGAACTTTACGCCGTCGTTTTCCCAACGAGAACGAAAAGTTTTTCGCGTCTTGCGTCGCTAAGTTGGAAGGAAAAGATTCTAACGAACTGGACGCCGCGCTTGATAGAAGCGAGGTTTGTTCAAGCGCGGACGAATTTGTCGAGACGCTTTAAAGCGACGATAAGAGAGTTGCCGTAGGCTCCAAAATAAAGACGCGGAATATTGGAGGGCGTTTGGGGCTACGGCGAGATTCGACGCGTAGAACTTGTGTTAGCGGAAGGATATGAAAAGGCAAAGCGTTATTAAAAAATACCCCGACGCCTCAAGTTACTGTCGCGTGTTTTGCCTATTTTGATTGTTTTGCGCGTTAAACTTGACGTAATTATTGTAAATTCAGATGCGATAACACAAAACGGATTCTTTCAACAACAAGGGACGTATTGCAAGAAAACGATCGTTTACTTGCAATGCGTCTATTGAAAAGAACGCGTCAAAGATTCTCGCGATACCACTGAATCGCTTCGTTAAGCCCGCGTTCGAAATTATATTCC
>JAZRWW010000350.1:0-11608 GCA_045599865.1 Thermoguttaceae bacterium
CGGCGATGCACGGATACGTTCGGGTCGAGAAAACTCGTTCAAAGACGTCGCCTAAACTTAGAAAGTAAGAACGCCGTCAAGCTCTTACTTTTCATCGTTCGCGAAGTCTTTTAGCAGTTCAGCGGATCTGCGGACTGATTCGGTTCGCGACGCCGTTTTGGTAATTTAACGAATCTGCGCATCGTTGATGCGCGGCTTTCCGTGAACGCTTATCGGTTTTGCGCGAACGGTCGCTTTCTTTAAACGCTCGACGTCGCAAGACTAGGAATCCTTGCGTCGATGAAATTCACAGTTTTAATTCCCAAGGCGCGCGATAAGGCGCCGCGAGTAATTCGTTGGCGTCTTCGGAATTGGTAATTCTTTCTTTTTCGGCGTCCCATTCGATCCTGAGTCGCGTCTTGAGCGAAATGTTCGCCAAGTGACTCATCGTCGTGCTGTAATGCGCCTCTTCGACGTCGGTATTCGGTCGTTTTCGGCTTCTCATACAGTCGATGAAATTCTGCGCGTGAAGCGCGGTCGCGTCGGCGTTCTGTTGCGCGTTGCCTTCGAGTTGATAGACCTCTTCTTTGGCGCGCGGTTCTTTCGCTTGGAACTGCCCCGGCTTTTCCGGCTTAATGACGTAACGATTATCGTAAACGTAGCAAGTTCCCTGAACGCCTCGATATTCGACGTATCCTAAGGCGCGATAGTTCTCGTCGGTCGCCATTATCGGATTGCCGCTGCTTTCGAAATGATAGAACGTCGCAAGGCGCCCTGAAGCGAATTCGAAACAGACCGCCATTGTGTCGGGAATCGTCCGATCGTCGTCGACGACGTATTTTCCGCCCATCGCGCAAATCGAGGCCGGCGCTTTTTCGTTCAACGCCCAACGAATCAAGTCGAAAAAGTGAACGCCTTGATTGGCGACTTGCGTGCAATATTCGTCCCACCAGCGGAATTTATAAGGCGCGATATTCTCTTGATATTCGCGTTTCGGGCGCGGACCGAGCCACAATTCCCAGTCGATATTTTCCGGGGGCGTCGTCGGCTTCGCCTTGCCTATGCCGTTTGGGTACATATTCGAACAATGCGCGGTTCGCGCGACGGCGACTCGTCCGATTTTATTTTCCAGTCCGGCGTCGAACGCGGCGTGGTAGAGGGGCGCGCTGCGTCGGTGAATCCCGACTTGCACGACGCGCTCGTATTTTCGCGCCGCTTGAACCATAGTTCGACCTTCGACGACCGAGGTCGCCAGCGGCTTTTCGCAGTAGACGTCCTTGCCCGCCTTGCACGCTTCGACCGTCTGATACGCGTGCCAGTGGTCGGGGGTCGCCAAGACGATTCCGTCGACGTCGGCGCGGTCGTACAGCGTGCGAAAATCGGTCGTTTTCGTTTCGGAGCCGTCGCCAAAGCGTTCGGCGGCGGTCGCCAACGTTTTCGAATCGACGTCGCAAAACGCCGCGATTTTCAAGTCGGGCGATTTCTTAAAGGCGTCGAGAACCTGACTCCCGCGATTCGCCAGCCCGACGAACGCAAGGCGCGCTTTGTCGTTGGCGCCGAGAATCGCCGCTTTGGACGTCGGCGTCTGCAAGGCGGCAAGCCCGAAGCCTAAGGCGGTCGAAGAGGTTAGTTTCATAAATTCGCGTCGATCGTTTGTCATTGTCGTTCTTTCCTTTCATAGCGTTGTCGAATCGATTTATCGAAAATACGCGTTACGCGCCGCTATTTTAACAGAAGAGCAAGAGAAAAGCAAAGAAAATATAAAAAATAAACGTTTTTTTATGGGATTCCTATGCGACGCGTTCGTTAGGCGATCGCGTTTCTTTTTTCTTTTTTTCGACAAAACGCTTGATTTTCGTTGGAAGCGTCGTTACAATTTATCTGACGCGCGGCGTCGCGGAACGAGCAAAACTTTAACATTCGGCTGGGAACTATGAGCGCCAAAAAAACGAAACGTGAAACAAAAAAAGCGGAGGAGCGAAAAAGCGCGCGCGCCGATTCGGTTCTTCGCGGTCGGATCGCCAAGGCGGAGTATCTTCTCTATAAAGGCGCGTGTAAAGAATTCAAGAAGGGCGGTTCTATTCACGACGTTTTCTTTCATTTTATGCTGAAAGACGTCGCGTTTGCCGCGAGATTTCTCAACGCGTACTTGCCTAAAAAATTGCGCGACGCGCTCGATTTGAGCGAACCGAAGAAGATTAGAACGCTTTCGACTGATTTTTATGATCGACGCGTTAAAAAACACGTCGCCGATTTAATTTTTGTCGTTCCTTGCAAGGAAGAAAAAAAATTTGTCGCGTTGACGTTGATCGTGGAACACAAGGCGCAAAGCGGCGCGTCGATCGATCGCAAGACGATCGCGCAGACGCTGAAATACGTCGCTTTGGAAGTCGAGGAGCAACTGCGCGATTTGCCGAGCGACGCGGTTCTTTATCAGCCGTTGGTCGTATTGTTTTACACGGGCTCCGATCCGACTTTTGACGCGCCTTCCTGGGAAAATTCTTTTCCTTTGCCCGAATTGTTGCAAGTTGAAGAATTACGAGAGGTTCAAGTTCGATTCAAGCCTCTTTGCGTCAATTTGACGCGTCTGTTTTTAGAAGACAAATTGAGCGGGGACGATTTTTTACGCGTTGTGCCCGAGATTATGGTTCGCGCCAGTTTGAAGCGTTTAAAGGAAGCCTATTCGACGTTGTTTCGTTCGTTGGGACTAGTTCAAAACTGGACTAAAGAAGCATACGAACGTCTCGTAGCTTGCGCAAATTACGTCGTCTTGGCGTCCGAAGAACCTATGACGAAAGAGGAACGTCAAGAATTGTCTCAAAGCGTCGACAATAAAGGAGCGAGAGAAAAAATGAAAACGATTTTTGAATTGGCCGAAGAGGACGGAAGGATCGAAGGAAAACTCGAAGGAAAGATCGAAGGAAAGATCGAAGGAAAACTCGAGACGATTCAAACGATCGCGTCTTTGCGTTTTCAAGACGATTCCGAACGATTGACTAACATATTGATCGGACTTAACGATCTTAATCTCTTGGATCAGACGCGTCGATTTGCGTTGACCGCTCCTTCGTTGCTTGACGTCGAGAATTTTGCCGCGAATTTGTCGCAAGCCAAACCGAAGACTAAACGCGTCGTCAGGAAACGCGTTTAGGTAATTTGTCGACTTTTGGCGCTTTCCGCGAACGTATGCAAAGCGCTTAAAGGAAGCCTATTCGACGCCTTTTCGCACGCGTTTCAAAAAACTGCGGAGGCGCCGTTGTTTTTATCGCCTTTTCTAATACAATGTACGAAAAGCGGCGCGTTTGTCGCGCGCGTCGAAATAGTCGATAAATTTAGAAAGGCAGAATAATGTCGAAATTAACCTCGCGTCGTTTGATCGTCGCGTCTTTGTTGGGCGTCGTCGCGCTCTTTGGAACTTGCGCGACTCTTCGCGCCTCCGATCCGTTGCGCGCGCCCGCGTTTCCGCTGATTGCGAACGATCCTTATTTTAGCGTGTGGTCGAACACGGACGAACTCGCCGACTCTTTCCCGGTTCATTGGACCGGCAAAATCAACGCGTTGACTTCTTACGTGAAAATCGACGGCAAGAACTATCGTTTGATGGGCAGACCCGCGCAGTTTGAAGACGCCGCCGCGAAGGCGACGCAAACGGACGTTACGACTCGCGCGACGAACACGCGTTATACGTTTAACGACGCGGGCGTGGAAATATTGCTAAAATTTACGAATCCGAACCTACTTGACGATCTCGACGTCTTCGCGCGCCCGGCGACTTATTTGACGTGGACGGTCAAGTCGACCGACGGCAAAAATCACGACGTCGCGATCTATTTTGACGCGAGCGCCGAGCTTTGCGTCAACACGCCCGATCAGAAAGTGATCGCGAAGCGCGTCAAAGAAGCGCCTTTCGACGTCTTGCGCGTTGGAACGGAAGACCAGAAGATTCTCGAAAGGAAAGGGGACGACGTTCGAATCGATTGGGGCTATTTCTACGTCGCCGCGCAAAAAGGCGCGTCTCAAAGCGCGATCGCGGGCGACGTCGCCGCGCGCGGTTCGTTCCTAAACGACGGCGTTTTGCCGACGACCGACGACGCGAATTTTCCGCGTCGCGCCAACGACGACTGGCCCGTTTTGGCGTATGTTTTCAACTGCGGTTCCGTCGGCGCCGAGCCTGTCGCGAAGAAGCTCGTTCTCGCTTACGACGATATTTATTGTCTCGAATTGAAGGGCGAATGGTTGCGCGCCTATTGGCGTAAAGACGGAATGCAGCCGGTCGATCTTCTTGCGAAAGCCTTTGAAGATTACGACGCCTTAATGGAACGTTCCGCGCAATTTGACGCCGCGCTTTGGGAACGCGCCGAGAAAATCGGAGGCGAAAAATACGCGTTTTTGTGTTCGCTCGCTTATCCGCAATGTCTTGCGGCGCAAAAACTTGCCGTCTTGCCCGACGGAAAGCTGTTCTTCGTTTCCAAAGAGAATTTCAGCAACGGTTGCGCCGCGACGGTCGACTTGGTCTATCCCGCTTCGCCGATTTTGGCGGTATTTAGTCCGACGTTGCTCAAAGCGTCGATTTCGCCCGATCTCGACTACGCGGCGTCCGATTATTGGAAGTTCCCCTTCGCGCCTCACGATATGGGCACGTATCCGAAACTTAACGGGCAAGTCTACGGCGGCGGCGAAAGAACCGAAGAAAATCAAATGCCCGTCGAAGAAACGGCGAATTTGATTATCGTAACCGACGTCGCGACGCGTCTCGACGGCAATCTTGAATTTGCTTTGCCCTACTGGGATATGTTGCGCGGTTGGACCGAATATTTGGTCGAAAACGGATTCGATCCCGCCGACCAGCTTTGTACCGACGACTTCGCCGGTCGGCTCGCGCGCAACGCGAATTTGTCGGCGAAAGCGCTCGTCGCCGTCGCGTGTTTCGCGTCGATGTGCGAACGCGCGGGCAAAGCCGAGGACGCCAAATATTTCCGCGCTAAGGCGGAAGAATTCGTTCCGAAATGGCTGAAACTTGCCGACGCGGGCGACCATTATTCGCTGACGTTCGAGAACCCGAATTCTTGGAGTCAAAAGTATAATCTCGTTTGGGACAAATTGCTCGATTTGAACCTCTTCCCGAAAGAAGTCGCGCAAAAAGAAGTCGCGTATTACAAGACCGTTTTGAACGAATTCGGACTTCCGCTCGATTCGCGCAAGGAATTTACGAAGACCGACTGGCAAGTCTGGACCGCGACGCTCGCCGACGAACGCGCCGATTTCGACGCGCTAATGGCGCCCCTTTATCGTTACGTAAGCGCGACGCAACCGCGCGTGCCGCTCACCGACTGGTATCATACCGACACGGCGCGTGAATGCAATATGCAAGCGCGTTCGGTTATCGGCGCCGTCTTCATTAAAATGTTGGAAAAATAACAAATTCGCGGGCGTCGGAAATCGACAAAAAATTTTCCTTCGGTAATTTGGGGAAGAAAATAATTTTTTAGTTGCAACCGACGCTTGAGGACGTTATACTAATAGAGTCGTCGCGACGCGCTTCCGAGCGCGTCGTTGTTTTTTTGTTTTTCCTATTTGCGAGTCGGAGTTGCAATGGGTTCCTCAACGCATAAAATTAATTCGCTGGCGTGGAAAGCGCCGAACGCGGCTTCTTCCTTTGAGGCGTTTCAAAACGGTTGGCTCGAAGCGCTCGATCAGACGCTTTTGCCCGTCGAACTGAAATATGCGGAGTGGAGAACGATCGAGACCGTTTGGGAAGGTATAAAAATGTTGCGCGTGCGAGGCGCGCCCGCGATCGGAATCGCCGCCGCTTACGGCGTTTGCGTCGGATTGCAAACGCTCTTCCGCGACGAGCGCGGCGCCGCCGTCGTTCCGACCGAATCGAGTTTTTTTGAGCGATTGGAAGAAACGACGCGTTACTTGGCGACGAGTCGACCGACCGCCGTCAATCTTTTCTGGGCGCTCGATCGTATGAAGGCGAAGGGCGAGTCGATGCGCGGTTCCTCGTCGGTCGAAGCGATCGCCGTCGCCTTGCTCGACGAAGCGAAGGCGATTCACGAAGAAGACAATATTTTGTGCCGCAAAATGGGGCGCTACGGCGCCGCGTTGACTCGCGACGGAGGTTCCTATTTGACGCATTGCAACGCCGGAGGACTCGCGACGGGCGAATACGGCACCGCGCTCGCCGTCTTTTATTGGGCGAACGAAGAAGAAGGCAAAAAAATTAAGGTCTACGCGGACGAAACGCGCCCCTTGCTTCAAGGCGCGCGCCTGACCGCGTGGGAACTCAAAGAAAACGGAATCGACGTCACGCTGATTTGCGATTCGATGGCGGCGGTCGTTATGCGCCAAGGCAAAATCGACGGCGTGTTCGTCGGCGCCGATCGCATTGCGAGAAACGGCGATACGGCGAATAAAATCGGAACCTATTCCGTCGCGATTAACGCCAAGGCGCACAACGTTCCGTTTTACGTCGTCGCGCCAAGGTCGACGTTCGATTTGACGCTCGAATCGGGCGAAGGCATACCGATCGAAGAGCGTGATCCCGAAGAAATTCGACGCGGATTTGGCAAACAAACCGCGCCCGACGGAATTGACGTTTACAATCCCGCGTTTGACTTTACTCCCGCCGAACTTATCGCGGGCATAGTTACTGAAAACGGCGTCATATCGCCCGTTACGACCGAATTAATTGAGGAAGTCGTCGGAAAGAACCGCTTGGTCGAAGACGTAAAAAAGAAACGTTAAAAAAGAAAATGAAGAAATAGCGTCGCCGATACGGGCTCGGATCGGCGCGGATAGGGCAAAGAATAAGCCGACGTCGACGAGTAGTTCGCAGACGTTTGAGAAAGGCGCGGCAATGGCTAAGAATTTTAAGGTTTACGACGATTTAGGCGTCCGATTTATCTACCCGAACAACTGGTTTGTTCAGACGGAAACGTGGGACAAGGGAACCTACGGTATTACGGTCGACAGTCCCGACGGAAGTTTTTGGTCGTTGGCGATTTACCCCAAAGACGTCGACTTAGACGCCGCCGCGAAAAAGATCGTCGGCGAAATGCACGCCGAATACGACGAAATCGACGAAGCGCGTATTAAGCGTTACGTCGCGGATCGCGTTTTGACCGGCTACGAAATCAACTTTTTCTATCTTGATTTGACAAGCACCGCGATCGCCTTAAAATTCCAAGACGAGCGGCGAGGTTACGTCGTCTTTTGGCAAACGTGCGATCGTTTGTCGATCAACGGAGACGAAGGACTTTCTCGATCCGACGTCTTCGACGCGATGACGCATACGCTCGTTTCAAATTTAACCGGGCAAGAAGACGATTGGGACGACGAAGACGACGAGTTGCGATTTGAGTTCCCCGTCGACGAAAAAACCTTGCGCGAAGAAGAGAACCGCGAATATTTCCGACGCAAGTACGAACGCGCGCGTTTGGGCGAGGAAGAAGAGAATCGACGTTCGCAAATCGACGAGTTGGAGGACTGCGTTGAAAACGACGACGAAAACGACGAAGACCGACGACGCGCGATCATTGCGAAGGACGACGAGACGCTTGAAGACTTCCTACGCGACGCAGAAAAAGAATACGCGTTTGGCAACGACGAATTCGAATACGAAGACGAAGACGACGAATAACGAGCGGAAACGACGTCGCCGTTAGAGCGATTTCGTTTTTTTTGAACGCGTTCGACTACTTTGTAAAGCGAGCGACGGAATGATCAAGGTTGAAGACGTCGCTGTCAAGGAGACAAAGCGGAATGTCGAAAACCGATTTGAATATAATTATCGCAGGTAAATTCGAGAAAGCTCCGTCGGTCGACGAGGAACTCAACCACGATCAGTACTATTACGATATAGTTTCCAACGAAACGTCGGCAAAAATCTTTTTTTCGAAGTTTCTTAATCCGACCGCGCTCGAACAGATCGATCTGTCGACGTTGCGAGTTATGCCGACCCGCGACGTTGAGCCGAACGGAGCGGAGACGATCGGCGACGTCTTTTTTGCGGTCGATATGAAAGACCGACCGGGTAAGGAAGGACGACGCGCCGTTTTTGTGATCGTGTCGGAACACAAACTTAAGGACGATCCATACGTCGCTATCCAGTTGCTTAGTTACGTCGCCGCCGTTCTTAAACGTATGAGTAAGGAAAAAGACAAATACGCCGACGCCGACGGACGTTTGCCCGCGCCGTTTCCGATTCTTTTTTCGCAAGACCGAGTTCGAAGGAGCCCCCTTCTTATTTGAGCGACGTCGTTTGGAATATCGACGGTTTGGAGGAATTCGTTCCGTCCTTCAAATTTCAAACGGTCTACGCGGCGGATATTCCGTTCGAAACGATCAAAAGTTGCGAGCCGGTAATGCGAACTTTTTTGCATTTGACGAAAATTGCAAATAAGAAGCATACGATGGAAGAAGACGCTGAATTGGCGGAGACGTTTCGTCTTTTACTCGAATCGCCCGAATCGGACGAACGCGCAAAACAAGGCGCTATAGCGTCCTTTCACTACTTTGCGCGCTTGGGAAAAAAGCGTCCCGGTATGATGACGGTTCCTGAACTTAGGAAAGAAATAGCAAAACAGAAAGGCGGAACAATGAATAAATACGACGGTCTGTTTCTCTTCTTTGAGGAAGAAATTGCGGAACATTTCGGAGAAACAAAAGAAGATTGGATTCAAACAGGCGTTCAAACCGGTATTTACAATACGATTTATCGTAATCTCCAGACGAAATACGGAGCCCAATCCCTTCCGAAAGAATTGAGCGAAAAAATCGACGCCATTAACTACTACCCCGCGCTTGAAGAGGTTCAAACCGCCGTCTGGACGACTCCCTCTTTGACGGCGTTTGAGCGTAAAATCGATGAGATTGCCAAGCAATATGAAACTGAAATTCAAGAGACGCGCAAATAGGCGATCAAACGTCGACGACGACGCGAAAATCGACGTTTGACGGTCTGTACTTTTTTTGAACGATCTCGTTGCGATTCAATAGCGAGGCTTCCAATGAAAACGTTGATATTTGACAAGGCGACGGAACAAGAACGCGACGCGCAAATTCAACTTTTGGCGGAAATGGTCGCGAACGCGTCAAAAATCGCCTTTCTAACCGGCGCTGGCGCGTCGACCAGCAGCGGCGTTCCCGATTTTCGCTCGTCGTCGGGCGTCTATCAAACGACGTCGGAAGAATTTTTTTCGATCGATTCCTTTTGCGAGGATCCGCAACGTTTTTACGCAAATTTCGCGCCTTTTTATCGTATAATAACGGAAGCGAAGCCGAATTCGGGTTGTCTTGCGATCGCCGAACTGGAACGACGTTGCGGCAAGCGCGTCGACGTCGTTACGCAAAATATCGACGGACTTCACGGCGCGGCGGGCTCTTCGCGCGTTTGGGAAATTCACGGAACGTTGCGAACCGCCTCGTGTCTGACTTGCGAGAGACAATTTTCGTCCGACTATTTTCGCGAAGACCTCGCCGTCGGTCGAACGCCTCGTTGCGCTTGCGGGGGCGTCTTGAAGCCGGACGTTACGTTTTACGGCGAGAACTTGCCCGAACGCGCCTATGTTGAGGCGCAACGCGCTATGTGGGAAGCTCGTCTGCTGATCGTTCTCGGAACCTCCTTGCAAGTCTATCCCGCCGCCGGGCTACCCCGCGAATGCGACGCCGGAACGCCCTTTGTCGTGATCAACAAAACCCCGACTCAACTTGATTCGCAGGCGTCGCTTGTATTTTACGCGCCGATCGACGAGATTTTGCCTCAAGCGGTCGCGCGCGTTCCAAGCCGTTGATTTGAAGTTGGCGCTCGCGAAAAGCCGCCGAATGAAGTTCGACGGTTGGAATTACTATCCAAAATTTTTTTGAGAAATTGCCCTAGACTCAATTTCCGCTTTTGATTATCCTTGCGCCGTCGACGTTGAGGAAAGGAAGTCGGCGGCGTTGCTTTTTTTGGAAGGACGATCAAAGTCGAGGGAAGAAATGGATTTCAATTTTTTCGAATGGATTCGCGAAGGCGTTAAGCGTTCCGTGTTGATGGGCGTTTCCGACGCCGTGGAGACGATGGGCGCTCCGCACGATCAGGAAGTCGCGCAGAGCAAAATTATGTCCTTTTTAAAAAGCGAAACAGACGCCGCGACGCCGACTCGTCGTCGCGTTGCATCGTCGAGTTCTTCGGCGACGCAACGTAAATTGGGACGTTCGATCGCAGAAATTCACCCTGTGAGTTGAACGGAACAGACGACGCGATTAGTTTAAGCGCGCCCGGTTTTTTGAGCGACGTTTTAGGGTTGTGAACGTCGTTCGATTTTTTTTCGACGTCGAAAAAGTACGAGGTTTCGAACGTCAAAGAAGCGTTGGGACGAAGCGAACGGAGAAAACGCCAAAGGGTAGGAAGTCCTTTGGCGTTTTTTTTTGTTGTAAGCGTTTGCGGAAAATTAGAACGCTTACCGTTAGGATATTAGCGTCGACAAAACGCTTACAATCCTTATGTTTCGACAAATTCACGCGTTTTTAAGTTTGATTTGCAAACGGACGATAAAGACGAAGGCGTCGTTTTGACGTCGCAAAACGCATCGAACAAGCAACGTTTAACGGACGGGAAAGTAATAATGGTCTTTTGCGCGCTTTCAAGAATATCTCGCGTTTCGCGTTTGCACGCGAGCGTCCTTGCGTTTCTTTGCGTTCTTTCGAGCGGAACGTTCGCGCAGGTTCCCAACGTAGCGCAGTCGGGCGGCGTAACGATCTTACGCGGCGGCGCGGTTCGCGGCGTCGTTAAAAATCCGAACTCGAACGCGGGCGAAGTCTTTGAAATAGAGCCGACGCTCGGCGGCAGGTTGCTTGTCGAAGTCGATCAAACGAAACAAGTAACTTTGTTGCGCCCGGAACAAATTTCTTACCGAACCTTTGCGCCGCTCCAAAAAAACGACGTCGAATCGCAGTTAAAAATCGCGCGTTGGGCGAATACGAAAAAATTGTCGGCGATCGCGGACGAGCATTTCTTGCGCGTCGTCGAATTAGATCCGGAAAACGAAGAAGCGCGCAAAGCGTTGCAACACGTCAAAGTGAACGGCGTTTGGGTTTCGAACAAGGAACGAATGGAACAAAGCGGTCTTGTACGCGTCGGGGGACGCAACGTCTCCAAACAAGAAGCGGAAATATATCGCCAGCGCGAAGAAGCGGAAAAGGAAACGAGGTTTTGGCGCAAAGAAATTAAATTCCTCTATCAGGGCGCGACAAACGGAAATCAACGCGCGCGCGAGGCGTTGCGAAGAGTCCGCAATCCGCGCGCGCTCTCGTCCCTGATCGCGCAGTACGATTCCGCGCGTAAAAACGCCGAAGGACGCGTTCTTTTGACGCAAGCGATGAGTTCGATCGGAACGCCCGCCGCGCTTGTCGAATTGGGGAAAATATCGCTTCAAGACCCCGACCTTGACGCGCGCGACGCCGCTATCAACGGAATCAAGCGCAAGACGACCGCGCGAACGGAAGCGATCGAATTTTTCCGACGCCAGTTGCGCGGCTCCGACGACGTCGCCACGATCAATCGCGCGGCGTACGCGCTTGGCAAATTGGAAGCTCAGGCGGCGATTCCCGATCTAATCAACGCGCTCGTTACGACGCACAAGCG
>JAZRWW010000351.1:0-15746 GCA_045599865.1 Thermoguttaceae bacterium
GTCCGCCGATATGTAATCGGCGGCTTCCACGCCCGCCTAACGGCGGGATTTTTTCACGCCGCCTTGTTTTTCTCCGATTTTTGCTTATTATTAACGTCGACGTAGCGTTCCGAAGACGCGCGTTTGTAAAGAGGAGGAGAAGAAGCCCGTGGAAAAATTACCGCAAGAATCGGTCGATCTAGTCGCGCAAAACGTTCGAAAACTGCAGGAACTCTTTCCCGAATGCGTAACCGAAGCGCGCGACGACGACGGGCGCTTGAAGCAAGTCGTCGATTTCGAACGGCTCAAGCAAGCGCTGACCGGCGAAGTTTCCTCCGATCCCGAAGCGTATCAGTTTACTTGGGTCGGCAAAAAAGACGCCTACGCCGACGCGTTCCGTTCCACGCGCAAAATCTTGCGCCCTTGTCTCGAAGAAAGCCTCGATTGGAACAATACCAAGAACCTCTATCTTGAAGGGGATAATCTCGAAGTTCTCAAGCTCCTGCAAGAGTCCTACTTAGGGCGCGTCAAATTGATTTATATCGATCCGCCCTACAATACGGGTAGCGACGCTTTCGTCTATCCCGACGACTATACGATGGACGAACAGGAATACGAAGAATTTGTCGGTCGATTCGACAAAATGGGGAATATTCTGTTCAAAGAGAACAACGCCTCTAATCCGAGATTTCATTCCGACTGGGCGTCAATGATTTACGCCCGGTTGCTCCTCGCACGGAATTTGTTGAGCGACGACGGCGTAATTTTTATTTCGATCGACGACAACGAGGCGAATAATTTACAGAATATTTGCAACGAAGTTTTTGGCGCTAGCAACTATGTTGGAACGGTCGTTTGGGAACGCGCTTTTTCGCCGAAAAACGACGCTAAATATTTTTCGTCGAGTCACGACTATATAATGGTCTATGCTTCACGAAAAGACGAGTTTGTAATTGGAAAATTACCTCGTACAAAAGAAGCGGACGCGCGGTATAAAAATCCTGACGCCGACCCGCGAGGTCCTTGGATTTCTGGAGATTTGACGGTAAAGACATATTCCGCCGCTTACGATTACCCTATAACGACCCCTCGCGGAAAAGTCGTATATCCTGCAACAGGAAGATGTTGGAATACGTCAAAAGAACGATTTGAAGAATTAATAAAGGATAATCGCGTTTATTTTGGCGAAGACGGCGACAACGTCCCTCGATTAAAAAGGTTTCTAAGCGAAATACAAGAGGGAATGACGCCGACGACAATGTGGAAGTATCAAGACGTCGGTCATAATCAAGAGGGACGTCAAGAATTAAAGAAATTGTTCGACGACAAAGGTTATTTCGACGGACCTAAGCCCGTGCGGCTTCTTCGTCGAATTTTGCAAGTCGCTAATTTACCCGACGACGCGATCGTTCTTGATTTCTTTTCGGGTAGCGCGACGACGGCGCACGCGGTAATGGAATTAAACGCGGAAGACGGGGGAAATCGTCAATTTATTATGGTTCAGGCGCCTGAGCTTTGCGACAAAAAGTCTTTTGCGTTTATGGCCGGCTACAAAACAATCTGCGAGATTGGCAAGGAACGAATCCGCCGGGCGGGCGTGAAAATCAAGTCGGAACACGCGCTCGATCGACCCGATTTAGACGTCGGTTTTCGCGTGTTTAAGGTCGACGAAGGGAATATGACGGACGCGTATTACTACCCTTCGGAATATACGAAGAGCCTTCTTGATCCGACTATCTTGAGCGTGAAGCCCGACCGAACGGAACTCGATTTGTTGTTTGGTTGCGTTTTAGACTGGGGTCTTTCGCTTTCTTTGCCTTACAAGCTCGAACGCATCGGCGAAGCGACGGTTCACAATTACGCGGAAGGCGCGTTATTTGCTTGTTTTGACGCGCGCGTTTCTATCGAATCCGTAATAGCGACGGCGCTTCGCAGTCCTTTACGCGTCGTCTTTCGCGAATCGAGCTTTGAACGTAGCGACGAGAAAATCAACGTCGCGGAATTGTTTAAGCAATATTCGAAATATCCGACGCGTATTAAGACGCTTTAACTTCGGCGTCGAGCATAATGGACGATACCGACAAAGCGACGATAGAGACGTTGCAAGGAGAATGGAAAGCGTCTGACGCGCTGGAAGGCGGATATAAGGCTTATCGCGCTAAGTCGGCGGCGATCAAAGAGTCGGAAAGACCGAGCGACGTAAATAGCGACAGCTCCGAGACGCTTGATATTTCAGTAGCCGAATAAAGAAGACGCCAAACGTTGTTTCGTCATAGTTCGACGACGCCCTTGAAACGTTTTAATGTTTTCAAGGGCGTTTTTTTATCGTAGGTTATAATTCTGCGAAATTTTGAAGAATCTTTAAACCGACGTCTTGACTTTTTTCCGGGTGAAACTGGGTTCCGAAGACGTTTCCTCGCGCGATCGACGAACAGAATTCGACGTTGTCATACGAGGTCGTCGTCGCGATAATCGAATCGTCGTCAGTCGCGACGTAGTACGAATGAACGAAATAGACGTAATCGGACGGCTTGACGCCCTTATAGATTGGAACGTCTTTTTTAAATTGCAGATCGTTCCAACCCATATGCGGGACGACGTATTCTTTCGATTCTGGGAAACGAAGAACGCGTCCCTTAAAGATTCCGAGTCCCTTTGTTCCGCCGTTCTCCTCGCTCTCTTCAAAGAGCGCTTGGAAGCCTAAACAAATACCTAAAAACGGCTTGTTCGATTCGATCGTCTGAAAGATGGCGTCGACCATTTTTGCGCGTTGTAATTCGCGTATGGCGTCGGCGATCGCGCCTACGCCCGGCAAAACGACTTTCGACGCGCTTTGAACCGTCTCGACGTCCGACGTGATCGTCGCTTCGACCCCAAGTCGCTCAAACGCCTTCTGAACGCTCCGAAGATTCCCCATGCCATAATCGATAATCGCGATCATAACGTCTCCCTTGATAGTCTTTCAAGATAAAAAAGGCGTTTTGCACGCGCCGCATATTCGCGCTAAACGCAAAACGCCGATCTAAGCCGAGTCGTTCGAATTTGCCTTGGAATTATTCCAACGGCTTAAAAACGAAACCGGTGATCAATTTCGGATAGAAGTACGTACTCTTGGCAGGCATACGTTCGCACGCCATACTGCAGTCTTGAATCTGCTGAACGGCGGCGGGCATAACAAGCGCGGCGAGCGGGAAGTTTTCGTTCGGGTTCTTCAACTTGAGCGCGACTTCGTCGACGTCGTGAACGTATTCGGGCTTTTCGTGTCCTTTGAGTCCAAGAAGCGTATCGATCACAAGACTGTGCAACATAGCGACGCCGAGCGACTGCCATTCGGGCTGATGTTCCGCCGCGACTTCCGCCATCTTTTCCTTGCCGGAATCGGTGATTTGGATCAGATTCCACTTGCCGTCTTTGGCGGTGTAGAGCGCCATCGCTCCTTGATCGTTGAGCGTTTCGATCAAGCTCCAGGCTTTATGCGCGTTGTGGATTCCTTCGCCGACGGTCGAAATTCGGAAATAGGCGCCGAGCTTTTCAAACAAGTCTTCTTGCGAGAAGGCGGGCACGTTGCGGAAGAGCCGGTGCGTCGGAAGGACGATCAGACCGGGGTCTTCCATTGCGACGCAGACCATCAAGACGTGATTTGCCGGGTGATCCGACGTCAACAAGCCTTGCTCGCGAATCTGCTTGCGGTAATTGCAGGCGGTTTCGTAACGGTGATGACCGTCGGCGATGAAGATCGGCTTCGGTCCCATTAACGCGACGACTTTCGAGACGACTTCTTGATCGTCGACGATCCACATACGATTGAGAACGCCGTCTTTATCCGTCGCTTCCAGGGGCGTAACGCCAAGAACCGCCTGCTCGAGAATGTTTTGAACTTCGTTGTTTGCGTCGGGATAGAGCCCGAAAATTTGGCTGAAGTTCGTCTTGCAGGTCGTCGTCAACATCAGGCGATCCGCCTTCGGACCGCTCATCGTCAACTCGTGCGGGAAGACCATTCCTTCGCCGAACGGGACGGCTTCGCAACCGCACATAAAGCCCTTACGGACGTATTCCTTGCCCTTGACGGCGAAGATTTGATGATAGACGTACAGCGACGGTTTCGATTCCTTGACAAGGACGCCCGACTCTTTCCATTCTTTGAGCGTTCGCGCGCTACGCGTGTAACGGTTGTTTTGCTCGTCGTCGGTCGGCGTCATTTTATCGAGAATCAAACGCACGACGTTGTTCGGGTGCTTTGCGTAAAGCGCGTCCTGTTGTTCGGGACTAATAACGTCGTAAGGGGGCGCGACGACGTCGCTCAAAGAGCCGATCTGCGCAAGGTTGTAACGCAAGCCTTGGAAGGGTTGAATATTGGGCACGTTGGACTCCTTAGGTCTAGTCGCGTCGACACGTCTTGTCGAGCGGCTTCTTGCCATACGATTTTTTACGAAATCAAGACGCGATTTTACGTCGCGTCTCGCAACAAACAGAACGATTAGTAACGGTAAAATTCCGGCTTAAAAGGACCTTCGACCGGGACGCCGAGATAGTCGGCTTGTTTTTGCGTCAACGTCGACAACTTCACGCCGAGTTTTTCCAAGTGCAATCGCGCGACTTCCTCGTCTAACTTTTTCGGTAGCAAATGAACGCCTAACGGATATTTTTCGTTTTCCGTCCACAGGGCGATTTGCGCCAGAACTTGGTTCGTGAAGGAGTTCGACATCACAAAGGAAGGATGACCCGTCGCGCAACCAAGATTGACAAGACGACCTTCCGCCAAAAGCAGAATCGAATTTCCGTTCGGGAAGGTATATCGATCGACGAGCGGCTTGATTTGCGTTTTTTTGATTCCGGGATAGGCTTCAAGACCGGCGACGTCGATTTCGCAGTCGAAGTGCCCGATATTGCAGACGATCGCGTCGTTCGGCATACGGGACATTTGTTCGGCGGAGATAATGTCGCAACAGCCCGTCGTCGTTACGAAGATCGAGCCGCGCGAACAAGCGTCGTCCATCGTGGTAACTTCGTAACCTTCCATCGCCGCTTGCAACGCGCAAATCGGATCGATTTCCGTGATCAGGACGCGCGCGCCGTAGGAGCGCAACGATTGCGCGCAACCCTTGCCGACGTCGCCGTAGCCCGCGACGACCGCCGTCTTGCCCGCAAGCATAATATCGGTGGCGCGTTTAATACCGTCGACGAGCGATTCGCGACAACCGTAAAGATTGTCGAATTTGCTTTTTGTAACGCTGTCGTTGACGTTGATCGCCGGGATTTTCAATTCGCCGCGCGCAAACATTTGATAGAGACGGTGAACGCCCGTCGTCGTTTCTTCGGAAATGCCTTTGACTCCGCCGATAATGTCGGCGTGTCCGGGCTTATGAATGCAGAGCGTGAGGTCGCCTCCGTCGTCGACGATCATATTGAGCGGTCGTCCGTCCGGGAAATAGAGCGTTTGTTCGATGCACCAGTCGTATTCTTCGTCGGTTTCGCCCTTCCACGCGTAGACGGGCACGCCGGTCGCGGCGATCGCGGCGGCGGCGTGGTCTTGGGTCGAAAACTTATTGCAACTTGCCCAAGTAACTTCGGCGCCGAGTTCGCGCAACGTTTCGATCAACACCGCCGTTTGGATCGTCATATGCAAACTTCCGGCGACGCGCGCTCCTTTCAACGGCTTAATAGCTCCGTACTTACGACGCAACGCCATCAAACCGGGCATTTCGTTTTCCGCCAACATAATTTCCTTGCGTCCCCAGTCGGCAAGGCTCATATCGGCGACTTTATAAGGCAGTTTTTCGCTCATTTAACGACTCTTTATTTTGGTATGCGTCCGCGCGCCTCGCGCGCGTCTGGTAATTTTAACCGTCTAATTATATCGCTCGAATCGGACGCGACAACAGGGGCGCCTTATTTCCGTTAAAAGATCGAATCGTCGCTACAGACGTGTCCGGCTTCGCTACAACGATGGTCGTGCCGCACTAAACGCACGTCGCTATGGTACAGTTCGCGCACCAGCGCGCCGTCAAATTCCGACGTCGGGTGAACTTGCACCGTTCGATTGACGCAAATCACGCTGTCGACAAGTTTTGAAACGACGCCGAGATCGTGCGACGCCATCAGAATCGACGCCGTTTTATTCAAGTCGGCGAGCAGTTCGTAGAATCGTTCGGCGTTGGCGGGGTCGACGTTGTTCGTCGGCTCGTCTAAAACGAGCAAGTCGGGCTCGGAACACAACGCGCGCGCGATGAGAACGCGCTGGCGTTGACCGCCCGAAAGTTCTCCGAACGACTTTCGCGCAAGATCGGCGACTCCCATTTTCTCGAGCGCGTTCATCGCCTTGTTTTTGTCTTCGGAATTGAATCGGAAGAATAGTTTTTTCCAGCTCCAAGGCTCGTTAGGCTTGTCGCCTCCGACTCCGAAACGTCCGGCTAATACGACGTCCAAGACGTTGATCGGAAAGCGATAGTCGACGCGCGCTTGTTGGGGCGCGTATCCGACGCGATAACGCGTTTTTTGGGGCGCTTCGCCAAAGAGCAGGACTTCGCCCGACTGCGGCTTGATTAGACCTAGAATCGATTTAATAAGCGTCGATTTGCCCCCGCCGTTTGGACCGACGATCGACGCGAACTCTCCTTGCGGAATCGTCAAATTAACGTTTTCAAGG
The DNA here is from genome assembly GCA_045599865.1 of Thermoguttaceae bacterium. Taxonomy (GTDB): domain Bacteria; phylum Planctomycetota; class Planctomycetia; order Pirellulales; family Thermoguttaceae; genus RUG369. The sequence goes on from JAZRWW010000351.1 coordinate 6,626, forward strand.
GCGGGCTTGACGTCTGAACCGTAAGAATAACCAACGTTCTTAAGACGTATCATTTCGTCTCCATATCTGACGCCGGAGGAAACGCCGTCGTTTTTGACGCGACGACGGCAAGTAACATTGGGAGAAACTAGCGAAATTTTAGGAAAGCTGACCGCAATGTTTCGTTTCTTCGGCGCGTTTAACAAAGGCGTCGTAATCGTCGCAAGCATAAGCAAATCGAGTAAGCGCCCTAATTTCGTCGCAGGACATACCGTCTAGCAGAGGCGCCGTTTCCGTCCCTGTTTTATTAAACTTTATTTCAAGATACTCGGTTAAGCTGTACGACATTCCTTTGATTTCCCCTTCGTCCACTCCGTCTTGTCTGCCTCCTTCCCAAGCGCGATCCCACATCGAGCCGCTTCTCTGGCGTCCTCTAAGAAAATACTGCCCGCCAATTCCCGCTAAAAAACTTCTCATATTTTTCCTCAAATCTTTCACGCCGGGTTCTTCCGCTTCGAACGCGTCTAATTCTTTATCGTAAGCCGCGTTTGGCGACGCCAACGTCTTGAGCCAAAACGCCAACTTACGATCGCCCGTTCTATTAATGAGTTCTTCCGTCGAGACGCGCGGATCGGGAACCCTGATTAATATGATCGTCAAATGATCGCTATAAACGACGCCCGTATAGCGAGACGTCAACTTGACTTTGTCGAAATAACGATCTTTGTATTTTTCGAAGGAATTTTCTTTGTCAAATTCCTTGGTTGCTTTTAACCAGACTTTATCGTCAAGTAGCATAACGCCGACGACGGGATTTAGTTGGTCGTAAGTTTCGCCCGCTTTCAACTGACGAGAATACAGACCGCATACGTAATCAAGAAAACGTTCCGGCAAATTCTTCTCTTGATACGCCTGCATTTCGACGTTAAAAATACGGTCGGTTTCGTCGACGGCGACTATGTCCAAAATCGCCGATTTCTGACGGTAAAAAAGCGGGTTAAGCGCCGGGTCTTTGAGCGTCAGACTCTTTACTTGTCGTTCGCCGACGACGGCTAGAAACGTATTAAGCAAACGCTGAAGGCTCGACGTCGATTCGGAACGACCAAAAACAAATTTGAAATAATAATTGTCGGTTAGCGCAAGTTCCGTCGCTAATTGGTTTGTTCTAACGGCGCGAATCGACTCGTAATAAAGCGACAAAACGCTTTGTCGCGGTCTTTTGAATTTTTTTGGCGTTCGCTTCATTGACGGCGTTTCCTAAGGCTCCGTTCGTTTTACGTTTCAACCTTGCAATTATTATAGCGTCGCGCGTGGTAAAAAACAACCGCCCTTTAGAAATTTTCACATATTGATATTCTCGCGACTTTTCAAATTCAAAGAAAAAACGCGTCGCCTCGCAAGGAGACGACGCGCCTGTCGAACGGAACGCGAAAAGAAAATCTCAATCGATCGGGTATACGAAGGATTCGAGTCCGTTTGCCGTTCCCATCGCTTTGAGGAGTTTGGGCGCGATCGTTTCGGCAATGAAGCGAACGGAGCCGTCAAACATTGCGACGTTGGCGCCGCCCTTATGCGCGCTCCATAAGCAGTCGTCTTTGGAAACGTCGAAGCCGTCGTCCAACGATTCAATATTAAACTCGTTCGTCGGATCCATCCAACAAACCGCTTTTTTACGTTCGATCAAGCAAATCGTATTCGACGTCCCGTCGATTACAGACGCCAGACCTGGCAGACCTTCGGTCGACAACGCTCCGTTTTCCGTTACGCTTGGGCGCTTATTGAAGGGCGTCTGCTCGCCGACGACGAACGAATAACGCGTCGTTCCGTCGGGCGCGTCTTTGTCGTCGGGACAACGATAAACGGCGGGCGTCTGCGAATGAAACTGCGAATTCCACTCGCTGTCCCAAGGCTCGTTCAGACGAATTTTGTTGTAAAGCTCGGTCTCGTTGAGGAAAGGCAACAAGTAAACGCGCCAGCTGTGCATCGGCTTGCCGTCGCGATCGACCGTGCTTGCGGGCGGAAACGAATTTTGAACGTCGTGATAAATATGAACCGCAAGCATAATTTGTTTCAGGTTGTTCGTGCATTGCATTCGACGAGCCGCGCCGCGCGCCGACGAAACGGCGGGAAGCAAAAGTCCGACCGCCGGTCCGGCAAACGCAAAGAGGACTCCGTCGGTTGCGTCTCCGACTAATCGATTTCCTTCAACGCGCGGGAGAAACGCCTTACGAATCGTCGCTTTTATTAGTTCGCGCGACAAATCGAACAAGCCGAAATTCTCCATAAGTTGCGACTTTTCCCGCCCCCCGTTCTCGCGAATCGCCTTAACGACGACGTCGGACGACGCGTCGATTAACGATTCGAGTTCTTTGCGAGCGCCGATCGCCGATTCGGAGTCCGCAAACGTTACCGACGCGGAGGCGACCAATTCGTTAAGGTCGAGGGAAAGTTCCGCGCTTTCGAAGGAATCCTTGCAAACGTTCCAGACGGGACGAATCGGAACGCCTCCCTTTTCGAGGACGTCGAACGCTTCGTCGAGTTCCGCGCCGTTTTCCGTCAATATCTTTTCCAACGGGAATTTTGCGACATACGCGGCGACGGTCGCTTTCGCGTCGTCAAAATATCCTTGAATTGCGGGGTTGGCTTCGGTTTTGAAACCGTTTGACAGTTCGTCGAGTTCCTCTTCGTCGAGCGCCGGGTTAAAAATGAAATTACCTTCGCGTTCGTAAAGTTCGAACCGAAGTTTCGACGCCAATTCGCGCAACTTTTCGCGTTCTTCGTCGCTCTTGCCTTTCGTTGGAACGACGCCGACCCACTGCAACGAGTCGTCGTTCAAAACGCCGACTACGTAAACGCGCGGCAAAGACGCTCCGTTGCAAAACGCCGCCAACGCGTCTTTACCCGTAGCGACCGACGAAGCGACCGTTTTTTCAAACGCAGCCTTGCAACGCGCGTTCGAATCTTCGTCGAATCCGGCGTTTTCTAAATAAGCGTCGAAAAGGCGTTTTAACGATTCGCCCGTCTGGTCGAGATCGATTCCCGCGAGATCGACTCGAACGACAAAAGGCGTTTGCGAATTGACAAACGGGGCGACCGCGTCCCAATCGGCTTCGTTCGAGTTGGTCGTTGAAACCTTAACGGAAGTTTGCGCCTTTTTTACAACCTTGGCGGGCGCTTTTTTAGCGTTTGCAACTTGCGCGTCGACCGTTACGGCGGAAAAGACGAACGCGAGCGCCGACGCTAACGCCGAGAAACGGACGATTTCAAATAATTTTAATTTGCTCAATTTCATTGAAAATTTCCTTCGTGGGAAGAGTTGTTTTCTATACGACTCGATTAACGTTTGATAGTCTTGAAGTTCGACGTTTGGCGTTTTACCGCGATTTAAGGTCTTCCCGAGAGACCGCCTCGCCCCCGTTCATCGTTCCTAACGCTTTGAGTGTTTCCCCCGAAAGCGAATCGGGAACAAAAAGAACGGCGCCGTCGAACATTCCGACGTTGGCGCCTCCGGCGTGCGAACTCTGCAAGCAGTCGTCTTTGGAGTCGTCGAATCCGTTTTCCAGCGATTCGACGTCAAACTCTTCATTTGGATTCATCCAGCAAACCGCTTTTTTGCGTTCGACGATACAAATCGTATGGGACATTCCGTCGGTTATGATCGCAAAACTCGCGCGTTTCGTTTTCGAAAACGCTCCGTCTTTGTCGACGGTCGCAGGCTTGGCGAAAGGCGTGTTTTTGCCGACGACAAACGAGTATCGCGTCGTTCCTTCGGGCAAGTCTTCGTCTTTGGGACAACGATAAACGTCGGGCGTCTGCGAATGGAATTGCGAGTTCCACTCGCTGTTCCAAGGTTCGTTCAGTCGGATTTGAGCGTAAAGCTTGACTTCTCCGAGGAAGGGCAACAAGTAAACGCGCCAACTGTGCATCGGCTTGCCGTCGGCGTCGACGGTATACGCGGGCGGCAACCACGCGTTGGTATCGTGAAAATTATGAACCGCCAGCATAATTTGTTTTAAGTTGTTCGTACATTGCACTCGACGAGTAGCGAGGCGCGGCGCTTGAACCGCCGGCAATAACAAGCCGACCGCTATTCCGATATGCGCTATGGACGGACTAGACGATTTAGTCGAATCGTCGACTAATCGATTTCCCTCGACGCGCGGGAGCCCCTTGCGCATCGCCGCCCTTGTCAATTCGCGCGACAAATCCTGCAACCCGAAACTTTCCATAACAAGGGACGAGTCGCCCGCTACGCTAGTTTGCGCGATCGCGAGCGCGTCGATTAACGATTCAAGTTGTTTACGCGCGTCGACCGCCGATTCTTCGTCCGCGAACATTACGACGTCGGAATACGTCAATTTGTTCAGGTCGAGCAAAATTTCCGCGCTTTCGAAGGATTCCTTGCAGAGGTTCCAGAGCGGGCTAATCGCGAAGCCTTTTCCTTCGAACTCTTTAAAGGTTTTGTCGAGTTTTACGCCGTTTTCCTTTAAAATACGTTCCAACGGAAACTTTGCGACGTATGCGGCAAAAGTCGCCGACTCGTCGCTAAAGAATTTTTCGATCGCCGGAGCGGGCTCGGCTTTGATGCCTTTTAGCAACTCGTCGAGTTCTTCTTCTTCGTGCGTCGGGTTGAAAATGAAACAGGAGTCGCGCTCGTACAACTTGACTTCGTATTTCGCGGCCAAATTCCGCCATACGTCGAGTTGCGCAAGACCTTTGTCCTTCGTTGAAACGACTCCGACGCATTGAATCGAGTCGTCGGTCAAAAAGCCGACGACGTAAATTTTCGGCAAGGAGGCGCCGCCGCTAATCGTCGTCAAAGCGAACTTGCCCGCGACGACCGACGAGGCGATCGTTCGGGCGAACGCCTCCTCGCAACGCCTTTCCGAAATTGCGTCGAAACCGGCTTTCGATAAAACATTGTGAAAAACGCGCGTCAACGATTCGCCCGTTTGGTCGAGATTGACGCCTTCGAGATCGAGTCGAACGACGAACGGCGTTTGCGAGTTGACAAATTGGGCGACCGTTTCCCAATCGCCGTCGCCCTCTTTTATCGTCGCCGTTGCGGCGGGGTTTGTTTTTGCGTCTTTAACTTGCGCGTCGACCGTCGCTACGGAAAAGACGAACGCGAACATAGACGCGAACAGAACGCTACGAACGACTTCAAGTAATTTTAATTTTTTCTGTTTCATCGAATTTGTTTCCTTCGCTGGGAGAATTGTTTGGCGCGTAAACAAACTTACGATCCTAAACGGCGCTAAGTTCCGTTCTAACTTAGTTGATTATATTATGATAAGAAATCGTTTGCAAGCGCTTGTTTATTGGCGGCGCTTTCCTCGCTTTTAAAAAATAAGAGACGCGTTTAGGAAAATTGTAAAAAATGTTAAAATTGTCAAATATGCCGTATTTTAACAAGCTCCAAAAACGATTTAAGAGATTGGCTATAACGACGTCTTGACGTCATAAGACATAAGATAAGTCGCCGAAACATACGCCCTCGGGCTTGACGATTTCCTTTCGTTTTGTCAAAATACTGCGGGAACGTTCCTTTGCTTTTTGGAATCGATCCGAGGCTTCGTATGAACTTACTCCTGAACAAATCGTTAGTTTACGCGGCGTTTACGAAGCGCGCGGAACCAAGTTTCAAGAAATATCGTTGGAACAAAACCAGAGGATATTCAAAAAGAAATTCTTCGAGCGGCGAGTTTATTAGGATTCGCCGTTTGAAAAGCGAGGAAAGTACGGTTTTCGTATTATGACTGAAAAAAATACTAGCGACGTCGGATTTGAAAAGCAAATTTGGGACGCGGCTTGCGTGTTGCGCGGAAATCTCGACGCGTCCGAATATAAGTCGGTCGTTCTAGGACTCGTCTTTTTGAAGTATATTTCCGACAGTTTTGAAGCGAGACGCGCGGAACTTATCGCCGAAGGGGACGGCTTCGAAGAAGACCGCGACGAGTACGTTTCGAAAAAGATTTTTTTCGTGCCAAAAGAAGCAAGGTGGAACGTAGTCGCCGCCGCCGCTCACACGGAAAAGATAGGGCAAGTTATCGACGACGCCATGCGCGCCGTCGAAAACGACGAAGCGAACGTCAAACGCCTCAAGGGGATTTTGCCAAAGAATTTTTCAAGAGACGAACTCGACAAAAGACGACTGGGCGACGTCGTAGATCTTTTCACTAACGTTAAAATTACCGACTATGCCGCTGAAAAGGATTTGTTGGGAAGAACTTACGAATATTGCCTCTCGAAATTCGCGGAACAGGAAGGAAAACTAGCGGGCGAGTTTTACACGCCGTCTTGCGTCGTGCGAACGCTGGTCGAAGTCCTTCGTCCCTTTGACGGGCGCGTTTACGATCCCTGTTGCGGCTCCGGCGGAATGTTCGTGCAGTCGGCAAAATTCGTGGAAAATCACGGCGGGAACTTGAACAAGGTTTCCGTCTACGGGCAAGATTCCAACCCGACGACTTGGAAAATGGCGAAAATGAATCTTGCGATTCGCAGAATCGACGCCGATTTGGGCGATTACGCGGCGGACACGTTCTTTGACGATCGCCACCCGACGACGAAAGCCGATTACATTATGGCGAATCCGCCCTTCAATCTTTCCGATTGGGGCGCCGACAAGCTCAAAGACGATCCCCGCTGGAAATTCGGCTTGCCCCCGGCTGGAAACGCAAATTTCGCGTGGCTTCAGCATATGATTTACCATTTAAGCCCGCGAGGACGGTTGGGAATGGTGCTGGCGAATGGATCGCTCTCTTCTCAAACCGGCGGCGAAGGGGAGATTCGACGAAAAATTATCGAAGCCGATTTAGTCGAATGTATCGTCGCTATGCCGACTCAGTTGTTCTATACGACGCAAATACCCGTTTCGTTATGGTTCCTTGGGCGTCAAAAGAAACAAAAAGGAAAGACGCTTTTTGTCGACGCGCGTAAATTGGGAACGATGGTTACTCGGAAACTGCGCGAATTGACCGACGAAGATATTCGAAAAATCGCCGACGCCTACGACGCTTACGTCGACGGAAACTTTGAGGACGTCAAAGGCTTTAGCGCCGTCGTTACGACCGAAGAAATTGCAAAGCAAGATTTTGTTTTAACGCCCGGTCGATACGTCGGAATCGAGGAACGGCAAGACGACGGCGAGCCGTTCGACGAAAAAATGAAAAGACTGACCTCCGAACTGGGGACGCTCTTTGACGAATCGCGACGGCTCGAAGCGGAAATTCGCAAGCAGTTGAAAGGGATCGGGTATGAGTTCTGACGTCCCAAACGAAACGCACGACAAAACTGGAATTATTCTATATAAAAAACCCGACGGACGAGGCGAAGTGCAACTAACGACGCGCGACGGTTCCGCTTGGCTGACGCAAGCGCAAATTGCGGACCTTTTTGGGACCTCGAAGCAAACGGTAAGTCGACACGCTCTCAACATACTAAAAGAAAAAGAGTTAGATAAATTTTCAGTTGTCAAACATTATTTGACGACTGCCGCCGATGGGAAAAATTACGAGACGGTCTATTATTCGCTCGAAATGATTCTCGCGATCGGTTATCGCGTTCAAGGCGTTTTTGGAACGGCTTTTCGGCGCTGGGCGACCGTTCGTTTGCGAGATTATTTGGTCAAAGGGTTTGCTATCGATTCCGAGCGTCTGAAAAACTCCTGCAATGCGATTTGATTAACACAGGCGCAAATTGCAGACCTTTTTGAGACCTCGAAGTAAAACGTTAGTTTTCACATTGCCAACATATTAAAAGAACGCGAGTTAGAGGAAATTTCAACTGTCAAGGAATACTTGACGGTTGCGCTCGATGGGAATAAAATAAAGTGAAAGTTCGATTAGAGGAAATCGCCGACGTTACGATGGGACAATCGCCTAAATCTGAATTCTATAATTCGGTCGGCGAGGGAATGCCCTTTTTACAAGGAAATAGAACGTTTGGAGAAAAATACCCGACGTTTGACGTCTTTACGACGGCGCCTCTAAAAAAAGCGCGAGCCGGAGACGTGATTATGAGCGTTCGCGCCCCGGTTGGCGACGTCAACGTCGTCTGCGAAAACATATGCTTAGGACGCGGCGTTTGCGCGTTGCGTATGAAAAATGGAAATCAAGAGTTCCTGTATTACTTAATGAGGCGCAACGTTTCAAACTTGTTAAAACGTGAAAGCGGAACTGTGTTCGGTTCTGTCAACAAAAACGACATTAACAGTCTGGTGGTCGACGTTCCTGAATCTCTACAAACGCAACGGAAGATTGCAAAAACGCTTGCTAATATTGATGAGAAAATCTTTAAAAATCAAGCGATAAATGATAATTTAGCCGTTTAAAGTTCAACCTCAGAAACGTCAAGTTCGCCTGACATTAAACGAGGAAGTAACGTATCGCGAAGTTTGGCGAGACGTTGATTTTCTTGTCTATTGAAATTGATGATTTTAACAAATTGTTCGTATACGCTGTTGAAATTTTCAACAACTTCCTTTGGAGGATAGACTGCCTGTATCAAGCTAAAATTGTCATAATTCATAACTTGACGAACTGATCCAGATGATCGAACTTTGACTTCTTCTTTAAAACGCAATGTTTGAAGAAAAAGTTTAAAGAAATGACAATATCCAGATTCTACTCTAAAAACAACGTAGACAGGACTTACACAACCAACAAAACCTAAGTCATTGATTCCAATCGAACCGATATTTACCCTTGCCGGGTTATATGCAAAGTCATTGATTTCAACCACTATGTACTTTTCAATGGATTTACTAAACACCTGTTTTGAAAAATATTCTTCCGAAAGGATTAGATTTCCCGTATTTACGGCAGATAGAACTTTACATACTCTTTTTTTTACACGTTCCGTAATATGTTGTGTAATTTCTCCTAATTGTTTTACTTCCCAACCTATTGGTATATTTCCTAAGGGAGATGATTTTAAACCTCCAGAAATAAATGGTTCAAAATCAATAAACCAACTTTTGAAAATAGCCTGCGCCTGTTCCAATAAATTATCATTTATTCGACAGTTGATTCTTATTTTTTCATCAAAACGAGATAAAAAGTTCCCGATCCTTCGTTGTTCGTCTAGAGGAGGTAATGGAATCTTCAAATCATTTAGAACCCCCAGTTGAACGCGTTGACGT
>JAZRWW010000352.1:0-38019 GCA_045599865.1 Thermoguttaceae bacterium
TTCCATATCCGTTGTTCCATAGCTCTAAATATTTTTTGTCCTCTTGACCGCTCGATTTAATATCGACGTTGTGTAAATTCAAACTCAACCGATCGCCGCCAAACACCGAATGGGTTTGAATTCCTACGCAACCGGAAATAGCTATTGTTCCCTCAGAGTTAAAATTGGTTCCTACAGTCTGAATTAAGCCTAACTCGTCAGGAGAATCGCCGCCACAAATTTCGACGAATCTATCTCTGTCGATTTGGACGCCGTCAACAAGGTCGGCAGGAAAATCATACTTAGAGAGCATCTCAATTAGCTTCGAATGGTTCTGTAATTTAATTATAGAATAATTTTCCTCTGACGACTCAGAACCAAGATTGAGTTTTCCAGTTAAAACGATCGATCCTCCGCTTATGACCAAATCGTTTAGATATGACACGTCGTCCTCTGTTTCGTTAGATAAGGAAAGCAATCCGTCTCCGCCCTTTGACAAGGAAATAGCTTTTGTGTTTCCCGTTTCGTCAACATATCCCAAAGTCTTTTTAATTTCCAAAGAGGAATTATTGACGTTAATTGTTCCTCCGCCGCTTCCCCAAGTCCAGTCTTTAGAAGACGAATCTTTACCAAACTCTCCCTCCGTCTCACTATCATAAACGAAAACGCCCCCGTCAAGAGTAATCGTTTTAGACGGATCGTTGTTTGGATTCAGCAAGTCGCGCTCGTCGTTGTAGACAGTCAACATATCCCCCGCCCCAACGGTTATGTCTGCGGTCGGATCGAAGACAAGTTCCGTTTGCGCGAAGGCGGCGGAAGTTCCGGCAAGCGCGGCGGCAATGGCGACGACCAGCGTTCCCGCTTTTCGCCGCGCGCGCGAGAATATAATTCGTCTGAGCCTTTCGAGAACGGCGCGTCTTGAAACAGAGTCGGAAACGAGGGATTCGGAGACGTTGGCAAGAGAGTTTTTGCGGACAATACGAGCGTTCATTTTACAATCCTTCCTTGGAAATTTTCGTCGAAATATTCCCAAGAGGCATTCGACGAAACGACTTTTCGGCGCTTGTCGGAATCCGTTCCGAACAAATCATAGAGCCTTGCGTTCGTAGTATCGGAGAAGATTGACATAAATATTTAAAAACGCCTCCTTGTTTAGCATAATCCTTATAATAGTTATATTTTAACAAAAAATAACGCGCAAGTATCGACGGCGCCGGCCGACGCGCGGCGATTTTTACCAACGGTTATAAATTTATAAGAAAACGCTTGCGTCACGCCGTGCGAGCGAAAAACGAGTTTTTTAAATTTCAAAAAAAATATAAAAATAAACACTTTTCGTCCGCCAATTTTTCCGCGGATTACCATATTCCCCATAAACGCCCTAGCGCAAGCGTTATACGTATGCTTCTCGTCTTCGAGTCTTTCCCGAAAAAAGACGGAAAAAACTTTGGAGCGCGTAGCGTTGTCTGAAAAATTTCAGGTCAAGGAGTACAATAGGCATAAAACGTAAAACCAATTTGATCGTACAAAATTTTTAACAAAAGTTTGTTTACAACGTAAAAGAATGATCGTCTGCTTGACTTCTTGTTTCTAGGCTTGTTAAAATAAGAGGTTAGAGTTCTCGTCGGGACGATATTTGAACTTTTTTAGAAAGGCTCGTCGGGGTCGTAAAAGTTTGCGCTAAAGTCGACTTTTGCGTCGCTTGTCAAATCGGGAGAATTTGTCGGATGATCAACCAATATGTTTCAAAACAAACGACGTCGCGCGTTCTGCTCGCCTTTGTCGTATGGGGCGTTTTTTTTGTCGTTCCTTCGTTTGCCGTTCCCCGTCGTTACGCGATGGTCGTCGCCGTTTCAAAATTCGACGCCCATGGGGCGCCGGATATTCCTTTCGTCGACGTCGATGCGCAAATGATGATCGAACGATTGGAAAGTCTCGGTTTTTCCGTCGACGCGTACTGCGACGAATCGCTCGGCGTAAAAAATTCGCAATCTCCGACGCGCGAAAACGTCCTCTGCGGTCTAAACGAAAAGTTAAACGGCAAAGTAGGTCCAAACGACGTTGTTTTTATATACGTCAGTTCTCACGGCGACGCGGTCGACGACAAAACGTATTTGCTGGCGAAGGATTCGAAAGTCAAGACCCAAAACGGCGTAACTTCAGTCGTTCCTTCTACGGCGCTCGCGGCAAGCGAGTTGCGCGAAGGGGCAAACAACTTACGCGCAAAAAACGTTTTTTTAGCGTTCGACGCGTGCCATTCCGGCGGAACGCGCGGCTCAAACGGCGCCGGATATCGCGACGTTCTTAACTACTTGCCGCTAGAGGACGATTTCGAAGTCGCGACGTTGGCAAGTTGCTCGGCAAATCAAACGAGCGGCGCGATCTCCAAAAACGGCAAGGAAATTTCTCATTTCACCTATTGGCTCGTCGAGGGCTTAAAAGGCTACGCGGACGAAAACGGCGACGGGGAAATCACGACCGTCGAATTATCGAATTACGTTCAACGCAACGTAACGTATACTTGCGATCTCCTTATCTCGCGCGAGAAGATCGGAAATTTAGAGACGAGAACCGCCGAACAATCGCCGTACGTCGTGGCGTCGCCCAACGCCGAGCCGTTCGTGTTTGCAAAAATCAAATCCGCCTCTCTTTTGAACGTAGTCGACGACGCGGCGGAACAAGTGGCGACGAGATTGTACGTCGCCGCGAAAAAACAAAAGACGCGCAAATTAAGCCTTATGGTCGACGTTTTCACTATATCGCGCCAATTCGTCTCGGAACGCGCTCGAGACGCGGCGGCGGCGTTCCGTAATTCGTTTAACGAAAGATTCAAAAGGAGCGTCGAGAAGAAATTGAGCGACGTGTTGGTCGAAATCGAGTTCAACTCGGAGGCGGTTTCGAAAGGGAACGTTCCTACGTTTCGTTGCGAAATTGGTTCTCCCAAAGACGCAAACGCCTCCTATTTCGAGTTTTCGGGCGTTTTGTCCGGACTCAAAACCGCCGACGGCGACGACGCGTCCGAGTGTAAAATCGTCTCGAAGATCGCCTACGACGAGGACGTCGACGCGCGTTTGGGAAACGTCAACGAGGACGACGATCTCGCCGATTCCGTAAGCGTTTGGATCGAAGTCGTCAAAAACGGAAAGATCGAAAAACGAGTTCCGAAAGAAATCGACGGCGCGTTATGGGTTCCGCTCGACGTCGGCGAAAAGTATCGCATCGCCTATAATTTAACGCGAGTTCCAACGCTTGGAGTCGGCGTTAGAGCCCTGGTCGACGGACGCAACTTTCTCGCGCAATACGAGTCTTACGTCGCGCCAAAATTTAGCGTGATAGACCCCGCGTCGGAGGAAGAGGCGGAAGACGATCTGAAAGACGCGTCGAACGAAGCGTCCGCAAAGTCGGAAATAATCAAACAAGCCGAGCCGACCGAAGTCGCGCGTCCCTTGGCGTCCCTTGGCGAAGCGCGATTTTGGGTCGTCAAAAAACCTGGACGTCATACTATTTCAGGATTTTACACGCGAACTATGAACGAAGACCAAGACTCCAACGCGATACTCGAGCCGTTCGTCGTCGCGGCAAACAACGAAGGCGCGAGGCAAAACGACGACGTCGGGTCAATTCTTGTCGCGTTTTATCGATTGACGGGCAGGCGCGGTTCCGGACCGTCCAATATGCGAACGGTTCCGACGGAAGAAAGACCTTCGACGTTAACTCGCGTCGATGGACTTGAAATCAAAGAGGGTCAAAAGCCATACGCTTGTTTTTCGTTGCGCTATGCTTCGTCGGAAGCTTTGGAACGATTCGAGCAAGACCCCGAGGCGTTTTATGAAAGCGTCGAAGAAGCCGTTGAGACCGAAGAGATCGAATTTTACTAGAGCGAGTTTCCAATTTGACGCTAAACGCGGGTTTCAAAATTTCCGCGAAATTTTTAGACTCCGACAGACAAATAGGAGAGCAATATGACGATGCTACGTTTGACCGAACGAATCTTGTTGACGTTTGCGGTCTTGCTTGGCGTAAACGCGTCGGCGCGCGCCGATGATTCGAAAATTGAAAACGCTTCGTCGCCCCCAAATCGCTGGGCGATTTTTATCGACGCGTCCAACGATTCTAACAACGACGCGGCGTTCGGCGAATTTCGCGACGCGCTGATCGCTTCGGGCGTTCCCGAAGAAAACGCGCTCGTTTATTTCGGTTCGTCGCGCGATCCTAAAAAACGTCCGACGCGCGAGACGCTCGACGCGCTGCTAAAGGCGTTAAAACAGCCCGACAAATTCGTTCTCTTACCGGGCGAAACGCAAGAAAGACGTCTGCGAAACGAAGACGGCGTTTGCGAGGTTCAGATATACTTGACAAGCCTAGGCGTCTCCGACGAAGCGACGGGCGAGGCGTTCTTCGCTCCAAGCGACGTCGACGAATCCCAAATAGTCGACGCGAAAGACCCGCGCCTTATGTCGTTAAACGCAATAGAGGACGCGCTTCTTTTTGCGGACGACGGACAAGCGCCTTTGGAACGCGCCTTTTTTGTCGTCGCCTTGAATTCTCCGAAGGCTGCGACGCGCGGTTCAAACGGGGTAAATTCTCGCGTCTTGAACGGAGTCGACCCGAAACGTATTCCGACGCGCGGAGCCGACGACGAAAACGAACGCGGAACGACAAAATTCGCCTACTTTCGTATCGCGACGAAAAACGCGCGATTTGACGATCGCTTGGTTGGAAGTTTCTATTCGACGTTGCGCGACGGCTTGAAGGGCTCCGCCGACGTCGCGGGCGACCAGAACGGAACGGTTAGCGCCGAAGAACTGGCGACGTACCTAGAAACGACCGCTCGAATCGCCCAAAGAACCGTCGCCGTCGATCGTAGCGGAAACGTCGAATATCCGCTTTGCGACGCGCAAATTAAAGCGTCGATTCCGACGGAACTTTTCGACGAACTTTCTAATACGTTTACTGAGCCAAAATTTGCGAAGGAAAAAAAAGACGCGCAAACTAGGGCGAAAAAAGCGCGAGGACAAAGCCAAACGACTCAAGCGACAAATAAAAAAGTCGGTTCCGCCTCAAAAGATAGCGCGAACAAAGCGGTAGGAAAAAAACGAACCTCAAAACCGACGAAGGGAGTGGTCGTCAAATGAAAACGAAAAAAATATTGTTTCTGTTCGTAGCGTTTGTCGCGTTTGGAACGACGGCTTCGTCGTTTGCCCAATACGGTTGGAACGGCTATAGCGCCGTCGATCAGACGTTGGCCACGCAACGTCAAGCGACGCAAGGAACGGCGAAAACGCCTTCGACCAACGCGCGAACCAACGCGCGAACCAACGCGCAAACAAACGCGCGAACAAACGCGCGAACAAACGTCGACGCAACGAATTCCGTCATACCGCAAACGCGTCTGCTCGCGTTCGGAATCGACAAGTATTCGTCCGAAAAAAACGGTCTAAACGAGTTGCAAGGTTGCGTCAACGACGCGCAAGCGGTTCAAGAAACGTTCGATTACGCGATTTCGACGTTATTGACCGACGAAAAGGCGACAAGCGACGCGATTCTCAAAAAATTGAACGAAGCCGCTAACGCTAACTATGGACGTTTGATTGTGTTTTTCGGTTGTCACGGAATCAACGTTCAAGGTCGAAGTTTCGTCTGTCCGATCGACGCGCTTGCGACGGAAGAAAATTTAAGCGAATTAAACGAGGCGAAGGACGTCGTTGAAAAGGGAAAAGAATTCGGCTTGATTCCGCTCGTCGACGTATTGAACGTCTTAAAGGGCGCGACGGCGAATGAAGTTCTCGTTATTTTCGACGCTTGTCGCAACTCGTCGATCGACGACGACAAGAATGCCGAAAGCGGAGATTTTGCGCGCGAGCTGATCGAAATAGGGAAGGGGTCCCAAGGATTTGCGCGTCGAAACGGCGGCGCTTTCGCAGCGCTGACGAGTTGCTCCGTCGGTCAGGAAGCGTTGGAAATCGACGTGGACGGTCGATTCTACGGCTCGTTCGCGTATTACTTACTTGAGGGAATATCGAGCGGATTCGCCGACTACGCGGGTTTGGTCGACGGTCGGATCACTCTTGTCGAGGCGTATAATTACGCTTATTCGAAAACGGCGACGCGCTCGCAAAAGACTTACGGCGTTTCGACGAAACAAACTCCGGAAAGGTATATGTCGAACGTTTCAGAAAAGTTTGTTCTCAAGGAAATTGTCGATTCGACGCCTCCCGCAGAAGAAACCGACTTGCAATTTTTGGCGCGAACCGGTAAAATTTTGGCGAACGCCCAATGGTCTAAAGAAACCAATAAAATCGGTCTTAAAGCCTTGAATTGCGTTTTGAACAATATTCCAAACGACGTCGCGACGCGCGGAAGTCGCGCCGCCGTTCGTCGTAAACTTGGCGATTACGTCGGCTCCCTCGACGATTATTCCCAAATCGGCGAAAAATTCCAACTTTACGCGACTCAAGACCAGACGATGCAAGATCAAGACGTCGCATTGAAAAAACTGGATCTTCTCACGATTGCGAAAATCGAAGACGATCGTTATTACGTTTCCGAGGTGAACAACGACGCGTCGAAAAAAGGTTGGATCGACGCGAAAAACGCGAGTTGGTCGGTGAAAGACTTAAACGGCTCGAAAGTTGCGTCCGCAACGGTTACGCAAAGAGCCGAAGTTATGCAAAGAGCTTCGAGCAGTATGATCTCTCCTGGCCCTGGTTCAGTGGGACAGTTTGGAAACGTTCCGGGACCGTTGAGTCGTTGACAAGTTTCGTTCGTTCCTAAATCGCAACTAGTAACCCGATGTTTATCAGACGTCCCGTTTGGATAAATTGACGTGAGATTGTAACAATGACTTATGAAGATTCCGTATCGAATTGGCTAACGCGTTTAAGCGGCGGCGACGAAAGGGCGATCGAAATCGCCTTTGACCGTTATTTCAAAAAATTGACGCGTTTGGCGACTAGTAAAATGACGGGGCTTAATCAAGCGCAACGATCCGGCGAAGACGTCGCGCTCAGCGCTTTTCGTAGTTTCTGTTCGAGCGTTAAGGTCGGTCGTCTCGTCGTCGAAAAAGAAACCGACTTATGGACCGGTCTTTTTCTAGTTGTCACGCGCAAAGTATGCGCCGAGCGTCGTCGACAGCTTGCAGACAAGCGCGGCGGAAAGTCTAGCCAAGTCGATCATTTCCAAATCGGCGAAAACGGCGAGGAAGAAGACTTGCTTGCAAACGTCGCGGGCAACGAACCGTCGCCTGAACTCGCGTCCGAAATGGCTTCGCAAGCGGAAGAAGTTTTGCGTTTGTTCGGAAAAAATCCGAAACGACGTCGGATTCTTGAATTAAGGTTATTGGGCTGGAACGATGAGGAAATCGCCAAAGAATTGCTGCTAACAAGACGGACGATTCGCGGGCACGTCTTGAAAATATGCGAGCTTTTTGAATTTGTTTCGTCTGTAGAAATCTTGTTTGAAGAGTTGTTTTCCAAGGCGACGCTTGACGAGGCGGCAAAGACGGCAGGTTTGGAACTCGATACGGCGCAAAGGATCGTCGACGTCGTAGCGGAACTCTGGAAAAAAGAGTTTGGTCAAATTCCAAGTTTTCCCCCTGCGCAAAGTCGGAACTTAGGAAATAAGTTCGTCCTTTTGAAAGAACGTATTCGAGGACAATGGCTCGACGATTTGCTGAACGCGCGTCGTCCTTCGTCAAATTCGTTCTAACGACGTCTCTTGGGAAACGTGAAAATGGAATCTATTTTGAACGAAACGCTAGGCGCGTCGGCAAACGACGATCAAACGTTCGAATTTGATCGAATAGCTGAAGTCGCGTTTAAATTTGAAGAAGAATGGACTCCGGAACGTAATTTTTCGATCGAAGACGCGTTGAATTCGATCGACTTATGCGAATCGGCGCGTCTGGAACTGTTCGAACGCCTGTTGGAAATCGACCTCGATTTAGGATTTGAAAAAGGCGCGTCGACGCCGACGGAAGAGTACGTTCGTCGTTTTCCGCAATGGAAAGAAATTGTCGAATCCACGTCAAGCGAAATCGAACGCGACTTTCAAAACGATCCCTCCTCGCGACTTGGAAAATTCGTCGACTCCTATCGACTCGACGAACTTATCGGCGAAGGCGGAACGGGCGTGGTTTACAAAGCGTTTGACTGCGTGTTTGAACGTTTGAGCGCCGTAAAATTTTTGAAGAAGGTCGACGGTCGCAACAACGAACGTTTTAATTTATTTAAAACCGAACGCGTCGCAATGGGAAAAATTCCGCCGGGCTCGGTTTTAGCTTACCCGTTTTCTAGCGGAGAGTATAACGGCGTCGCGTATTTGGCAATGGAGTTTGTCGATGGAATAGATTTGCAACGCTATTTTCAAAACTACGACGGTCGACGTAAAAAAGCCGGTTCGTTAGATTGGCGCGAAGCGACGGATTACGTTAGGCAAATCGCCGCTGGATTGGCTACTGCGCACGAGCAAGGAATCGCGCATCGAGACGTCAAACCGGCGAACGCTATGTTGGACGCCCAAGGCAAAATACGCGTTTTAGATTTAGGATTTGCCGGTTTTTACGGTCTGGAAAACGACGTAATCGAAGTCGATAACGCGATCGTCGGCACGCGCGCGTTTATCGCCCCGGAAGCAAAAGACGGAACGACCGCGCTTGACGCGTTGGCCGACTTGTATTCTCTCGGCGGAACCTATCTCTTCTTACTAACGGGAATAGCGCCCTCGGATTGGTTCGATCCGTTTTCCGACGCCCCGTCTGTTCCGCTTCGCGTTTTTTTGAAAAAAAAAGGCGTCAAATTGCCCGCCAAAGTCGTCGCCGTTCTAACGCGTCTCTTGGAGCCCGACCGAGAAAAGCGCTTTCAAACGGCAAGCGACGCGTTAATCGCCTTGAACGCGCTACTCGAGCCCTCGCGAGTCTTTACAAAAACGAACGCGTTAGTATCCGCCGTCGTTTTACTCCTCGTCGGTCTCAGGTTAGCGTATTCCGCCTTTGGATTCGCAGACGAAGCGCGACTGATAGACGCGCTAAAAATGGAAAATCAAGGAGAGTTGACGCGCGCGTTTGACTTGACGCGCGACCGCGTCCGTCCAGAAAAATTGTCCGACGTCGGTCAATTCAAATTCTGGAGGCTTCAAACGCGCGGTCTAATTGCAACTGGAAGTTTAGACAAGGCGCGCAAGGCGAGCGTGAACGCGCTTCAAACGTTTGAACAGCTTCTAGAATCTAAACGTTTGCCCGAGTGGGAATTTGACGCGCGCGTCTTAGAAGTACAGGCGTTGACGTTGTCGGGTGAAAAGGAACTCGCCAATAATTACGACGTAGCCGCGCTTTTCCTTAAACAAGCCTGCGACAAGGGCGCGACGTTTCTTGAAAAACGCGTCGGTTTGAACGCAAAGTCCAAACAAGCGGCGGCGCCCGCGACTGCCGACGTTCTTTATTGGCGCGCGCGAGCGTTTCTAGCCTTAGGACGCGGGCGAGACAACGTCGATATCGTGTTGGCGGATTTAAACGATTGCCTGAAGTACAATCCCAATTATCCCGACGCGCAAAAACTAAGCGGCGATCTTTATTACGAAAAAGCGCGTCGCGCCGATTCGCCGGAATACCGAAAGCTCTCGATAAAAGAAGCGGTCGTCAAATATCAACTAGCGCTGAAAAGCCCCGACGCGACGGACGAAGAAAAACGCGCGACGCTATGCAAAATAATCGCGGCGTTCGAACTTGTCGGCGATCGTCGCGCGGCGCTCGAAGCGTGCCAACAACTTTTTCAACTTGATTCAAAATTGGATTTTGCGGCGTCTCATCGAGGAAAAAATCGTTTGCTCGAAGCTCTTGCGTCTTTGCCGAAAAACGTCGACCGTTCGACAAAAGACGATATTCTAAAAGATTTGCGTCTCGCCGTCGAAGAGGACGGCTTGTCCTCCGAAAAACGCGAAATTTGGCTAGAATACGCTCTTGCGGCGTTGACGTTAGGAGACGTCTCGAAAAACGATTGCGAACGGAGTATCGACGCGATCTCGCAAGCGTTGAAAATAAACGCAAAGCAAAGTTCTTTCGTCTTCAACGGAACCGAGTGGAACGTCTTCGGATTACGACGCGCGGCGCTAGAAAAATTGCGCCAGTTTTACGATTCCGAAGACGAACGGCGCGAATTGGACGGCAAAATCCGAAACGATGCGAGAGAGGAATTTGAATCCTTGAAACGAGGCTACACGATGATCGTTTCCGAGCCGTTGTTCAAAAACGAAGACGAATAGGCGAGAACGCGTTCGTCTAAGACGACGTTTCGCGCGTCGACGACGCGCGATCGACCGAAAGTTGTTCGTCGTTCGTTATTTCTACGTTATTTCCAAGCGCGATTCATCGTCCAGACGTCGAGCTTTTCGACTCGGGCGCCGGAAACGCTAAGGACGGACGCGTCGTTTTCGTCTTCGGGCACGAAACATTTCGCAATTTGAGACGCGCCTTCATTCGCGAAAATTTCGAGCGACGTTCGATCAAGAACGAGCCGCAACTTGACGACGCCGTCGACGCTCGACAAAGGCGCTACGACGTCGTCGTATTGCAGCGTCTTTGTCGCAAGATTCAGCAGAATCTTTTGACCGCGCAACGCGACGCAAATATCGCTCGCGCTTTCCGACTCCTTTAACGTCAATTCGACGTCGAGCAAATTATAATCGCTCGACTCGCCCGACGTCGGCGCGTATTCGATCGCGCCTTGCGCCTCTTGCGCCGTCAATTCGAGCTTGTCGCCGCGCAACGTCGTTAATTCCTCGATCGGATAAGTAAAGAGTCTGATTCCGTCGGGCGTCGTTCGCAACGTCAACTCGCGGGGGACGGTAAACTGCTGATTAAACGGCATATCGGGATATTGTCCGCCGTTCATCCACGAGAATTGGATTCGTCGACCCGGCGTGTCGGAATACGTTTGCGCGGCGTAGTCGTTCCCGCCCCATTTCGCGTCAAGGGGCGCCGACTCGCGTTTGAACGTCGTTCCGTCGAAAGTTCCGATCAGATATTTGCCGTTTCCGCCCCAGAAAACCCACTTGACGTTCTTTTCGTCGCCGTCGACCGGCAAGGGGAAAATATCGGGACATTCGGAACAGCCTAGTTTTTCAATGCGACAAATTTCTTCCCAACTCTTCAAATCTTTAGAAGCGAAAAGCGCGTAGTCTTCGCCGTCGAGATAAAGCGCGACGATCCAGCGCGACGTTTCGTCGTGCCAGAAGATTTTCGGATCCCGATTGCCGCCGATTATATGAGGCAACGTCGGATTGCCCGAATATTTGACGAACGTTTTGCCGTCGTCGAGCGAGTAAGCAAGCGCCTGCGAAGCGGGCTCGCCGTAACGCATGCTCGATCCGTTGTACGTGTGCATCAAAACGAGCGGAGGCAAGCCGTTCGGATCGGTTTGGAGCCCGGTCGTATTGTTGAAGTCGACGGCGCCGCTGCCGGAGAAAATCGTTCCGAGCCTGTCGGGGTAGAGCGCGTCCCCTTCGTCGGTCCAATGCAACAAATCGAGACTCGTCGCGTGCCCCCAAGTCATATTGCCCCAGTTGACGCCAAAAGGATTGTGTTGATAGAAAAGATGGTAACGACCGTTGTAATAGACCAAGCCGTTCGGATCGTTCGTCCAGCCGACGCGCGGGGAGAAATGGAATTGCGGTCGATATTTTTCGTCGTAATTATTGGCGCCGTCGTAGACTTTGTCGGAAAAGCGCAAGGGCGAAAATTCGAGTTCGTCGTCGGCTTTTTCCACGACAAACTTCATTTTTTTGCCGATCCAAGGACGCATGTCGACGCAAGCGTCAAAATCGGCGGTTCCTTTGGCGTCTGAAGCAAGCGCCAGTCCTGCGGTAAATTCGCGCTCGATTCGCCCGTCGACCTCGACGCGAACCCAATAGGAAGGCGCGTCCTTTTTAATGGTAAAATACAAATAATCGCCGTCGACGACGCATTCGCGAACGTTCGTAATCCCTGCGCGCTTTTTATTGCTCAACGTAATTTCGTCGACGTTAATATGCCCCCAGCCGCCCGTCTCGGAATCGACGATGCGGAACCGCGCCTTCTTGCCCGACAAATCGGAAACGTCCCAAGTCTCCCAATCGAGCGCCTCGGATCCGCCGGGATTGAGATTTGGACCGCGCGCGACGCGAACGACCGCGCCGTCGACGAGCAATTCAAACCGGGTTCCGCCATGACCGCCTCCGCCGATCAAAAAATTGACGAAAGGACGCGTCAATTCGACTTCCGGCGACGTCATAACGCCCGTCGAAGGATCGCCGCCGACGTAACTATTGACGAGTCCGGCGCCTTTGTGTCCGGAAACTTCCATTTGACCGGGCAAGGTTCCCTTAGCGGGCGCGGCGCCAAACGCGTTTCCTTCGACGCTCCAATCGGCGTAATCGTCCCCGTCAAAATTTGCCACGAGGACGTCCCCTTCGGCGCCGCAAACGCGATCGTTCAACGCGACGCTCGCAAAACATAGAACGCTCGCAAAACATAGAACGCGCGACGCCGTCGACGCCGCGATTTCGGTCAATATCCTTCGCATACGAATCCCTTTATTCCTAGATTGACAAATTAATCGTCGCGACGGAACCAACGAAACCGACGCGCTAGTTAAAATATAACCCGGCAAGGGACGCGTTTCAAGAGAAAAGAAAAAAATTTGCGTTTTTCCGCAGTCGGTTGCAGAAATTTAAACGTCAACGACGTTCAAACCCAACAAGATAAGATTCAATGATTTTCAGCTGGGCGTCGATCGCGTCGACGCCCAGCTGAAAATCTCCGTCGCGCAACGCGTCGTAAATATCGCGGCGCGCCTTGCGCAATTTCAGTCGATCGTCTTGGGAGTACTTGGAAATCTCCCCCTTAATTTGCATCGAATAGACGGAAAGGAGTCCTTCCGACAACATCGCCAACAACTTGTTTTGAGCCGAACGAATAATTTCGTTATGGAACGCGGCGTCGTATTCAACCCTGTCAAGATCGTTCGCCTCGTTGTTTTCCAAGCAGATCAAAGCCCTTTCCACCGCTTGGAGGCTCTCGTCGCCAAACAAAGAAAAAGCGCGCGTAAACGCCTCGATTTCCAACGTGCGGCGTAGGCGCGCAATCTCTAAAAAATCGATCGAACCGACTAGGAGCGCCATTGCAAAGGCGTCGGCAAAAGATTTGGAAAAATTGCCCGTTAAACGAACCGTCGAAGTCGCGCTCTTCTCAACGACGCCTAAAGTTTCCAACGCGCGCAAAGCGTCGCGCGCCGCCTCGCGACTGATATGAAGTTCTTCGGCGATCGCGTCTTCAGGGGGCAATTCGCCGCCGATCGCCAATTTTTCGCGGCAAGAGACGCTTCGACGTATTCGACGACTTTTGAATAAGAACGTTCAACGCTTTCGTTTTCTATAAAAGACGCTCTCGGCATAAACGTTTGCGGATTAAACGAAAAAATTACGCGTTCTCGTCTTCCACAACGGAATAACGAGAAGGAATCGGCAAACCGAAAGTCTTATATTCGCCTAGGAATTGGTCGAAATCGACGTAATGGATCGTCTTGAATCCAAATTCGGCGGCGCCGCGCGCGTTTTCCTCTAAATCGTCGATAAACAAAACTTCGTCGGCTTTTAAATCGGGAAGCTCCTTACGCGCGTCCTGCAAGGCGATCTCGTAAATTTCAGGAAACGGCTTCAACGCCTTTTTTTCAAAACTGGCGATTTTATGCTCGGGAAAGCAATCCCAAATCCTTGGAAAAGCGTTTTCCAGATATTTCCAGTGCCCCTCGTTCGTATTCGACAGGATTCCGCGCGGGAAATTTGTTTTTGCCAACTTGCGAATGATCGGCAAAATAGGATCGTTCGCCCAAAAAACTTCGTTCACGGCGTCGATCATCGGCTCCGTTTCAACGTTCGTTCCCAAAGCGTTGCGAAAACGATTGAAAAATTCTTCTTCTGAAATTTCGCCAATTTCATAGGAGCGATAGTTTTGATTGTTAAAAAACGCTTCTTGGACGTCGCTTTCTTCGGCGTTTACGACTTGCGCAAGCTGACCGACGATTCGGCGGATGCTAAAGTGCAACAACACGTTGCCAAGATCAAAATAAACAAATCGAACTGACATAACAAATCGGCCTCGTCTTGTCGTCAATTATTTCACGGTTCCAGTAGGTCGGATTGTCGAAACGCGCCGACAAGAACCGAGACGCGCGACGATAATGCAAAGGACAAAGTTGACAAATAACGCATCGCACGCGCAGACGATTGTATTGAAAACAAAAGTTTTTGGAAAGACCGATTAAAAAAAAGCGTCAAAAAATCGACAAAAAAATGAAAATCGACAAACTTTCCTTGTAACGACGTCTGCCAAATTGACCTCGACTTATCAACAAATTGACGAAAAGTCCCCGATCTTATCGCCAAACGTTTAGGGAAAAATTCGACAAAGCGTCAAAAAAAGCCCGTAAAATACATATGATCGGTAAAAAACGCCGATCAACTTGTTATTTCTATAAAAAACGCGAAAAGTCAGTCTTTGGCGCCTCGTTTGCTTCTTTGTGATCGGTTCCGCGATTCGACGCCGGACGCGAGCGTTTTAGTAGCTCGTCGTCGCGACGATCGTTGTTTTCAATAAAACCCATACAGGACGACGCGCGACAGACGCGTCGAGCCGCGATTCAAGAATAATTTTGCAGGAGTTTAACAATGGCTAAGAAAAAGTGCGACGCCGCGACGGAAACGAAATGTTGTTGCGGTATGAAACTTCAACCTCTCGGCGACCGCGTCGTCGTTCGTCGCGACGAAACTGAAGAACGCACGGCCGGCGGGCTCTACCTCCCCGAAACCGCGAAAAACAAACCCGCGCGAGGCGTCGTCGTCAGCGTCGGAGACGGGCGCGTCTTGGACGACGGATCCCGTAGCAAGTTCCAAGTCGCCGAAGGCGATCGCGTTCTTTTCCTCTCTTACGCCGGCGAAGATTTCAAATTCGGCGAAGACGAGTTTCTCCTTATGCGCGAAAGCGATATTCTCGCGATTATCAAGTAGTTCGCGCGTATTAGCGCGCGTACGTTAGGTCGACTTTCCAAAAAAATTAAGAGTATTCGAATATAAAGGACATAGTTATGGCGAAAATGATCGCTTTCAATCAAGAAGCACGAGAAGCTCTTCGTCGCGGCGTTTCCAAATTGGCGCGCGCGGTTAAAGTCACGCTCGGCCCTCGCGGACGCAACGTCATCATTCAAAAGAGTTTCGGCTCTCCGCTCGTCACCAAGGACGGCGTGACGGTCGCTAAAGAAGTCGATCTCGAAGACGCCTATGAAAATATGGGCGCCAAAATGGTTCGCGAAGTCGCTTCGAAGACGAGCGACGTCGTGGGCGACGGCACCACGACCGCGACCGTTATGGCGGAAGCGATTTTCAACGAAGGCATGAAGGCGGTCGTCGCAGGCGTCAATCCGTTGCATATGAAGAGCGGTATGGACAAAGCGGTCGCAGACGTTGTCGCCGAGCTTCAAAAGATGGCGATTCCCGTCAAGGAAAGCAAGCAGAGCATCGCGCAAGTCGGTTCGATTTCCGCGAATAACGACGCCGAGATCGGAGGTCTGTTGGCGGATGCGATGGAAAAGGTCGGCAAAGACGGCGTTATCACCGTCGACGAAGGCAAGTCGCTCAAGACGGAAGTCGAGTGGGTCGAAGGCATGCAGTTTGACCGCGGCTATCTGTCCCCTTACTTCGTCACCGATCCTCAGAAGATGGAATGCGTTTTGGAAAATCCTTACGTTCTCCTCTTCGAAAAGAAAATCTCGAACATTAAAGACTTCATTCCCGTCTTGGAAGCGGTCGTCAACAGCGGTCGTCCGCTCTTTATCGTTGCGGAAGACGTCGACGGCGAAGCGCTCGCGACGCTCGTCATCAACCGTCTGCGCGGCTCGATGAAGATTTGCGCCGTCAAAGCGCCCGGTTACGGCGATCGTCGTAAGGCGATGTTGGAAGATATTGGCATTTTGACCGGCGGCGAAGTCCTCTTCGAAAGCCTCGGTCGTTCGCCCGAAACGCTTACGCTCGCCGATCTTGGAACCGCCAAGAGCATCGTCGTCTCGAAAGATACGACCACGATCGTCGAAGGCGGCGGAAAAGCGGAAGAAATCAAAGCGCGCATCGCCCAACTGCGTCGCGAAATCGAAGTTTCGACCAGCGACTACGACAAGGAAAAGATGGAAGAACGCCTTGCCAAATTGGCGGGCGGAGTCGCCAAAATCAACGTCGGCGCCGCGACGGAAGCCGAAATGAAGGAAAAGAAAGCGCGCGTCGAAGACGCGTTGCACGCGACTCGCGCGGCCGTTGAAGAAGGCGTTTTACCCGGCGGCGGCGTCGCGCTTCTTCGCGCCTCCTCCAGCGTCAAGGCTTGCGAATGTATGGAAGACGACGAACGCGTCGGCTACAACATCGTTATTCGCGCCTGTAGCGCTCCGATTATGCAAATTGCCGACAACGCCGGAAAAGACGGCGGAGTCGTTGCGGAAAAAGTTCGCGAAGGCAAAGGCGCTTTCGGTTACAACGCGCTTACCGGCGTCTATGAAGACCTCGTTGAGGCGGGCGTCATCGACCCCGCGAAGGTCACGCGTTCCGCGCTTCAAAACGCCGCGAGCGTCGCCTCGATGATGCTGACCAGCGACGCGCTGATCGCCGATATGCCCAAAGAGGAAAAAGCCGCGCCCGCCGCGCCGGATATGGGCGGAATGTATTGAAAATAACGCAACGCTTGGCGCGTAAGTAGTTTACGGAGAAACGCGAACGATCCTAACGAGTCGTTCGCGTTTTTTGTAAGCTTTCACGGAAAACGCGCGCGAAAATTTTTTTCTGAATTTGAAATCGGTCGTTTTTCGGGAAATCTACGTCAACCGCCGCATTATATGCGGCGGCTTACCGTGAACGATTACCGTTTTTTTGATTGGTTTTCCGTTTTCGGAACTTACGCTTTTATAAGGTCTTAATCTTAGCGTCGGGCGCAAATCGCTTGAATATTTCGCCAAGATTGATTTTTTCTGAGACGCTTGCAAAGCACGAATCTCGAAAGACGACGCGGAGCGGTTTGCGTTTTGCAATCTCTATGATCGTTTTTTCTGAAATATTCTCTTCAAAGCAGGCGAGTAAATCGCCGTCGTTATAATTATGAACCGTAAAACATTCGATTTTTTCCGTTTTATAGGGCAAAGACAGAGGCAACCCCCATTCGAGAACGCAACTAAAAAGCAGATCAAGATCGGTACGATCCGGCTTGATATTCGATTCTGTCGACGCGATCAAATCTTGCGTCAAGTCGTCGGCGCCGTAATAGACGTCGTTCATATTTGAGTCGTCGACTTTAAAAACACGAAATCCGACGTCGAGTCCTTGCGTCGTCAGCGGATTTTCACTTTTGATTTTATCGCCCGCGCGACGAATACGTTCTTTGCCGATCTCGCAAACGTCCTTATAACCCAATTTAAACGCTTCGGACTTGGAATTGCAGGCTTCGGGGAGTTGAACCAAGATATAGCGAAATTGCCCCCCCCCCCCGAATTGTGTATTTTAACATTGTTAAAATACTCCGCGTTTAGTTGCATAACGGCGTGAGCGGTCGTGGCGCTTCCGGAAAAGAAGTCCAATACGATATCCCCTTCGTTAAAAACAATTAAGGAAAGAAGTCTTTGAATTAGTTCATACGGTTTGGAATAGTTAAAAAGATTTGAATTAAACAGTTCCTTCATTGTTGAAGCGGAATGCGCGTTTAATATGTCTAATATCAAGTTTTTAAAAGGCGCCGCACGAACGATCCTATTGCCTTCGTTGTCAACGTTTAAATAGTTTTTATAACAAACCGCCCAACCGCTTTTTTTAGAATCGGACTTTCTAAACTCAATAAAGTTATTCTTTCGCGCCCATTCAATTTTCTCCTTGCTCCACTTCCAAATCCAACCGTCGTCGACATACTCCGTTCGACCGTTTGGAAAGGTAATTTTACCGTCGGGACATTCGATTCCATAATTTAACGAATCGCTATATTGTAAGCCGCCGCGATCTAAATTATCGACGTAATAGGGTCCGCGTTCGTTCAAATATTCGTCGGTATAACGATAACGTTTTAGTTCGTAAGACGATCGATTTTTAGCAAACGTCTTGCTTACGTATTCGTCGTTTTTAACGTATGTTAAAATATGTTCCGTAATAGTCGCAATTCCTTTTGCATCCGACGCTCCTGTTTTCTTTTGCCATATCAAGTCGCTGACAAAGGAATCGGCGCCAAAAATTTCGTCGCAAATTTTTCTCAGATTGTTTACTTCGTTGTCGTCGATAGAAATAAAAATAACCCCGTTCTCTGCGAGAAGAGTTCGAGCCAACAACAAACGCGAGTAAATCATTGAACACCAGTCGGAATGAAAACGCGGATTTGTAACGTTGTTTTCTTTGAAGACTTTATTTCCTTCTTCGTCAAACAATCCGGCTTCGTTCTCGTACTCGACGTCGTTGGCGCGATAATTATCGTTGTAAACGAAGGAGTCCGAACCCGTGTTATACGGCGGATCGATGTAAATCATTTTGACTTTGCCGAGGTAACTTTCCTGAAGCAATTTGAGAACTTCAAGATTATCCCCTTCGACATAGAGATTTTGAGTCGAATTCCAATCGCGACTTTCTTCGGGGCAAGGACGCAACGTCTTGCGAATTGGCTTGTACGCTTCCGCTAGGGCGGCTTTTTTTCCGACCCAAGTGAAATCGTAGGATTCGTTTTCGTCGGCGATTTCACGCGACAAGAGTCGACGCAAAACGTCGAAATTAACCGCTTTTTTCAAGGCGCCGTCGTCGCATCTTGTTTCTGTTACGCAATTTGGAAAGAGTTTTTCGAGCTTTTCAATATTGCGCGCGATTCCGTCGATCGTTTCCATTTTCATCTTGTCCATAATAACCTATGCTTTCCCCAACTTTTTTAAAAAATAAGGAAAACGTTTAACAAAGTCGACGCATGCCAAAAAGAGCAATCAACGCAAACCTACAATCCTAGCGAGTTCTCAAATACGCGAAACTTTCGTCTCGCCGACTTTATTGTAACGCTTCAAAACGTTCCTAGCAAGAGATTGCGTTATTGGATTGCGAGTTTTTTTCTTGGTTTTAACCGTTTGTGAAACTGTTTCGTCTTGGATACGCGACTTAGGCGAAGAGATGCGTTGCCTTAAGTTTTATCGCGTAAACGTTCACGGAAAAACTGCGTTATTTTGAATCATTGCGAAGGCGGCGCTTTGCGCGGTTTTTGCATACGACGACGATTTGGATCGCGCTTCTTCGCGGGGGGAAGCGCAAGAAGCCTTGACTCTTGCGACGTAGGGCGTTATAATGCCGACGCGTTCTCTCGACGACGTTGCATTATATCGCGAGGGGCTTAGCGCCGTCGCTTTTGAGCGACGCAACGGTCGGTCGTTTTTCGCTTTCGGAGTTCGCGCGATGCGATTAAAAAGTTTAACCCTCGATAATTTTCGTTGTTTCGAACGTTTGGAGTTGGTTTTCCCTAGTCGCGACGAATATTCCGAAAACGCCCCGCTTGACGATGCGCCGTCCAAAATGATCGACGCCGGAACTACCGTATTGGTCGCGCGAAACGGCGAGGGAAAAACGGCGGTTTTAGACGCCGTCGCCTATTTGTTGGGCGTCGCTCTTTCTCATTTTCCAGACGTACCGTCGCCTGAAGTCAAAGAAACAGATATTCGCTTGGCGTGGATTAAAGAGCCGTCTCTTTTTCCTTCCGAGTGGACGCCCTCTTCAAAGCCGCCTTATATGCGAATTGCCGCGACCGCAGTCGATGGAAACGACAAGTTTGGCTGGGACGTTACGCTTGAACGCGACGATTCGCCGACGACGCAAGCGGAAATTCCCGAAGGTCGCGGAAACAAGGAGATTTTCGCTTGGAGTGACGGCGTCATAGATCGAATCAACGCGCATAAAGCGCCCGACAAATTTTTTCCTGTTTTTGCCTATTACAAAACGTCGAGGGCGCTTGTGAGAAAGCCGGAACGTCGTCGGAATTTTCGCAAAGCGTTTGATCGATACGACGGCTATCGCGGCGCTCTTAAAGGTCGTCTTGATTACAAAAAGACGTTCGAATGGATCGATTACTTGGAAGACAAACGACGACGCGCTTGGGAGGAACTACGAAATTTCGATTACGACTTGTTAGAATATAAAACGTTGCAACTTGCCATAGAAAAGACGCTTCCCGGTTTCAAAAACTTACGAACGATCGCAAGTCCCCTTGACTTGATCGTCGATTACGAAGACGACGCGCAATTTAAAACTTGCCGCTTGGAATCCCAATTAAGCGACGGATATAAGATCGTTCTAACTCTTGTGTTAGACCTCGTGTCAAGAGCGCTGGAACTCAATTCCGATTTGCCCAGTATGACGCCGGAACGAATTTTGGCGGTTCCGGGAATCGTTCTTATCGACGAAATCGACTTGCATTTGCATCCGTCTTGGCAACAACGAGTAATGATCGACTTGCAAAACGCGTTTCCGAACGTGCAGTTTGTCGTTTCGACGCATAGTCCCCAAGTCGTTTCGTCGCTTCCAAAGGAAGTTATACGCGTCTTAGAATATGGCGAAATTATTCCAGTCGACGGACAAACGCGCGGAGTCGAAAGCCAGCAAATTCTTAGTCGAATTTTTGGCGCTTCGCCCACTCCAAGCGACGATTTTTTTGTTCGCGCTTTAGAAAGATACGCAAGTCTCGAGGCGGAAGGTCAAGCCGATTCGCCCGAAGGACGCGCGACGTATAAACTTCTGGCGGAACATTTTGGAACGGATTATCCGCCGCTCCAGCATATAGAAATCCACCGAATTTTCGTTTCAGGCAACGGAGAGAATTATGCACAGATTTAATCGAGGCGATTCTCCCGTAAATTTCAAACAAATCGCGCGTAAATGTAAAGATTGGGATAAAATCGACCAAGGCGATCGCCGTACGATTCGAGACGCGCTTTATGATCGTCAGCAAAAATACTGCGCGTATTGCGAATGTCCAATAGAGTCCGCCGATAAGGAACGCGCGCATATTGAGCATTTGGAACGACGCAAAGACGTTCCTCAAAAAACGTTCGATTGGAACAATCTGTTTCTATCCTGTACGCGTCCCAAGTCGTGTGGAAAATACAAGGACGATCCAAAGAATGGAATTAAGTTTAACGTCGCCGACGTTATCGACCCGTCGAAAGAAAATCCGCTTGATTACTACGCCTTTGCGAAAGACGGAAGGATTGTTCCGCGTTCCGACGAAAACGCAACCCCTGAAAGAAAACGAAAAGTCGAGGAAACCGTTCGGATTTTTAATCTTAACTGTTCGAAACTATTGGAAATCCGAAAAAACGCGTTAAGAAATATCGACTGTCTTTTTATTCAATTAGGAAGAAGTCCTTCTAAGAAAGAAATTGAAAAGTTTCTGAATAATCTGGGCGAAAAAAACCTTTGTATTTCCGTCTATTATGATTATTTTGGATTTCGTTCGGAGTATGAGGAACGATTTGCCCCGAACAGATAATCCGTCGCGCTCGAAAACAAATCGCGCAACGCGTTCTAATACGCGCGTTGCGCGTTTTTTTTAGGCGCGACGCTCAACGACGTCAAACGCGCGACGGAACGACGTTCGTCTTCCGCCGCGCGCCTATGCGTTAAACGCCTAATCGTCTATACCGAGCGCTTCGACCTTGAATTCGTAACGGTACTTATTTCCGCTCAAACGGAACTGCGGGTAGGGTTGCGCGCCCCACGAGTCGTCTCCTCCGACGCCCTGCTGTTGGAAGTCGACGTTAATAAAGACGTGGTTGCGTTGCGGAACTTGCCAGTTGTGTTCGACCGATTCCAGATCGCGATCCAAAACCCTCTTAACGGAGAAATTGAGCGTCGCCTGTTCGTTTTCGTTTGTCTTGACTCCGTTGGCGTCCAACGCCGTAAGACGGAATTTTACGGGGGCTTTGCCGTCCTTGTTGTAAAACGTTACAAAACGACAGTCGGATCGATTGCCAAACTCGCTAGGCTCGGAATAAGGACAAACCTCTTGATCGAGCGTGGTTTGGTAAATCCCGATCGGCGAGCCGTCTTTTCGATCCCAATAGTTTTCTTTCGGTCCGCGTCCGTAATATTCGGCGATCCAACCGTCTTCCAAGACGTTTATCGGCGCCTGAAAATATCCGCCGATTCGAGGCATATCGGGCGCGTTGGCGCCTTTCTCCACTTCGACGGCGAGCCTAAACGCCATATCTCCGACGACGAGGCGTTCTTTCACGCTTCCGTCGATATTCTTGAACTTACCGACGCGTTCGAAAGTCTGACAACCGTCGACTTGGTCGACTTCGTAAGGCTTGCTCCATTCGATTTCGTTTCCGGCGTTGCGCCAAACGCTTTGACGAGTCGGCGCCTTGTTGCCGCGATCATTGTCGCTCGGGGCGCGCCAGAAGTTCAAACGGTACGTTTCGAGGAGGAATTCGGCCTCGTCGACGGAAATTTTGTCCTCCGGCGCTCGAAGCGCTTCGTCTTGGGCGACGTAGACGGGCAAACGGAATTGATCGGTTCGCAACACGGAACCTTTTTCGATCAGCGCTTCGCCCGAGGCGGAGAGAACGTCGACGTTCACAATATATTCGGCGCCCGACTTCGCTTCCAGTTTGTCTTTTGCGGCAAAGTCGACGGCAAAAGTCGCTTCTTGTCCCGGCGCGACGTTTTCAAAGTCGACGCCCGGCTTGAAGGTCTGCGATTTGATCGCGACGCCGTTTTCAAGCAACGAAACGCGCAATTCGACGTCGGAAAGATCGCGGAACGAGTAATCGTTCTTCACGACGTATTTCGTGAAATTGTCGTCCGATTCGTCGCGCGCGATCAGGACGTTCGCGTAGTTATATTTAACTTCTTCGCAACCGGGGTGCAAAGAACGATCAGAACCGACGAGCCCGTTCATACAGAAATTCTGATCGGAAGGAACGTCGACGGGACCGAAATTGCCGCCGTAACCGTAATAAACGTCGTCGGTCGGCTCGATTTTCGCTTCGTCGAAATCGACGAACAATTCAAGACCTTCTTTGCTTTCGCGCTCGTAATAATTTTGCGCGATTTCTTCGGCGGACAACGCGCGACTATACGCGCGAGCGGAACCGAGCAACGCGCCCGCAAGACGATTCGTGTGGTACGAATTGCGCCCAAGTTCGAACGGATAGGGGGACTCGGCGATCGCTTCGTCGCAGTCGGCGCGCGCGACTTCTTGACCGTCGATATAGACGATCAATTCTTTCGTCGTATAGACGCCCGCGACGTCGTGCCAATTTTTCAGCCAATTATCGACTTTGCCGGTCGCGGAAATCCAGCGTTCGCCGTTATAAATATAGAGTTGGACGGCGCCGTTTTGTTGTTTCAGCGCGAATTGGTAATCGGACTTTCCGACGTAAGTTCCTTCGTCTCCATTGTAGGGGAAGACGCGCGCTTCAAGCGTAAAGGGGACTTTTCCGACAAAATTCAATTTGCCGATTTTTTTCGCGTATAACGCATAGGCGGCTACAATATCGGCGGGTTCTTCCGAATCGTCGAAAGCGGGATCGCCGATGATCGCGTAACCTTTCAACCCCAATTCGCTTTTGCGCGGGGAAGTTTTGCATCCGATGAAAATTTGACCGATTTCGTCTTTGGAACCGATAACGCCCGCGATTTTAACGGAGTGTTTGTTCGACGACTGGTCTTCGACCGACTGTTTCGGAACGCGCATCGCGATTCCTTGATCGACCCAGTCCCAAATGCAACCGCCTTGCAGATGCTTATATTGTCGAATCGCGTCCCAGTAGAGCGTGAAATTGCCCGTGCTGTTTCCCATTGCGTGCGCGTATTCGCATTGAATGAGAGGACGCTTGCCTTCGGTCTTTTGCGCTTCTTTTTTCGCGTAGTCGATTATGCCGGGAACCGACATATACATCGGGCAGAAAATATCGGTGTTGGCGTCGTATTGCGCGCGTTCGTATTGAACGGGGCGCGTCGGATCAAATTCCTTGAGCCATTTGTAGGTGGCGAAGAAGTTGGGACCGTTGCCCGCTTCATTGCCAAGAGACCAAACGATAATCGACGGATGGTTTCTGTCGCGATACGCCATACGTTGCGTGCGGTTCATATGGGCGGCGAGCCACTCGGGCGGATTCGCCAAGGATTCCTTACCGTATCCCATGCCGTGCGATTCGATATTCGCCTCGTCGATAAGATAGATTCCGTATTTGTCGCAAAGGTCGTACCAGCGCGGATCGTCGGGATAATGGCAAGTTCTGACGGTGTTGATATTCAACGATTTCATAATCGTTATGTCTTGAAGCATGCCTTCGGTCGTCAACGCGTGCCCGGTGAACGGGTGATGTTCGTGTCGGTCGACGCCCTTAACGAGAATCGCCTTGTTGTTGACGAGTAATTCGCCGTCTTTAATTTCAACTTTGCGGAACCCGATATTGAAAGAGGCGTCGCAGGTCGATTCGTAATCTTTGTCGTAAACGACCAACTTGGCGGGATAGAGCCACGGCGTTTCGGCGGACCACAAATAAGGCGACTTTACGGGAACTTCAAAAGTCAACGTCGTTTGTTCGTTCGCTTTGATCGTGAATTCGCGATCAAAGCCCGTATTGGGCGCCGCGCCGCCGATATTGACGTCGCCAAGATTGACGTTTTTCGGATTGAGCGCGTCGACTGTAAGAACGGCGGTTCCAGACTGCTCTTGGCGCGAGTTGTTTTGCAACACGACCTCAACGCGCGCAACGGCGTCTTTCAGCTCGGCGTCGTTAAAATCGGTCGTAACTTTCGAATCGACGACGGCGACGGCGGGCTGGACGTAATAATAAACGGAACGAAAGATTCCGCTAAGGCGGAAGAAATCTTGGTCTTCTAGGAACGAACCGTCGCTACGACGATAGCACTTGACCGCGATAATATTTTTATTCGGTCGAACCGCCTTCGTAATGTCGAACTCGACGAACGTTCGCGCGTCTTTGCCCATGCCGACTTCTTGTCCGTTGACGTAGACGTAATAGCAAGATTCCGCGCCGTCAAAGTGAAGGACGATCTTTTTGTCGCGCGCGACGTCGGCGGGATCGACGTTAAATTCGCGACGATAGAGCGCCGTCCAGTTGTCTTCGTCGGGCACGTAAGGGGGCGTCCACGGCTGAGCCCACGGATAAGGAATATTCGTATAGACGGGGTAGCCGTAGCCGAGCGTTTGATAGTTCGACGGAACTTGAATCGTATCCCAGTCGAAATCGGCAAAATCTTCCGCTTCAAAATTGAAGGGGACGTCGTTGGGCGACGGCGCGAGCTGGAATTTCCAATCGCCGTCGAGCGACTTCTTAGGATACGCCGTCGCCGCAAAAATCGACTTTGGCGCTAAATTATTAATGCCGACGACTTCAGGATTTAGTCTGTCGGGAATCTTTTTCTCCTGCGCTTGAGCAAACGCGCCGAAAGCGATCGACAGCGCGAACGCAAGCGACGACGTCCAAAGACGGGAACTTGCCGATAACATCTGTGTCTCCAAAAGTTAGGGGAATATCAAGGAAACGCCGAAACGCGAAGGAACGGATCGATCCGACTACAACTCGCCTTTAAGGAATTTTTCGAGGTCGATTACGTCGTCGTCGTCTGGCGCGTCGACTGGCGCGTCTTCTTCCCGCGCTTTTTCAACGTTGGCGTTTTTTTCTTGCGCGAAGTTTTGCGAAGGGGAGACGGAAGTCTTGTTTACCGGCGTCAATTCGAGTTCTTCCGGCGCGTCGCGCTCTTCGTTTTCCGGCGCCAGACCAAGTTCGCTCGAATCGAGCTTCTCAAAATCTCCGAGCGCGTCGAGCGCGCGTTGGCGCAACTCCGCGCGGGACTCTTTCACGTCGGTCGGGACGTCGCTAGGGGCAAAGTCGCCGTTTGGAGAACTACCGCCGTTTATAGAATCGACAAATTTTTCGACTTTAAAAGAAAGCCTGCCGATCATAAACGACGCGCCGAACGGAATAGGAACGCCGCGTCCAATGCGCGCGTTCTTAAAGAACGTGCCGTTGAGCGAGCCTAAGTCGCGAACTAAAACCTGACCGTCTTCGTCGTAAATTTCGCAGTGCTGACGACTAATCAACGGATGAAGTATCGCGACGTCGCTCTGCTTGCCGCGTCCAATAACGCACGGAGTTGAAATCGCGCGCGAAAAGTATTCCTTCTCGCCGTTATAAATAGTCAACTTGACTTTCATTGGCCCCTTCGCCTCGTTTCTTTGCGCTCGAGTAATTAAAAACGTTTGCGTCGACGTAACGTCAAGGTTGGCGTTTTAAGCTACTCGTTGTTTTATAATTTTTAATATAACGGCTTTTCAAGGAAAAATCAAGAACCCGAAGGCTTTCTTGACAATTTCTTCAAAAAAAATTCAATTCGTTATTTTCGCCTTGAGAAACGTTTGAATCGCCGAATAGCGTAGGAGAAAGCGGAATCTGAAGTTTAACAAAAGCGCCGCGATTCTACTTTTTTAGTCGTCGCGTCAACGCCTCGCGAAATTCTTTATTTGCTTCGTCGCGTTCGACAAATCGAATCGGCGCCGTCGGAACGTCTTGCAATAGCGCGACTTTTCCGGCTTCGTCTATCGGTTCGGAACGATAGACGACGCGTCCCTCGCCGTCCTTTTCGCGAAATAATTCGGGCGTGTAAACGCAATAGACGAGCGTGTCTTCGCCGATTTTGCGCCTTGCGAGCTTTTTAAGAACGACGTCCGTCGTTCCGCCCGGTTTAATTTTCGACGCGTCGCCGCTCCAATACGCCAAGAGAACGTCGGCGTTCTCGCAAAGATAATCGCCTAACAACGCGTAGGTTTCGTAATGAGAAACGCCGTTCGGATTAGGAACCGTCCTGATCGCGTCGCAACGATCGAGCGTTTCTTCGAACGCGCGTCGTTCCGAGATTTCGCCCGGCGCGGCGTCGAGCGAAAAATCTTTAGCGTATTCTTGGCGCGGCGTCGGGAAGACTCCGACGACCGCGAATTTGCCGATAGGCGCGGCGTCTCTTGCCGCGATCGCAAAACGCGCGGCGATCGAGTCGGCGCCGATCGCAAGACCCGATAGAAATTCGACGTCGGCGTCAGTTTCGGACAGTATTTCAAAAAAAGCGCGCGTCGTTTGGTAAATTTCACGCAACGCTTTGGGCGCGACATGCCGTCGCCCCGTTACGCCGACGCGTAAAAGTCTGTCGTATGATTCAATTTCTCGAGTCAATTTCGGCTCCTTATCGATAAAAACCTCGCAAATCGTCGGATTCGCGAGGTTTGAATTATTTACGTCTTGGGACGGATCACGCGTCTTTAAGGGACTCGTCGACTATTTGACGCGCTTCGGCGAGAATCTGCGCCAAATGCTCCGCGCTTCGGAACGACTCGCCGTATATTTTATACTGCATTTCCGTGCCGGATGGACGAGCCGCAAACCAGCCGAACTCCGTCGCGATTTTCAGACCGCCAATTTCGGCGTTATTGCCCGGCGCGCGAGTCAGGCGCGCGACGATCTTATCGCCCGCCAACGTCTCCGACTTGACTTGTTCGGGCGAGGTCTTTTTCAACGCATCTTTGATTGCGAGCGTGGCGGGCGCTTGAACGCGATCATAGTAGGGCGTTCCAAATTGCGCGGTCAATTCTTGGTAACGGACGCCCGGATCTTTCCCTGTTTTCGCCAGCATTTCCGCCGCGAGAAGATTCATTACGGGTCCGTCTTTGTCGGTCGTCCAAGGCGTTCCGTCGAAACGTAGGAACGTCGCGCCCGCGCTTTCTTCGCCGCCGAAACAGATTGTTCCGTCAAATAAACCGGGCACAAACCACTTGAATCCGACGGGCGTTTCGAATAGTCGGCGTCCGAGAGACGCGACGACGCGGTCGATAATACCGCTCGAAACGAGCGTTTTGCCAATCCCGAGCGTCGACGGCCACGTCGGACGATTGCGAATCAAATAATCGACGGCGACGGCGAGATAATGATTAGGGTTCATCAATCCGACGCTAGGACAGACGATTCCGTGGCGATCAGAATCGGGATCGTTCGCAAAAGCGATATCGAACTTGTCTTTAAGCGCGACGAGCCCGTTCATCGCGTAAGGGCTTGAACAGTCCATACGAATCTTGTCGTCGTAATCGATCGTCATAAAAGAGAAGGTCGGATCGATCTTGTCGTTGACGACCGTAATATCCAGTCCGTATTTTTCAGCGATAGGCTTCCAGTATCCGACCGCCGCGCCTCCTAACGGGTCGACTCCGATTCGAATCTTTGCCTCGCGAATCGCGTCCATATCGACGACGTTGCGCAGATCGTCGACGTAATCTTCCACGTAGTCGATTTCGTCGGTCGTCGGCGCGGCTAACGCTTGTTCGTAGGGAACGAATTTAACGTCGCGATTTTCGTTTTCCAAATACGCGTTGGCGCGCGATTCGATCCAGCTTGTAACGTCGGCGTCGGCGCCTCCGCCGTTCGTCGTGTTGTATTTAATCCCGCCGTCCGTAGGAGGATTGTGGGACGGGGTGATAATTACGCCGTCGGAATAATTGGCGCCGTTCTTTCGATTTGCCGCGAGAATCGCGCGCGAGACGGCGGGCGTCGGCGTCGCGCCGTTTTGCGCTTGAACGCGCGTCGCGATTCCGTTTGCCGCCAAGACGCCGAGCGCGGTCTTTTGCGCCGCGTCGGAAAGCGCGTGCGTGTCTTTGCCAAGCCACAGAACCTCGGGCGCGCCCTGTTTCGACAGGCGCCTCCAGTCGACGACCGCTTGAATAATCGCTTTGATATGCGCTTCGTTGAACGAGGATTCTTGCGCTTTGCCGCGGTGTCCGCCGGTTCCAAATCGCACGCGCTGTTCGGCGATTTCGGGATTCGGTCGTTTTTCAAAGTAATCGCGTTCCAACGCGGCTACGTCGATTAAATCCGACGCTTCCGCGCGACGACCCGCTCGTTCTGAAATCATTTCGTGTTCCTTTGTCTTTTTAACGCGTTTCTTACGCAAGACGGCGCCAAGTCGACGCGCGTCGCGTTTATAATTCGATATATTCGTATGTTTCTTGATTCGACGCAACGGAATCGATTTTTTTCTTCGCAACCTGAATCGCTCGTTCAGAAGAATCGATTCCAATCCAACGACGTCCTAATAATTGAGCCGCTTTCAACGTCGAACCTGAACCGCAAAACGCGTCCAATACGACGCTTTCTTTATTGGACGACGTTGAAACGATCAATTTTAGCATCTCCAGATTTTTTTCCGTAGGGTAACTTGGATACGGAGGATCCTTAAAATTCCAGAGGTCTTGCACGCGTTTGCCTTGGCGTTCGTCGGCGTAGATTTTTTTTCGAGGATTCCCCGTCGACGATAGTTCGATCAAACCTTGCTTGTCCCATTCTTCAAGCGTCGCTATATCGGCGCGCCAATGGCGTCCTTTCGGCGGCGACTTCCCCTTGAAAGGGAGACTTGTGGCGCCTTTTTTCGTTTCGCCGGGCGCGTGCAAAGGAACCGTCGTATAGGAACGACCGTCGACGTCGGTCTTGGGAAAAAGCCTTTTAATTTCTTCGTCGGAATATTTTTGTTTAGGTTCGTGCCAAATGCGACGAGAAGACTTTGTATAGAAAAATATCTGATCGAGGGTGTTTCCGTAACCCGATCTTGGAAAGTTTTTGGGATTGCATTTAACTCGAACGATACAATTTCGATAATTCTCGGCGCCGAAAACCTCCTCTAGAACGGCGTTGACCCGATATCCGACTTTAAAATCGTGATGAACGTAAATCGAACCCCGATCCGAGAGCAATTCGTATAGCAACGCTAAACGCGCGCGCATAAAGTCAAGATATTCTTTGCCGACAAGTCGGTCGGAATAGGCAAGCGTTCCCTCCCGTTGGCGACTAATCGTCGACGAACGTTCTTCCGTACAAAAAAACAGGTTTCCCGTCGCGTAAGGAGGATCGACGTAGACTAGATCGATCTTATTTCTAAGATTGCGTTCGTTCAACAAGTATTCTAACCCGACAAGATTGTCGGCTTTCATAAGAATATTATTCATTAACATTCGCAGGAGTCGGCGCCAATTTTGTCGTCAAAGAAACGAGGGAAACAAACCCGAAATAAAATCAAACCCTTTTTTTACCGATTTTGTTTTAATCGATTTTACCGTCGCGTTTTCAAAACGCGAAATTAACGACGACCGTTTCGTCGCTGTTTTCCCTGATATTCAAATTTAAACGTCGATTCCAATTCTTCGTCCAGTTCGAACACGGCGTCGAAATCTTCGCGCGCGTCGTAGGGCGTCTTGGACATTAACCCGACGTCGATCATATTATAAACGGCGTCGCCAAGATCGCTTGTCGAATAGATTCCCATTTGCTCAAGAACCGTTTTCGCCATTAGACCGTAAGACTGAACCGCTAAGGCGACCGCAATGCGACACAGCTGTTCGCCCGTAATATGACGACCGTCCGAATCTTCGACGATTTCGCCGTCGAGCGTTTCAGTAGGCGCCTCTTCGCCAATATTGAGCTTTTGGGCGCAAGAAAGCGCGTCGTTGACGAAGTCGTAGGTCTTCTTCGAAAAACGAGAATCGCGTTCGAGTAACGTCGATAGAGCTTTGTCCACGTCTATTTCTTGTTCGTTTGACATTTTATTCGAGTCGCTCAACGTTCTTTGGCGTCGCCGCGCCGACGTTAAAGGGTGAAGCCGACTCGCGCTAGGTCGAGTCGGTCGAAAAGAAGCGCGCGACGCGTTAGACTCGTTGCGATTTGGCGCCGTCTAAAACGATCGTCGTGCCCGTCAATTTTTTGGTCGTGTATTCGTATCGAGCGAAAATCATACGTCCGGCGCTCGTTTGTAGAACGCTCGTGACCGTTACGACGACGCGTTCCGCCATATGCGGACGTCCTTGGTCGACGACGACCATCGTTCCGTCGTCCAAGTACGCGACGCCTTGTCCGACTTCTTCGCCCGACTTCACAATGTCGACTTCAAAACGCTCGCCGGGCAAGAAGACCGGCTTGAGCGAGTTGGCGAGGTCGTTCAAATTGATCACCGTAACGCCTTGTAATTTGGCGACTTTGTTCAAATTGTAATCGTTGGTGACCAACTTGCCTTCAAGATGTTTCGCCAACGCGACTAACTTGAGGTCGACCGGCTGATTTTCGTATTCGGGCAATTCGGAATCGTCGATTTGAAGATCGACCCCCTGCATATTTTGAAGACGACTCAAAATATCGAGCCCTCGTCGACCTCTCGTTCGGCGACTACGGTCTGAACTGTCGGCGATATGTTGCAATTCGACGATCGCAAATCGCGGCATCAAGAGCGGACTATCGATAATCTTGGTTTCCATAACGTCCGCGATTCGACCGTCGATAACGACGCTAGTGTCAAGAATCAACGGCTTAATTCCCTTGACGTTGCGTTGGAATTCGACGTAGGGAATAATAAATCTAAAATCGTTGCGCGTTTGTAGTAGGAAACTGACTCCGCAATAGCAAAAGATCAGCAACAAAGTCGCCATCACGCCTTGGCGCAACGAATCGACCGACTCGCCGGATTCGCCGACGGGCGCGGAAAAGAACGGTTCGAGCGCCAGTCCCATAAGGTAAGTTGTCACCAAGCCGATGAGCAGTCCGAAATAACCGGCGGAAATCCACTCGATTTTCTTTTTCGGAAACGCCATATCGAGTCCGATGACGACGAGCGACAAAATTACCAACAAGAAGAAAGTCGTCAAACCGGCGACTCCGGAGCCCGTTGCGCCGCCTCGGACGATCGCAACGCCAATTCCGCTCGACGCCAACACGAAAACGCTTCGTAAAATCAACAAGGGCACTCCCGACCTCCTCAACTCGTTCGTTAAACAACGCGCCGCAACCGTCGGCGCTTTACTCAAAACGCGCAACAAGGACTAGGCGCGTTCGGTCGACGACGCTAACGTCGCTTTCCTTTTACTCTATAAACACGCCGTAGATTATACCGAAACAAACGGCGAAAACTAGGGGAAGAATATTTTTTTCTCCACGAAAAAACACGAATAACGACAATTATTGCGCGGCGTTCCTTATTCGTAGAACAGTTAAACGATTTTAAGCAAAGAAACGACCGATTAAAAAAGAACGCCTTCGATCAAAAGGCGAAACGGGGTCGCCCCCCCTTGCGTTTGAATCGACCCGCGATATTATGTTATCGAGTTGGAGCGGAGGTTTGATCGCCGAAGTCTCGCTCGAACTTTAGAGGCGTCCATATCGGTTTTTTTGCGCGAGCGAAATTTCTCAAGGGCGGAGTTTAACGTATATAAACACTAAACGTATACAAACAATAGCCTACAGAGCGTTCAAAACGAAGAGTCGTCGTCGAGGAGGCGTCGCAGATATTATGGCAAAACGATATTTCACAAGCGAAGCGGTCGGAATGGGGCATCCCGACAAGCTGGCAGACCGAATTTCCGACAGCGTCTTAGACGCGTGCTTGGCGCAAGATTCGGCTAGTCGCGTCGCGTGCGAAACGCTGGTTACCACCGGCGTCGCCGTCGTCGCGGGCGAAATTACCACTAACGCGCGACTGGACTATCAACAAGTCGTTCGCGGCGCGATCGAACGCGTCGGATATACCGACGACGAATACGGCATTAACGCGAAGACGTGCGCCGTTATGGTCGCGCTTGATCGTCAAAGTCCGGACATCGCGCAGGGCGTCGATTCAACCGATTCTAAGGACGTCGGCGCCGGCGACCAAGGCTTGATGTTTGGATACGCGTGCAATCAAACGCCCGAACTTATGCCGTTGCCGATCGCGTTGTCGCACCGCATTACAAACCGCCTGTCCGATTTGCGTTTCAACAAGGCGGTCGATTGGCTCCGCCCGGATTCAAAGAGTCAAGTCACCGTCGAATACGACGGCGACAAACCCGTCCGAATCGACGCCGTCGTCGTTTCGACTCAGCACGAGCCGACCGTCGATCAAGCGGAGATTCGCGAATGGATCATTCCGAATTGTATTCTTCCTTGCCTTCCGCAAGAGCTGGTCGACGACAAAATCAAGTATTACGTCAACCCGACGGGTAAATTTGTGGTCGGCGGTCCTCACGGAGATTGCGGTCTGACCGGACGCAAGATCATCGTCGACACTTACGGCGGTTGGGCGCGCCACGGCGGCGGCGCTTTTTCGGGTAAAGACCCGACGAAAGTCGACCGTAGCGCGGCGTATATGGCGCGTTATATTGCTAAGAACGTCGTCGCCGCAGGACTGGCGGATTCTTGCGAAGTCCAACTTGCCTACGCGATCGGCGTTTCCGAGCCGATTAGCGTTCTCGTCGATCTTGGCGGGACGGGCAAAGTCGACGAGCAAAAAGTATCCGACGCCGCGCGCGAGATTTTCCCGCTCACGCCTCGCGGTTTGGTCGACGCCTTGAATCTCCGACGTCCTATTTATGAAAAAACTTCGTTTGGCGGGCACTTCGGACGCGCCGGAGATTCGTTCGATTGGGAGAAGAACGTCGGCGTCGTTTTGGACGACGACGCGTACTTCACTTGGGAAAAGACCGACAAAGCGCAAGAATTGGCGAAATTGCTGTAGTTCGTTAAAAGCTGTAGTTCGTTAAAAGTCGCGTTTTGTTAAAGTATTTTCAATTATCGCAATTATAAAGGCTAATTCAAATGCAAATGAATCGTCACGAATTTCTGAAAGCCGTCGCGCTCGCCGGTTTCACGACGACGTTGAGCGTTCTTGATCCTATCGCTTTGCTTGCCCAAGAAGGCGCGAATGCCGACGGTAAAAAAGTCGATTTGATCGCTTTGCTCGGAGGCGAGCCCGCCCCGATGTTTGAAAAGGGAATCGCCGCGCTTGGCGGGATGGAAAAATTCGTCAAGAAGGGCGACAAAGTTACGATTAAACCGAATATCGGCTGGGACAAAGCCCCCGAATTGGCCGCGAATACCAATCCGGAGTTGGTCGTCGCGATCATTAACGCCTGTAAAGACGCGGGCGCGAAAGAAATCGTCGTTTTTGACAACACCTGCGACAACTGGCGCAAGTGTTACGAATCGAGCGGAATTGAAGCCGCCGCGAAAAAAGCGGGCGCTATCGTTATGCCCGCCAACGAAAAGAAGTATTATCGCGAAGTCAAATTGCCTAAGGCCAAGGCGCTTCATTCCGCTATGGTTCACCAAGCGATTCTCGATTGCGACTGCTGGATTAACGTACCCGTTCTCAAAAATCACGGCGGCGCCAAAATGACCGTCGCGATGAAGAACTTGATGGGGATCGTGTTGGATCGTCAAGCGTTCCATCAGCACGGTCTTGATCAAAGCATCGCCGACATTGCGACGATCGACAAGCCCGCTTGCCTCAATATCGTCGACGCGTATCGTATTATGAAGACGAACGGTCCGCGAGGTCGAAACGAAGGCGACGTCGCGCAACCGAAAGCGTTGTTTATGTCGACCGACCCGGTCGCCGTCGACTACGCCGCGATCAAATTCTTCGATCAATTCCAAAAAATGCCGGTCGACTCGGTGAAGTATCTGGCGATGGGCGCCGCGCTCGGCGTCGGCACGAACGATTTGACGAACGTCAATACGCAACGCGTCAAGATGAACTGAATATGACGCTTTTTGACGCCGTCTGTTTTGACGCCGTCTGAATCTAAGGTCGTCGGGAATCGTTTCCCGACGATTTTCTTTATACGTTCTCTCGATGCGTTTTGACGCGTCATAAGCGTCGAAAGCGCTTTTTCAAAAAGAATGATCTCAAATGAAACATAGAGTTCTTCGACTTGCACGAGTCGTGATCGCCGCGTGCGTCTTCCTTGCTTTGACGGCGTTCTTCCTCGACTTCAACGACAAAATCTCGCCGAACGTCGTTTGGCTTGCAAAATTCCAATTTATACCCGCTCTTTTGGCGGGAAGTTTCTTTATTTTTATGGCGCTCGTCTTAGCGACGTTGGCGTTTGGGCGCGTTTATTGTTCGATTATTTGTCCTTTGGGAATTTTCCAAGACGTAATTTCGTGGGTTGGACGAATCGCGCGAAGCGTCGCCGCTTGGGATCAACGTTTTACGCAAACGCTAGAAATTTGGGGAATTCGTT
Organism: Thermoguttaceae bacterium; assembly: GCA_045599865.1. GTDB lineage: Bacteria > Planctomycetota > Planctomycetia > Pirellulales > Thermoguttaceae > RUG369. Next base: position 35,099 of record JAZRWW010000352.1, read on the forward strand.
TTTCTAAACGCGTCAAAGAGGACGAACGCGCGCAGGACGCGGAAGAGAAAAAGCCCGTCAAAAAGGCGCCGCCTAAAAAAATCGCTACGGGCAGAAATTATAAATTCCGACCGAATCATTGGATTTTGCGCGTCGTATGCTTGGTTCTTGCGATCCTTTCCACGTTCCTAGGCGGTTGTTATTTCGGTTTGATCGAGCCTTACGGAATTTTCGGACGAGTGATCGTCAACGTTTTTAAGCCCGTCTATGTCTTCGTCAACAATATTCTCTATTGGATCAGTTCGACCTTTTTCAATAGTTACTCTTTCTATTACGTCGACTTACGCCCTGAAAGTATCGGCGCGTTAACGGTCGGCGTACTTTCGTTCGTCGTTCTTTGCCTCTTTGCGGGCGCTTTTGGGCGACTTTACTGCAATACGATTTGCCCCGTTGGAACGATTTTGGGATTCCTCTCCAAACACGCCTTCTTCAAGACGCGTATCAACGCCGAAAAGTGCGTCGGTTGCGGACTTTGCGCCAAGGCTTGCAAGAGTTCTTGCATCGACGTCAAGCGTAAAACGGTCGATTCGACGCGTTGCGTCGTCTGTTTCGACTGCTTCAGCGCGTGCCGTAAGAACGCGATCTCTTACGGCAAAGGACTTCCGAAAATCGCCCCGAACGATCCGGCGGCGCAAAATAGCGGCGCAAAATTGGACGAAGCGACGAAGCGCGAAAAAGAACGCGCGCAACGCGAAGCGAAGGGATTTGATCGAAGCAAGCGCAATTTTATCGCCCTAACCGCGCTGACGGCGACTGCGGTCGCTACCCGAGCGACCTTGGGAGAAACGCAAGAGAAAACAAGCGCGTCGGAAGCCGCGTCGTCGCCTGAAACGTCGACGTCGAAAGAGCTTGCCAAAGCCAAGCCGGACGATTACGGACTTACGCCTTATACGCGCGAACATACGCTCACGCCGCCGGGTTCCAAGTCGTATCGTCGTTTTCACGCGAAGTGCGTCGGCTGTCATCTTTGCGTCGCGAAGTGTCCTCAGCGAATTCTCAAACCCTCGGGTTTAGAAAACGGACTTGGCGGATTTATGCAGCCTCGCGTCGATTTTACGCACGGGTTCTGCAATTACGACTGCACGGTCTGCGGCGACGTTTGTCCGACGGGCGCGATTCTGCCCCTTGCTCAAGAGGAAAAACACCTCGTCCAAATGGGACGCGTCGTTTTCATCAAGGAAAACTGCATCGTTTACGCGCAAGAGACTTCGTGCGGCGCTTGTTCGGAACACTGCCCGACCCAAGCGTTGCGTATGGTTCCTTACGGCGACACGGGGCTGACGATTCCGGAAACTAATACGGATATTTGCGTCGGTTGCGGCGCTTGCGAGTATATCTGCCCCGCAAGACCGTTCCGCGCCGTTTATATCGAAGGGAACACGGAGCATCTTCAAGCGAAGCCGATCGAAAAAGCCGAGACGCAGGAAGTCGAAAACGTCGATTTCGGATTCTAAGCGAATTTGGCGGACGCCGCGTATCGGACGAGCGCGGCGTCCTTTGATTTCAAGGAGCGTTGGTTTTAAAAAGCGAAATAATCGCGGATTATCGCTTCGAATCGCGCGTTTGTTGATCGGCGCTTGTCTTGACGCAAGCGAAAAAGTAGCGGTCGTTTTGAATATGTAAACAAAACGCCTGTAAAAATCCTTTTTTTTCTTTAAGCGGGCGTTATTTCTTATCTTTCTATCCCACGCGACGTATAATTGTTTCTGGACTCGCGCTAACAGCGTTTCAAACGCTTGCGAGACTTGCGTTTTAGTTCCAAGCGGATCGATTTCCGACGCCAATTCGGAACAGAACCCATAAGAAACGCGGCGTATTGCGAGACGTCGACAAATTATAAACGCGCGACTATAGGTTAAGTTCCTATTGTCGCGCGTTTTTTTCGGTCGAAAAGTTCGTCGCGTCGTCGCTTACTTGTTCCAACGTTTGACGTCGTTATATTCTTCGTCGGCGTCCTCATAGACGGCGTAAAAAATGATCGACGCGTTTTTGGGCGTCGCTTCGACGGCGGCTTGGAATTGTTTGTCGTCAAGTTCGGTCAACTTGGCGGAATCGGTCCAGACGCTTCCGTTGTTTTCGTCGTTCAGCCAGCCCGCGACTAAGATTTGTCCGAGTTCCGGCTGGACTTTTGCCCAAAGGTCGGCGTTCTTCGCCGCGTCAGAAAGAACGCAAAGCGTCGGCGCCAAAGTCAGATTGTCGGCGCCGATTTGGTCGAGCAATTCGACGGCGGAACCAAGCGTCGCGCCCGGCGCGCCCCAGCCTGCGCGAGCGCCGACTCGTAATTGAACCCCGACGTTGCGTTCGGCGGCAAAGGAACAGATTTCGCGCAAGACGCCTACGACGTCTTTGCGAACCGCGTCGTTCGAATAGTTGTTTTCCGGCGCGCGGTGCGTTCTCAGCAGAATCGATTCGGCGCCTAGAATCGACGCCTTTTCGATCGTCGAGCGAATCGAATTCATCGAACGTTCGTAGGCTTCCGCGTCGTTATGAATCAGGCGCAGATCGGGATAGAGATTGATCCCGGAAGTCAAATCGACGACAATTCGTAGTTTTTGGCGCTTGATCCAACCGGCTTCTTTTTCGAGTTGTTCGATCGAACGCGCTTCAAAATAGGCGCGGTCGACAAGAACGCCGTCCCAATGTTGGAAGAAAGTCGGGCGAGCGAGAATAAATTCTTTCAAGGGCGTTTGAATTTCTTTCGACGTTCTAATCGCAAGGAATCGATCTTTCGGCGGCTCGCTCCAGACGGTTTTTTCAAGCGGCTCGATTTTTTCGTCTTTCAATTCGACGGCGAAAATTCGCACGGCGCCCCCGGCGATCGTCGCGTCCGAATTGACGCCGACGTTCAATTTGCCTTCCATTCCGTGCGGGTAAAAACCTAA
>JAZRWW010000353.1:0-4881 GCA_045599865.1 Thermoguttaceae bacterium
CGGTTCGCGAATTGCTCAAATTTTGTTCGGAATCTTCAAGCCTATCAAGTTTCTCGACGCCTCGATTCTATAAATTCGTCCGCGAACTTCCGTATACGCCGACCGGAAAGAAACAACGCTACGTTCTCAAAGCGCAAGCGCCTCTTGATTTAGAAAATGGAACGTTAAGCCGAAATTAGACGCTTCTTCCGGCGTATGCGTTCAAGGAAAGCCGCGTATCAACGATACGCGGACTGTTTCCGTTTGTGAAGGCGCAAAACCGAAGACGTCGGTTTAACATTCTTGAATCAAAACTACGCTTACAACGACTTGCCGAACGTAAGAAAACTTTCAACGTATTAGCTTTTCACTGTTCGCAACGCATTTTTGGTAATTCAACGTATCCGCGTATCGTTGATACGCGGCTTTCCGCAGACGCTTACGAGAATTTTATGGACTAATAGACGTCAGCGACGAAACGCCGAGACCTCTTCGTCGATTTCTTGCAAATATTTTTTTACGACGTCTTCGCGGTTAAATTGCGCGGCGACTTTTTCGCGTCCTCGTCGTCCCATTTCGCGTCGTTCGTTCCAAGACTTTTTGAGGAACAGTTCGAGCGTTTGCGCCAGCGCGTCGACGTCGCGCGGCTGAAACCCCAGCCCTGTGCGTCCTTCGTCGAACGTTTCCAAACAACCTGGGACGTTCGACGCCAAGACGGGACGACCCGACGCCGCGCCTTCGAGCAACACGTTGGAAAGCCCTTCGTGGTAAGTCGGCAAAACGATCGCGCTTGCTTCGCGATAATAGGGGCGCGGGTCGAGCGAGTAGCCAAGGTATTCGACGACGCCTTCTTTTTGCGCTTCGACGACCAATTTGAATTCGTTGCAACGTCGTTCGGGCGCGCCTAGCATTTGGAACTTGACGCCTCGCTCGCGGAAGCGTCGCGCGCACTCGACAAACTCCGCGACGCCCTTGTCGCGCATCAAACGACCGACAAAGAGCAATTTAATCGGCGCGTCCGGCGCGGGGTAGTCCGCGTAAACGAAACGTTGAAGATCGACCCCGGAGCCGGGCACGAGCCTTATTTGTTCCTCGCGCGCTAGTTTCTCTTTGATCGCGCGTCGGACGATCGATTCGTTCTGGCAGAAAACGCGCGTCGCGCCCTTGAGACCGAGCCGATAAAGCGAAGTCGAAACGCGGCTCAACAGTCCGCGAGAGTTGACCGCCGCGCCAAGACCCGAAAGCGTCGCAAGGTAGGGAACGTGAAAAGAACGGCAGGCTTGACCGCAATAAACGTTCGGCTTGATTGTGAACAGCAACGCGACGTCCGGCTTGATTTGCTTTAACAATTTACGATAGAAGAAATAGAGCTTCAAGTCTTTTCGCGGATCGATTCCGCGAGGATCGATCGGCGTTTCAACGAGCTTGGCGTTTGTCGCTTCGAAATAACTCGCGCGAAAATCCTCTTCAAAAGAAAGCCAAACGTCGTCGCCGCGCGCGAGAAGCGCGTCGACTAGTTCGCGTTTGAAGTCGTAAAGAACGCGAGATTGATTGACGGCGACGAGGATTTTCATTGACCTTTCCTTTGTTGACGGCGCGGACGGTTTTAATTGAAGTCGGCTAAACTTTCCGACCTCGAGCGCTTTTTACGCGCTCCCTCGTTTCCTTTATCGGCGTTTTGCCGTCGTGTCTGTAATTTTCCCAATTTTCCTTGTTCCTCAAGAATGTTTGCGCTTTGGAACGTTAGTCGTCTTTCTCGTCCTCTAAACGTCGGAATTCGTTCAAGTTCAGTTCACGTTTCAATTCTTCCTCGGTCGGCATATAGGGCAAATACTTTGCGGCGAATATCTGATTATTGCCTTCCGGCAATGTGTAACGAACCAACGCGTCGCTTTTATCCGCGCAAAGAACGACGCCGATCGGAGGATTGTCCCCCTCGTTCATCAACTCGCGCGTATAGTAGTTGACGTACATTTGCATTTGCTCCAAGTCTTGATGCGTCAACTTGCCGACTTTTAGATCAAATAAGACGAAACATTTGAGGATATAGTTGTAAAAGACGAGGTCGATATAAAAATGTTCGTCGTCGACGCGAAAATGTTTCTGGCGTGCGACAAAGGAAAAACCGCGCCCTAGTTCTAATAAAAAGTTTTGCAGACGGTCGACGAGCGCTTGTTCCAAATCGCTTTCGTAAAAGCGCGCGTTTGTCGGCAAATCCAGAAATTCGAGAACATACGGGTCTTTAATGATTTTTTCGTATTCGGGCTTGGGTTCCAACCTTTCGATTTCAGACGCGACGCTCGTTTTGTCCTTACTGGCGAAAAGCCGCTGATAATAAAACGTATTGATTTGACGTTCCAGTTGACGCGAACTCCAGCCCGATTTTATCGATTCTTCCAAATAAAAGCCGCGAGCTTGGGCGTCCTCCACCTTCATTAACAGGCGATAATGCGACCAACTCAATTCGAGACGCAGTGCGTCTCGAATTGGAAAGACTCGATAAAACTGCCTCATTTTTCTAAGGTTAGTAACGTCGAAATTCTTGCCAAATTCTTGACTCAACCTTTTGGCGATATACTGAAGAATTTGTTTTCCATAAGTTGCGCGGTCGTTTTCTCCGCATACTTCAAAGAGCGTCCTTCCAATTTCCCAATACGCCTCGACCATTGCGGAATTGACGGCGCGGCATATTTTGGACTGCGCGTCGATTACGTAGCCTCTAACTTGTCGATAAACTTCTTCCGAACGTCGAACGTCTTTGACCTCGCCGTTTTGAATGATAATTTCGTCGCTCTTGTCCATTTTTACCTCCTGAAAACGTGCGTCGCGTTCAATCCTCGCTAATATTTTAGCAGAAAACTTAGACGTCGCAAGGAAAACGACGCGCAAGCGTATATGGAAAGCCGCGTATCAACGATACGCGGATTGAATCAGACGTCGGTATTTCGCTAGCGAAAATATAGAAACAACAGCGAGTGAACGACGACGGATTTCCGCGTTTCGAATACGTCGTCGTTGCGTCTAGGCGGTTGTTTTAGTTCTTTTTTGCAATTTTAGTTTTGTCGTGATTCTTATCCGCGTATCGTTGATACGCGCCTTTCCGTGAACGCTTACGTTTTTTGGTAAGCGTTCACGGAAAGTCGCGCAAATTTTTCACGCGCGTTCGGTTTAGAATAAACGCCGCGCAAGAACCGACGGCGTAAGCCGTCGCGCGAAAGCCGCCCGCATTGCGGGCGGAAGGGTGGAACTTTACTAGACTCTCGACAAAACAAGTTCATTAAGCGTCCCAAGGTTTTCAAGTAAAAACGCTTGATTCAAGCGCCAAAGGTCGTTACTGTCGTAACAAAAACGTCTCGTCGCCGAACCCATCCGACGTCTCGCGTCGAACCCATCCGCCTGCAATGCAGGCGGCTTTCGCGCGTTTTTCGCTTGCGCGAAAAACGAATCCTCACGCGTCGCTTTCTTCCTGTCAAACCGCCGATTTTTGGGGAATACTTTCCGTGAACGCTTACGTTTCTTTCAACGTTTCGACGTCAACGCGCGATAACGCTTGAACAACTCCGCGACGCAGTACGATTCCGAAGCCGAGTCGGGGAACCCGTAAGTGTCCAAAACGGCGCGGTCGTTTTCGCGATGCGCCGCGCGAAGTACGCCGGGAGTTACGAGATCGTCGTAAAGGGACGCAAGAGACTCGTCGGGGAACTGATCTCGCGCGTCGAGTATTCCTTGAGCCGTCGCTTCGATCCGAGCCCGTTGCGTCGGCGTCGGATCAGGCCAAGGGAAATTGTTGTAAACGATCTCTTTGGAATAACGGTAAGTCATTCCTAAACGACCGCAGACGGCGCGCATCCACGCGTTGTGAACGCTCGACGTCAACACGCCGAAATGATAGAGCGTCGCGTTCGGTATGATCAAAACTAAATTGGTCGGGATCGTGTTCTTATCCAAGAAGCCAAGAGGAACGTATACGCGATGTTCGGAAGAAACCGACGGAACGACAATAAACGTGTTCGGATTATTGGTTTCTCGAAAAAGCGTCGGGGTTTCGGCGAGTCTACGAGTTCCGAGGTCGGGACTTGCTAAACGCGCCTCGCGCACTTTTTTGACGCGTTCCATAACGAGCGGCATTTTTAACAAATCCGAAGGCTTAGCGTCGACTAGCCAAAGACAATAACGATCAAGACGACGAATAAATTCCTTAGAACCGACTATTTTTCTGATAAACGATTTGGCGTTTGGTTCCTTTTCTAAGAACTTTTCGATATCTTCTTTCTCGATAATAAGATTTCCGCCGTCCGTCGGTTGATTTCCTTTGCGAATAGCGGGCACGTTGCACAGCGGTTTGTTTCGACTTTCGACAAAAACGTCGTCGCCGTCGATTAAATACGAATTGACGTTTTGTACTTGATACGTCGACTCGTCGTCAAATATTTTTTTAGGCGTTTTGTTTGGCGCTTGGCTAAATCCGACGATTACGCAATAAACAACCGCTTGTTTGACGGTCTCGCTTGCCCACTTAAAGGGACGATAACCGAAGTCGATATGAATCTTTTTTTCTTCAACTAACGGCTTCCACAGAATCGCGACTTGCTCCCCTTGCGTTATCGAATTTGTTGAAACGAACGCGCAACGTATGGACGTTCCGTCGATATAATCCGACGCTTTAACGTACCACGAGGCGACGTAATCCATCGTTTTGTTTTTTGGGAAATATAAAGCCAAGTCTCGCCGCTGTTCTTCTCCGAGATAATTGTTCCCCACAAAGGGCGGGTTTCCCAAGATATAATTCAATTTTTCCTTAGGAACGACGCTTTCCCAATCGATTCTGAGCGCGTTTCCTTCGACGATATTCGAATAGGACTTCAGGGGCAGAAACTCGAGGTCTTGTTGTAAAATATCCTC
>JAZRWW010000354.1:0-3612 GCA_045599865.1 Thermoguttaceae bacterium
GGTATAGGAACTTGACGCGGGCGCGACAAGCGACGCGCCAGCCGTCCCTCCCGTCGAGTCCGTCACGCCCTTGCGCTTGTCTGCGACAAGTCGCGCCCTAACGACGGTCGCCGTATTTTCACAAGCCTCGACTGCGGGACCGAACGTTACCGTCGCGCTTGAGCCCGCGAGCGTTTTTCCTGCGCAAGTAACTAAATCTCCGACCGAATACGCCGTTCCTGCGGAAATGTCGACGTCGTATTCCCCTTCCGTGTTGAGTTCGCCAGTCGCGTTTGCTTCGATCGTCGACGGCGCGACTCCGATTAATCCAGTTCCAATTTTAACGACGGTTCCCGCGTCGATTTTCGCCGTCGGGGTAACCGTGACAACCTTTCCGTCGCGTCTAATAATTGCGCCCATAATATCAACCTTCTATTTTTTGTACGGGTCTATTTTTCGGGGAGTTTCGCCCTCGTAAGCATGACGCCGCGCGCAAAACTCGTCTTTTTTAAACAAGTCGTTTATTTACAAGAGTTGCGCTAAAATCAAGAGCCAGCGCCCGTTGAAAGCGCGCAAGATTTTTTATTCGCAACCGAAACGCCAAACGACCACCACAGTTTGATCGTTACTCCGTCGATTTCGGCGTCGCCGTAAACGCTCTTGACGGTCGGTTCTTTTTGCCCTTGGTAGTATGATAGCAACATCAAGGGCGTGTCGATCGGATCGCACAAAAGCATCCATTTCGTGTCGCCCCATTTCGTCGCAAAATCGCTATCGGATCCAAGGAACGGGCTCGTTATTACGTTGAGTTGTTCCGCGTATTTTTTCTCGTTAGGAACGATAGCCAAACCGGTAGGCGTTCCCGTCGCGCCCTCGATAATCGAACTCGCCATAGTGAGGCTATACGCCGTCCCTTTCAACGCGGGCGGCACGATCAGAAATTTCCCCTTGAGCCCGAGCGGGTCGCCGTCGGCGTCTTTTAACGATTCGATTTTACCGATTCCCGCGTCTAATCCCGCTAAACTTAACGCGGGGTTGCCGGAAATCGACGGAAGCGACGACGCGCCAGTGAACGCTTCGAAAAACGCCTTTTGCTTTCTGATCGCCGCCTTGCGCCCCATAATTTTGGGAAGGTCTTGTAAGGCTTGCATGTCGTCGTCGACTATTTGCTGGTAAGTAATGCCGACTTCGTAACCCTTCGTTTTCGCTTGGACGCTGTAGGAACTGTCGGAAATCTTCAGCTTTTCGAGTTCGCCGTTCGCCTTGGCGTTCTTCAATTCGCCGCTTGCTAGCAAGTCGACGAAATATTGCGGTCGGAAGTCGCGCGCCGTGACGACGCGCGCGATCTGGTCGGTCGGGTCGTCGATCGTATTCAATCCCGACAGCATAGACTTATACATAACGTTGGCTAAAACGTTAGGTATGTCTATCGTCGAAAGCTGTCCCGCCGCTTGCGCGACTCTTGGCGGGGCGATTCCGACCTCGATAAGCCGGGGGCGCGTTTGCGCTTTCCGAAGTTCGTCGGGGATTCTGTCGACGGAACAATCTCCGTATGACGCGGCGCCTGTTCGATACATCAACGAAAGCGGAGTCAAATTGCGGTTTTCTTTTCGCGTCGATTCGTCGATTTCGGCGTCGGTATATCCGAGCGCCTTCAGCGTTTCGGGCTTGGCGCCGTTCGAAGCAAAAAGGGACGCTTCGGCGATTCGGGCGGCCGTCGGTCGTCTGGAACTGTCGACCGTTTCGACGAAACGTCCCAAATTATCAACGGGGTATTTCGTTCGACTCCAATTTGCGGCGCCGGTTCGCGGGGCGGTCGTTTTGCCGCGCCCTGCGTTGGCGGTCGTTTTGGGCGGTTCTTCTTCCGGGGGCTGGTCTTCGGCTTCGCCGCTCTTTTCCTCCTCGCCGCCTTCCGCTTTTCCGAAACGTGCAAACGCCGCTTGTAAAACCTTCAAGGCTTCTTCGTCAAGTTCTTCGGCGTCGACTCCCATTTCTTCGGCGAATGCGCATAACGCGGCTTTTTCGTCGTCGTCTGCGGCGTTGGCTTCTTCGGGCTCTTCCGCGGCTTTTTTCGCTTCGTCGATCGCGGCGATGATCTCTTCTTCCGTCAAGTCGCCGTCCGCCGCTTTGCCGACTCGCGCCGCCGCGCTTTTAGCGACGTGTGACGAAAATCCTAGCCCTTTAAAAAGGTTAGCCCAGTTGAAAGATTTTTTCATAGGTTTCTCCTGTTGGTTGACGCCGCGAGGCGCATAAAAAGGCGGTTCTTCTTGTTGGATTCCTAGCGCCGCGTTCCCGATCACAACCGACGTCCCGTCGTCGTCGGCTCCTAACGTTACTACGGAAATTTCCTTGAGTCTCCATTTTCTGACGATCTCGACGGGACCTTCGAACGTTCGCCCGTTTGCCGTCGCTATTTGTCCAGCGTCGACGCGTTCAACGTCGGCGCCGTCGATCAGACAAGTCGCGACGCTCGCTTGCAACTTGGCGCCGCGTTTCGACAACTCGACGATTTTGTCCGCGTCGGCGTCGATTCCGTAATTTAAGACGACGCCTTCGGCTTCGATTTTTCCGTCGTCGTAATTTATTGAGGTCGTCTGACCGACTTTCTTGTTTTGGTCGTGATCTCTGACAATGGGGACTTCTTGCGGACGTTCTTCGAGTCCTTCAATATCGAAAACGGTCGGAAGCGGCCATTGTCGCGGATCCATGCGCAAGCGTCCGCCTGAATACGCCGGGCTGAATTTTATTGTCGGTAATTTGTCCATTATGCGGGCTTCCTCTTTGCTTTCGCTGAAGCGTTCCTTGCTCTAATTTCTTCAAGCTGTTCCGTTCTTAGCGCTTCGCTCCATTTCTTTTGACTTTTGAGAAAACGCTTGCACTTATCGCGCTCTTGCAATACGCATCTTTGTATCCATTCGACGTAATCGTCCCAAGACGCCGTCCCTTTTATCCGTCGCGCTTGCGGTCTTTCTTTGTATTCGGGCGCTTCCGCGTATTCCCAGCTTCGGACTTCTCTTTGCGTATTGTCTTTGAATCGTTGGAACTCTATCTCGTCGACGTGTTCCGGGTTAAAACATTCGAGCCCGAAATATTCGAGCGGGTGGTCTTTTTCCGCTCGCCAGTAATTCTTGATCGTTATTGCCGGTCGATAGTTATACCAGTTCCAAGGACGTTCCTTCGGCTTTTCCTTTATGCTGTTTTCAAATTCGCTTTCAAAGAGCGTCCCTTTAATATCGGTTGGAACTTCCCAAGCGCCGTCGGATTCGTCGCAATGATAGTACGGCTGTGAAAATCCAATTTGAACGGCTTCATCCTCGTCGTATTTGTCCGTATGCCTAAATATAATTTCTGTTTCGTCGTCGACGTTCTTCGTCGCTTCGAGAAATTCTTCAAGCGTCGCCGTATGCCCCGATTTGTATTCGGGGCGGTCGTGATCCAAAGGCTTAAACCAGTCGCGAAAAGTTGAATATTTCCATAATCCGATCACAAACGCGTCGACGTTCTTCCAGTCAAGGTCGCCGTATTCGTTTCGGTATTTTTTGCAAACGTTCGTTAATCCCCAGCCTGTCGTCTTGTGATCCCATTCGAGAAAACGGAACTTCAAGACGGTTTCCTGCGGAGCCTTTACGCGCG
>JAZRWW010000355.1:0-30715 GCA_045599865.1 Thermoguttaceae bacterium
CGAAAGTTTCGCGCATTTGGGACTCGCTAGGATTGTAGGGTTGTTTTTGGTTTTGCTTACAATACCAAACGAGTCCTTTTTTGTATACCTCAACTTGGGGGGATTTTCTCCTTATTTTTTAAAAAGTGGGGAAAGTACAGATATTTTCCCCTTTCAACTTTATTTACCTTACGATGACTTCATTCAAAAACGATTCTTTCACTCCTCTTACCTCCGATTCTTCCTACGATTTGACTGACGCGCGTTTTGTCGTCGGAATAGATTTAGGCACCACGAATTGCGCTATGTGTTACATCGATCTTATGGAAATCAACGAAGATCGTTCTAACGTATCCAGTTCTCTTATCCACACGTTTCGAATCCCTCAAGCCGTCTCTCCTAACGAAGTTGAAGAACGCGAAACGCTTCCCTCTTTTTTTGCGCGCTTCCCCAAAGCGCCTGTTCTCCCGTATGATTCTATCGATCATAGTCCGCTTTCAGATTTTTCGGTCAAACGACGAAACAAAACGCAACAAACCGACGGTAAATTTGGCGTAGTAGGAACTTTAGCGCGAGATTATGGAGAAAGCGAACCTGACTCCTACGTTTCTTCCGCTAAATCTTGGCTTTGTCATCAGCGCGTTGATCGCACCGCTAAAATACTGCCTTGGAATTCCGGCGACGTCTCGTCTCGCAACAACGACGATAGAGCCAATTCACTTCCTCGTTGGTCGCCGATTGAAATCAGTTCCTTTTATTTGAGGGCTCTACGATCGGCTTGGAACTTTAAACACCCCGATTACCCTTTGGAAAATCAAAGCGTGGTATTGACGATACCGGCTTCCTTTGACGAGACGGCGCGCGTTCTCACGCTCAACGCGGCAAAGTTAGCCGGTCTTCCTCGCGTCGCGCTTCTTGAAGAACCTCAAGCGGCTTTTTATTCGTGGCTTGCGCGCCACCCCGACGACTGGACTCAACAAGTTTCTCCGGGCGACAAAGTACTCGTATGCGACGTGGGCGGCGGGACGACCGACTTCGCGTTGATATACGCTTTGGAACGTCCCTATTCTTCGCCTACGTCGGCGTCGTCTAAACGCTCGAATAATAGCCGCGTCCAATTTTATCGCGTCGCGGTAGGCGATCACCTCGTTTTGGGCGGCGACAATCTTGATTTGGCTCTTTTTCAGTTCTTGGAAACAAAGTTTTTGGAAAAGCGCAACGTTCCCCTTGACTCGCAAGAACGCGCGATTCTTCTCAAAGAAAGTCGCGAAATAAAGGAATATTTCCTAAGCGACGCCGCGTCGAGTAAGAACTCTTATAACGCGACTCTTAAAGGGAAAGGTTCAAAGTTAGTAGGCGGAAGTCTTGTCGTTTCAGTCGAACGAGCAGACGTGGAACGAATTTTATTAGACGGTTTTTTCCCGCGCGTCCCATTTGACGCGCAACTTGCAAGACGTCGAACAGGGCTTCGCGAGATTCAACTGCCTTACGCTTCCGATCCTGCAATCACCAAGCACCTTGCCAATTTCCTAGACGCGCATCGCGACTCGAGCAAATCGGTTCTACGAACGCTCCAACACAATATTCAAGACGCGAACGTCGACAGTCCGCCCACGCTTCAAGACGTTCTCGAAACTAAATTCAACGGTCGTAATTCGGCGCGTCCCGAAGTCGTTTTGTTCAACGGCGGCGCTTTCGAATCTCCTCAACTCCGTTCTCGAATCGTCGAATCGTTAGTAGATTGGTTCGACGGCAAGGAGAGGAACTGGAAGCCCGTCGTCCTTGAAAATTCTAATCTTTATTTAGCCGTAGCGCGCGGCGCGGCGTATTACGGTCTTGTTCTTCGCGGTCTTGGAACGCGCATCGGAGCGTCTCTGGCGCGTTCCTATTACGTCGAAGTCGCTTTAAATCAAGCCGACTCCCAAACGCCGTGCAAACGCAAGGGAGTCTGTTTGCTTGCCGCGCAAAACGAGCCGGGCGATCAAACGTCTTTGCCTCAAGTTTTTGAACTTATGATCGACCGTCCCGTATCCTTCCCCATTTTTGTATCAAGCGTTCGCACAACCGACGCGCCGGGCGATTTGATTGAAATAGATTCGAACGAAACGCGCGAATTATCGCCAATTCAGACGTCTTTGAAAACGCGTTCGCCAAGTAAAAAAGCGTCGGGTTCGATTCGCGCGCGCCTCGTCGCTCGCCCGACGGAAATAGGAACGATCGAACTTTTTTTACAAGAAGTACTTCCAGAAGACGCGCCCAAACGCGCGCGAGCTTCGCGTTGGACTCTACAATTCGACGCAAGGGGCGCGACGCAGTCCGATTGGGAAGCAAGCGAGAACAAGGGCGAACGCGAGGGCGTCGTAGACGAGTCGCTTTTTGAGTCGGCGCGTCGGGAATTAACGGGCGTTTTTGCGACGGACGCCGAACTGGAATCCTATAACGCCGAGGCGTCTATTCCGATAGAACGCGTCAAGCCCGGCGAACTTTTTCATCGGGTCGGCAAAGCGTTGGGACTTTCTAAAAACGAAATTCCCATACCGACGTTGCGTCGTCTTGCCGAAACGTCGTTGGAATTTGTTGAAAGTAGGCGTCGTTCGGCGTCGGTCGAGGCGCGCTGGCTTAATTGGCTTGGTTTTGCGCTTCGTCCGGGTTTTGGCGCCGCGACGGACGACTGGCGCGTCGAACAAGTTTGGAAGCAAGTCGGCGGTCGTCTGACTTTTCAAACGCCCGAATGTAGGACTCAATACTGGATTTTATGGCGTCGCGTCGCCTCCGGACTTTCGAGCGGTCGTCAAGCGACCCTAGCGGAGCCGTTGTTAGGCAACGTTCGCGCGTTGCGTCGTCAACTTTGCGAAGGTCGAGGGCGAGGCGCCGATTTAGATTTGACGTCCCAAGAAGGCGCGGAAATTTGGCGTCTTCTTGGCGCGTTGGAATTACTGGCGCCCGAAATTAAAGAAGAACTCGGCGACTTCATACTTGACGTCCTAAATAAAAAGAAAGTTCGTCCAATTCGCGACTCGCTTCTCTGGACGCTTGGACGTTTAGGCGCAAGAACGATGTTTAAGGCGCCGATCGATAGAATTTTGCCAAGTCAAACGGCAAATCGTTGGGCGAATCGTCTTCTTAACGCGCTTTTAGAAGAATCCGCCGCCGCTCTAAGCTCTTCGGAACTTTTCGCATTGATCCAACTAGTTCGTCAAAGCGTCGATCCCTCTCTTGACGTTTCGTCCGAGACGCGTGAAAAAATCGCCGCCTTCCTCTTGAAAAAAGACGTGTCCGAGACGAAGTTGACGTCGATAGAACGTCGAGCCGTAAACCAATGGGAAGCGTCGTCAGACCAAATTTTCGGCGAAACGTTGCCGCTTGGACTGCGTTGGGGTTAATTCTTAAAAAAGAGAAGACTTTCATATAGAAGTTGAAAATAATTTAAAAAAATCGTATAATTGAAATTAAACCCAGAACGTTTTTGAAACGTTCTCATAACCCATAGGAGAAACTTATGAAACGTATTCTTTGCGCGATTTCGTTTTTATCAGTCGTACTGACGCACGCGGCTTCCTTCGGAACCGACGGAACGTTTAAACTTGGAATCATTGGCGCGACGACTTCGCACGTTCCTGCGTTCGTTAAAACGCTCAACGATTCAAACGGCGCCGAAATATTCCAAAAATTCGAAGTAGTTTCCGTTTATCCGGGCGGAACGCCGGATAATCCCGACAGTTGGGATCGAGTCGAGGGTTTTACGCAACAATGCGCCGACGCTGGACTTAAAGTTTGCGCGACGATCGACGAACTTCTTGAAGGCGTCGACGGAGTCCTACTTGAAAGCGTGGACGGACGTTTGCATTTGGAACAAGTCAAGCCGGTCATAGCGGCTAAAAAACCCGTCTATATCGACAAACCGATGGGCGGTTCTTTGCGCGACGTCTTGGATATTTTCAAACTGGCCAAAGAAGCGAACGTTCCAGTCTTTTCCGCGTCTTCGTTGCGGTACGTCAAAGCGTATCAACAGTTGCGCAACGCCAGTCCGATCGGAGAAATTTACGGTGCCGACGCGACAAGTCCTTGTTCGATCAACCCCAAGCATCCGTCGCTCTATTGGTACGGCGTTCACGGCGTCGAATCGCTGTTCACGGTGATGGGACCCGATTGTCTTTCCGTTTCGCGCACAAACACGCCTAACGCCGACGTCGTCGTCGGAGTCTGGAAAAACAAGAAAATCGGAACGTTTCGCGGCATTCGAAAGGGTTCCGCGCCTTACGGCGTAAAAGCGTTTGGCGAGAAAGGCGTCGAAAACGTCGGCGATTACGAAGGCTACGAGCCTTTGTTGGTTGAAATCTGCAAGTTTTTCGAGTCGGGAGTCTCGCCCGTGGACGAACGGGAAACGATCAATATTTTCGCCTTTATGACCGCGGCCGATATGAGTCGTAAAGAGAAAGGCAAGTCGGTTCTTCTGACCGACGCGATTAAAGCGGCGCAAAATGAAAAGCAATTAACCGTTACTATCAAAACGACCGCCACAAGCGAATTTGTCTGGAACGACGGTTCCAATGAAAAAACGTTGCAACTCGAAGAGTTGCGCGGCGCCGTCGAAGAAGCGTCCAACGATTACGACGTCGTAAGATTTATACTTGACAATCGCGTCGGCATACCGATCGACACGATCTACAAGGTTCTTACGGAACTGGAAGACGCCAAGCTGGCAAACTACCTTTACTAAGACTCGTTCCGTCCTCAACCGCTTATCTAACTTCGAGCGCGACGCTTTTTAAATCGCGCTCGATTTTACTATTCAATTTGAAATTTAAGAGGGAATCGTCCTGTGTTCTCAAACTCAAAAAAAACTGAATCGTCGTCTGTTCGCGTTCGCAACTTGCGTTTTGAATCGTTGGAAACGCGCGAATTGTTAAGCGTCGCGCCAAGCGATTACGCGATCATACGAGAAAGTTATCCGACATTAAATTTGCCCGAGACGTTTGAGGAAATCAACATAATCGAGATTAACGCTCAAGACTTTGCCAACGAAACTTTGCAACAAGCCTTCGCGCGCGCAAGCGAAACGAACGCCGACGACTTGATCGTACTAAGGTCGGAAGTTACGGGATCCGTTTTTGACGTCGGTTCAACGTCCGTAGTCGTCGACGTAGACTCTAACGCTTTTGGATCAATATCTCTTGTTTCTTACGGAGGTTCCGGCGTATCTTCCATCGTTTCCAGTTCGGTCGACGGCGCGTTCAACGTCGTTCAAGGGGATTTTCAACTTGGCGGCTTACTTGTGGTAGAGCTTGGAGTCGAAGCTATCGAATCTTCCGCGGTCGGTTTGCAAACGGACCAAGTCGCTTTCATTTGCCAAACGCGCGGCTCGTCCTCGGAAAACGCCGCGTGGTCGGTCGATTACGAAAGAGAAGGCGGAGAACGAGTCTTTTTGACGGGACTCGACCAAACTCAAGCTCTTGCGCTCGCGACGACGTCGACCGAACAATGGTTTATTACCAACAACTACTACGACGCCGATAAAACGCGCGCTCTTGACAACGACGAACACATATGCTGGGCGGCGGCCGCCTCTAATATTCTTTGGTATACGGGCTGGGGACAAATCACGCCTTTCACCGACGAACAAAATCTTTTCGAAAGCGTTTTTGTCAACAATTTTTCCGATAAAGCCGGAAGTTCCTATTACGGGGCGAAGTGGTTCCTTACAGGGGAATACCCGTCAGATTTGGACGACACGTGGTCCAAGCCGTCGTCGGGCGGCGGATACTATCAACAGGCGTTCAAAAGCGAAGGCGAATCCGTCGACGCTTACGTTTCTCATTCCAATTTTACTACGTCGCCAAGTAAAACAAGCGAACTGGCCGACAAGTTGCAAAGCGGTTACGGAATCAGTCTCAGCGTCGAATGGTACAATAAAACGACCGGAGTCAATGAAAACGCGCACTCGATCGCCGTCTGGGGGTATTCTTACGACTCGTCAAAACGTCCAAACGACTATGGTTTTTATACGGGGCTCTATTTTACCGATTCCGACGATTATCAGTCTGAAGAACGTCTAATGAGATTTATGCCTCTCACATGGCACGCGTCCTGCAACGTCGAGGGAACGTATCGCGGCGCGTATGTTCTCGACGGATATGCGTACAACACCAGCAGTACGACCGCTGCGGCGGTAATCACCGGCGCGACCTTTTTAGCGCAACGTCCGTCTAAATACGCTTCCGCGACGGACGGCAAGCCGAATCTGTATCCTAGCGTCGTTGCCGACGGCGCGTCGTTGCTCTTAACGACGTCGTCTTCGTCGACAAAAAATTCCGACACGTTCCTAAGCGGTTCGAATATTTACGCCAATTTCGCGTTTAAATCGACCAAAGCGGTCAATAAGACGGTTGCGTGTCAACTCTGGCTTGACGGAACGCTATACAAAACCTTTTCGTATAAATCGTTGGTCGCCGACAAGTCGTATGGACCAGGTTCAACTAATATTTCACTCGGCAAGTTAGACGTCGGTTCCCATACGTTGCGACTTGTTATAGATTCGGGTTCCGTCGTCGACGAATACAACGAAAACGACAATTACTTCTTACGTACTTTTTACGTGCTTGAATCAGACGCAATTTTTGTCACGACCAACAAAGACGTCGTAAACGACAAAGACGGCGTAACGTCGTTGCGCGAAGCGATTCTACAAGCGGGTACGACGGGGCACGGTTCCACAATTCTTTTTGACTCTTCCTTAAAGGGAAAAACGATCGAACTCTCGTCGTCCTCTTCCTATCCCTCCTATCTGCACGTTCAACGCGCGATTACGATCGACGCGTCGACAATTTGGGACGAGGAAACTAACTCGCCCGGTATTACGATCAACGCTAAAGGAAAGTCAAGCGCGTTTTGTTTGGAGGGCGGAACCTCCTCTAAGGCGGTAAAGCTCGTCGGACTTAAGATGATCAACGGTTCTGGATTAGTTCCTACAAACGATTCCAATACCTTTGGCGGCGCCGTTTATACGCGAGATTACGCGGAATTTATCGACTGTGCGTTTGAATCCAACAAAGCGTCCGTCGGCGGAGCCATTTATTGTTACCAAGGATCGTTGACGGTACAGAATTGTGTTTTTAGTAAGAACGCGGTCAAGGCGTCTAATTCTCAAGACGGTCTCGGCGGAGCGATTTATCTCTACGAGGGTTCTCTAAAAGTCTCTGGCGGTTCCTTCAACGAGAATTCGTCGGTATCCTCGGGCGCGATTTTCTCTTACAATTCCCAAACGACGATATCGGGCGTTTCTTTTGTTAAGAACACGGCGACTCAATACGCAGGCGCCGCTTATTT
This sequence comes from Thermoguttaceae bacterium, assembly GCA_045599865.1. Taxonomy (GTDB): domain Bacteria; phylum Planctomycetota; class Planctomycetia; order Pirellulales; family Thermoguttaceae; genus RUG369. The sequence goes on from JAZRWW010000355.1 coordinate 7,306, forward strand.
CAGGCTTGGAACGGTCGAAATATCAGATTCTTTCTTCAACGGCAACAGCGCCAGTTTATACGCTGGAGCGGTGGAATTTTCCGAAGTAACGGCTTCCGTATCCCAGACCGTTTTCACAAAATCGACGTCGGGCGCATACGGCGGCGCCGCGTATGTCTACGGAGGTTCGTCTTCCTTTGTCAACTGTGAATTTCGCGGCAATACGGCGGCGACCTACGGCGGCGCGGTTTTCCTTCACGGGCAAAATCAGCACTATTTTTCCAATTGCGCGTTGCTAGATAATCGTGCAGACTCGGGAATAGGCGACGCGTTGTTTAGTCAATATTACGACGGAAAATCTAAGACGTTGCTTACGACGATGCGCAACTGCACGATCGCCGGTCAATCCAACAAAGCGATTTATCTTTACGACGCGCAATGCGGCATTAAGTTGTATAACTCGATCGTCGTTGGTTCCAGCATCCCAATTGATACGAACGAAACCTCCGCGACGGTGGAAGGTTACAAAGTGTTGTCGACGTATGCGGATTGGACGAAATCGTCTCAAAACCTCGTTTACGATCCTTCAAAACCGCTCTTTACGGACGCCGATTCGGGCGATTACACTTTAGCGTTCCAATCTCAAGCGCTTGACGTCGGTCTCAACAAATACGCGCTCGATCCTAAGGGACAGACGCTTGAGAAAGACAGTTTAGGCGCGTCGCGCGTTATTTGCGAGACGGTCGACTTGGGCGCGTATGAACGTTTGCTCGAATCGACGCCCGAAACGCCGACAAATCTAACTTTTGGCGCCTACGACGCGTCAAAGAAAACGATCGCCATAACGTGGAACGACAATTCGGACGTCGAATACAATTACCTCGTCGAATCGTCTACCGACGGAAAAGAATGGAAAACGTTGACTAAAGCGTCCGCCGACGCGACTTCGGCGACGCTCTCTAAAGTCGCGCTTGGCGCGTCGTACTTCGCGCGCGTCTCCGCGACAAACCGAGCGGGCGCTTCGCAATACGCCTACGCCAGTCGTTACGTTCCAACGATTCCGACGGCGCCTAGCGACGTTAGTATTTTGAAAAACAACGATAAAGAAAACGCGACGTATGCCGTCCTGTGGAACGACAAGTCGTCAAACGAATCCTACTTTGTCGTACAAGTTTCTGAAGACGGCAAGAATTGGACGGAACTTACCAGAACAAACGCCAACGTCGCGTCCTTTGAATCGTCCGAACCGTTGACGCGCGTTCGTGTCGCCGCCGGCAACGGTTCGGGAATTTCGAGCTATGCCGTAGGCAAAACGATCTCAACGGCTTCAACGCTAGAAACGACCGCAGGCTCGGGACTTTGCTTGAGGCTTGAAGGGATCGACGCCGAAACAATCCTTTGGGATTTTGGCGCCGGCGTAACCCAAGAACTTAAAAACGGCGCGACGATCGATCCAAGCGAATATGGATTGACGTCGGGAAGTTCGATCATTACCGCGCAATACGTAGACGACGACGGCGTTACGAAAAAAACGACCGTCGGCGTTCGAATCAACGAAGTTTCGCCGTCGCTTCGCGTCGAAGCCTTGCCAAGCGTCGACGTCAACGCCGCCGTTTTTCGCATAAACGCCAATTTTGCCGGACGGACGGTCGTTCAAAATTGGCGCGTCGACTGGGGCGACGGAACGTCGACGCTTTACGACTCGACAAGCGATTTCTTTATCGCCAAATATTATAAACCGTCGAAAAAAACGGTAAATTACGAAATTGCAATCACGTTGTTGGACGATTCAGGTTCCGACTTGGAGACGTTCGAATTGGGAATTTTCACGTCGCCCGCCAAAGCGAGCGCCGCTCCGACGACAATGAAAACTACCGACGCCGACGTGATCGTTGATCGCGCTTTCGAAGAGTTTGACGAGCTGGAAGAATCGCTCGCGACAATAGCCAATACGACGGCAAACGCTGAAACGTCCGTTTACGGTCCCTTGTTTTTGACCGACGTATTCGCCAATTACGCCGAAGTCGACGAATCGTTGCGCAAGGCTTGGACAAAGAAAACGGGCGCGTTCTAACGCAGCCAAGTTCTCCGACGATGCAAAACGGCTCGACCAAAAGGAATCGTCGAGCTGTTTTGATCTTCTATGCAAAGTTCAAAGGAAAAATCAATCGACCAATTCGATTTCAATTTCTTTCGGAGCGTCGACGTTCGTCTTAATCGAGCCGTCCGCTTGTTTGTCGCAACGTACCTTGATTAAGCCGTAAGGGGTCGGAACGGAACCTTCAACCCAGTCGAGATCGCCAAGGAAGGGCTTGACGCGCGCTTTCTTGAAACCGGGCTCAAGAGGCGTAACGCCGAGAATATTCGCGCTCATCCACGCGGCCGGTCCGGACGCCCACCCGTGGCAAAGCGAGTGTCGTAAACCGACGTAACAGTACGCGCCGCGATCCCCGTGCAAACTTTCGAGTCCTTCGGGCGTGGCTTCGTCGATACGACCCGCGTTTTTCAGCCATTCGAGATCGAAGTCTTCCCAAAAGGTCGTGGCGCCGACGTCGATCATCGCCCCCCAATAATCGCGTGCAACGTCAAGCGCGAGTTGATTTTCGCCGCCCTTGGAAAGCGCTTCAAGCATATAGTAGCCGTAGAACGTCGAAAAACGTTCCGCTCCGCCTTCGGCGACGGTCGCGACGTTCGATTCGCCCTCTTTTTCTATGTCCGCAAGTTCTAGTAGCGCCGCCGCTTGTTTGTTGCCGACGTTCGAAGGCTTGTAGGAACGAACTTTCGCGGCGGTCTTAAGCGCCAATTCTTCCATTTCTTTATCTCCGACGACTCGCGCCATCTCCGCGACGCGATCAAATCCAAGCGCAAAAGTCGCGTGCGTGCCCGAGTCTTCCGCCGGTCGATTATTATGCGTCGGCCAATCCAAGAAAGGCGCGTCGAAACTAGCTTTTCCGTTTTCGTCAACACAAGGCAAAAGCTGACGAACCAAGCCTTTGACGTAATCCCACTGTTCGGCGACAAGCGCGGGATCGCCGGTATGACGATACAAATCGCCGATCGAAATAAGCCACCAGAGCGAATAATTCGGCATGCCGTTCATCCATTGAGGCAAAGTCCACGTTTCGCGCGCGTAATATCCGAGCGTGTCGCGCAAAACTTTTTGATCGCCGAAAACGCGCAACGCGGTCATCGTTTGAGGCGTAAAATCGCCGTACCAAACGAGACGGTCGCGTTTGGCGCCTTCGAAAACGTATTGTTGCATCGTCAAATGAACGGTGCGCGCGCAAACGTCCCAAACTTTGTTCAGACGTTCGTCGGACGATTTAAATTGTCCGAGTCGGGGCATGTCGCGATAGATAAAAATAGCGCGCGCGGAATCGAACAAAATTTTCGCGTCGTCGTCGACTAGATCGATACGGACGAATCGGAACGCGGACTCGCCGCATTCAACCGCGCCCAACCACGGAACGGCTATTACTTGATCGCGCGTCGAGTGTTCGTTGACGGCGCCCTTCTCGCCGACGTTCGCATTCGCTTCGTCGACCGATTCGCCGAATCGGATTCTCAGTTTAACGGTTCGACCGTCGCTTGATTTACCAGGCTCCAAATGGCGCGCTTCCACGCGGAAAGAACCGTGAATCTCGCAGCCGAAATCGAGAAGAATCGAGCCGCCCTTCGTAAGAACGCAGGCTTTTTTCTCGTTCGTCATATCTGAAGTCGACGTCTGTCCCAACACGGGCTTGAGCAACAATTCAGGATTAGCGACGCCTTCGTCGGAAGTCCAAACGACGCGTTTTGCGTAAAGATATTGGCGAACGCGTTGGTCTTGCACGGCGTTCGGCGCCAAATCGTCGGCAAATCCTTCAGGCAACGCGACGATTTTATCCGATTCTACCGATTGCGCATTCGCCTTACTTGAACTAAGCAAGTCGCTTGAACCAAAGAACGCGCATAACGCCAAAACGCCGTGCGCCGCTTGTAATGTGAATTTCATCAGTACGATTCTCCTAAAAAGTCAATTCAAGTAACGCGCCGCGTTATTCGACGCGTCGTGCAATAAAATTTCCCCCATTATACGTGAAACGTTTGCTATTTTGTTAAAAAGACGGAAAAAATTTAAAAAATTTCCATATTAAACGTTCTTGGCTTGAAAGAGCAAAGAAAACGTCCAAAAGTAAGACAAGTTGCCGTCGTTGTGAAAAAGTCAATATCGCAACTGTTCGCAATTAGGACAAATTCCTTTTTGACGGGGGGGGTGTTTCACTAACAAAGAAGCGTTATAATGACTTTTTCGCCTTAATTGGCGTTATAACACATCGTTTTCGACGCTATGCGCGTCGGATAGAACTAGGGAAGAGATATGCCGGCTACTTGCGTTATTGGACTGCAATGGGGCGACGAAGCAAAAGGTAAGATCGTCGACTTGTTGACCGCACAAAACGAAATCGTCGTTCGCTACCAAGGGGGCGCGAACGCGGGTCATACGGTGGTTTTTGGCGGGAAGAAATATAAATTATCGTTGATTCCAAGCGGTATTTTCCGATCGAACGTTCGGTCGGTCGTCGCTAGCGGAGTCGTCGTCGACCCGGCGTCGATTCTCGGAGAAATCGATCGCTTGCGCGATTCGGGCGTTGAAATTGAGAAGAATCTCTTCATTAGCGATCGAGCGCACGTTATCTTCCCGTGGCATAAGGAAGAAGATCGTTTGATGAACGATACGGGCGTTCGTTCTGAAGCGATCGGCACGACGATGCGCGGCATCGGACCTTGTTATCGCGACAAAGTCGGGCGTTCGACGGCGGTGCGCGTAGGCGATATGTATCGCGCCGATTTTCCAGAAAAAATTCGTAAGATCGTCGCGCTGAAAAATCAGTCTTTGCCCGGTATGGCGCGCGACGCCGAGGTTCGCGCGACGGTGAAAACGTTTGACGCCGAAGAAATCATCGCCGAATACGGAGGGTACGCCGAACGTCTCAAGCCGTTTGTCGGCGACGTCGTGAATTATCTGCTTGACGTCGTAGACGCCGACAAAAAAGTCTTGCTTGAGGGCGCCCAAGGCTCGTTGCTAGACGTCGACTACGGCACGTTCCCTTACGTGACAAGCAGCAACAGCTCCGGGGTTGGCGTAACCGTCGGATCGGGGCTTCCCGCAACCTTTATTAAACGTATTATCGGCATTATCAAGGCGTATACGACTCGCGTCGGCGGCGGTCCGTTTCCCACTGAATTACACGACGAAATCGGTCAACGTATTCGCGACCAAGGCAACGAATACGGCACCGTAACTAGACGTCCGCGTCGTTGCGGTTGGTTCGACGCGGTCGCGGTTCGTTACACGTCGCGTTTAGCCGGCGTTACGGAACTTTCCGTAATGTTGCTCGACGTGCTTAGCGGATTCGACGAAATCGATCTTTGCGTCGCCTACGAACTCGACGGAAAACGTATCGAGCGCTTCCCAAGCGACGTCGACGAACTTGCGCGGGTCAAGCCGATTTACGAGTCTATGCCCGGCTGGAAGGAAGATATTAGTTCCGTCAGGAAATACGACGATTTGCCGCAAAACGCTAAGAATTATCTTGATCGTCTGGCTGAAGTCGTAGGCAAGCCCGTCGCTATTGTTTCCGTCGGTCCCGGACGCGAGCAAACGATTATTAAATAACGGTTTGTTTTTCTTTCTTTATGAAGCCGCGCGTTCGAACGGTCGCGCGGTTTTCTCTTTGTTTTGCGCGTTCTATCTTCGTCCGATTCTTCTAAACGTTCCGCGTCTTCGTTTTCCGCGCTGAAATTTGCCCTTGTCGTTGTTCGTTATATTCGTTATAACCTATCAAGTTAAAGTTAGGCGTTTTTCGCCTTGTATAGAAACCTTGCCAGAGATTGGGTTTTGACAAACAAATGAGGTTATTGGCGCTATTATTCAACGACCGCAAACAGACGAGCGTAATTTGGCGCGTCGTAATGAGCGCGTTAGTCGTCGTTTTGACGATTCTCTGCGTCGAAAAGTCGGTTATAGGCGAAGACGCGCAAAACAAACTCGAAGGAAAACTTGAAATCGACGCGATCGATTCGAATTTCGAAAAATCGTTCGTCAACGTTGCTAATTGTTATAAACCGTTTTCGCGTCCAACTAGAAAATTAGGGCTTTTCGCAACTCTTCGCGGTCAGGACGCCGTTTTTGAACCCGAGTTATCTGGAATTGGTTCCGACGCCTACCTAGACGCAACGACGGAAGACGTCTATAAGCGTCGCTATACGGACGGAACTCAAGTTGAAACGGGAGAAATTCCTATCCCCTCGACGGTCGAAGCGTCGTCTGGACGCGGTTCTACTCGCCGTTCGCACGGCTCGACGGGGCTCTTTGGCATGCCGGTTGAAACAAACGCGCGAGACGCCGATACGTTTTACGAACGCTGGATCGAACCTGATTCGTCGTCGACGTCTTGGGAAAAACAGATTTTGCCCCAAGGACTTATGTATCCCTCCTATCTTGCTAGTCGTAAAGATCCTCGTTTGCAAAGTATTATCACGTATGACTCCGACTATGGAACTTTATGGGATATTACGCTGGGAGGACGCGCGCCGATTTTTCGATTCGGGACTACTGATCCGATAAATCCTGAAGGTTGGGAAATAGAACTTGAAGGCGCGGCGTTGTTGCGACTCGATTGGGAACGTCATCGTAATTTAGCGGGAACGGACTATCGCGCCGGCGTTCCTATCGTTTACGGCACGCGTCGTTGGCAATTCAAGACGGGTTACTATCACGTAAGTTCGCACCTTGGCGACAATTATCTTATGGATAATTTTCGTCCTCGCAAGCATTACTCGCGCGATGCGATTATGTTGGGCGGAGCGTTTAAGCCCGTCGACGCCGTTCGAATATACGCCGAGTTCGACTACGCCTTTCATCGAGGTCAAACGACCGACCCTCTCGAAATTCAATTCGGCTTCGAATACGCGCCTCAATTCGATCCAACTATGTCCAATTGGGTTTCGCATCCCTTCTTTGCGACTCACGGACATTTGTTTCAAGAACGAGACTTCGGCGGATATTGGGCGACTCAAGCGGGGCTTCAATGGCGTAGTACGTCCGACTCGATGTTGCGCTTAGGCGCGGAATTCTACGTCGGCGGCGACGATCTCTATCAGTTCCACACGACTTATCAACGTAAGCTCGGCGCGGGTCTCTGGTACGATTTCTAACGCGTCTTTTCCTTTGTTTATACCGTTTAATTTACCGTCGTAATTCTCGTCGTCGACTTCAAAATGAAAAAATTATTCTCCTTCCTTGCAAGTTCGTCGGTTCTTTGGGGATTTGTCGCAACGTTCCTATTTTATTCCGCGATCAACGCAGGCTTTATCCATAATGAAACGATCGTTCGATACTGCGCCGGACACCCCGTCGAATACGCGACGACGGCGATGTTTTGGATCGGTCTTTTCGACTTGCTCTTTAAACTAGCGCATACGCGACGCGAACGCTCGTCGCTTAAACGAGGCGCGTTGTTTCCGCCCAAACGCAAGGAAAAAGAATCGGCGTCTAGGGTCGTCGACTATCTTGAAACGACGTCCAAAGCGCGCGAAGTTCGCGGTAATTCGGAATATTTGCAACGTCTCAACGACGCTCTTGTCTTTTTGGAACGCGGAGGTTCGCCCGACGACTTGGATCAAGAGTTGCGCTTGCTTGCCGACGACGCGTGGGAGCGTCGCGACGGAGAATACGGACTTGTTCGAACTTTTATTTGGGCGATACCTATTTTAGGTTTTCTCGGCACGGTTTTGGGAATTACCGTGGCGCTTGGCAGTTTAGACCTCACTCAACTTGAATCGACGGGCGAAACGTTGGCCGCAGGTTTGAAAGTGGCGTTTGACACCACGGCGTTGGCGCTCTCGCTCGTTTTTGTCCTTTACTTTCTCCAGTTTTTCTCGCGCAAACAAGACGCCGTATTGGCAAACGGCGTTTCTAAACTGGTCGATTCCGAATTGAGGGGACGTTTTATTGCGGAGTCGGAGCTTGGCTCGCGTCAGGACGAAGTCGAATCGACGCGTCGTTTTTTAAAGTCGATCGCCGATTCGTTCGAAGAAACGATACGCAAGCAGGCGGACGCTTGGATCGACGCGACGTCTAACGCGGCGCGAGAAAGCGCCAAAACGTCCCTAGAAACGGCGGAGCGACTGGGCGAAGCGTTGAACAAGCGCTTGGACGAAGGGGGCGTCTCTTGGACGCAAGCGCTCGTCCAAACGCAAAAAACGTTCGTCGAGACGACGTTGGCGCCCGCTTTGGAAGCGTCCGCGCAAAGCGCCGCGCGACTTGACGCGTTGGAGTTGCAAATAGCGAGCCAAACGGAAGCGTTGAGCGAGACGTTGCGCGCGACGGCGGACGTCGTGGCGTTGGAAGAACGTCTTACGGAAACGCTTGAAAGAATAGGAGAAGTCGGAGAATTTGAAAAAACGTTGAGCGCGCTTTCCGCGACGGTATGTCTACTGAACGCGAAATTAGCGTCGACGGTTCCTTCCGCGTCGTCCGGTCTTCCCTTGCGCGGGATCGACGCAACGAGACGTCCAACGTCAAAAAAGACGGAAACGACGTTTCCTTCCGCCGCTATGCAGGATTCTTCAAGCGAGTCGCGTTCAGAAGACCTTCAGAACGTCCGCGAAGTAAATTCAACTCCGCTAGTGTTTCACAATTTTGACGCGTCGACGCTCGATGACGCCAAGGGCGAGTCGTCCGTTCCAACTATGCCGATCCTTCAAGAAGCCGACCAAGCGTCTTCGTGTCGTCCCAAATCCGAACGAACGCGTCAAACGCTAGGAAAAAAACGTTCGGCGTAAAGAGCGTTTTATATTTTCCACGTTTGACGTCTAAAAGTTTTCCTTTCAATTTGATTTTACCTTTCCTATGTCTCGTCGCGTTCGTTCCTCCGAAGAGGCGTTTTCGCTCTTCCCTTTTCTAGCGGTTCTCCTATGCACTATGGGAACGCTTGCGATGATTTTTGTGCTTGTCGCCCAAAATTCATCGAACGAGACGCCGATCGAGAAAGAAGAAGACGCCCCGAACGCGCCGCAATTCGATCCGCAATTTGGAAAGGTCGACGGCGTTCCGTCGGGCGCAATTATCGACGCGGAGTCCTTGAGGTCGGTTTTAAACGACGATTTGACGCCTTCAACGCCCGCGACGGAAGAAGAGGACGCCTACGCGCGCGCGTTGACGCGCGTCGGAGCGCTTTCTCTCGACGAAATAACGAGCGAACAAGAATCGCTCGAATGGTTTCTTGAAGAATTGCGCAACGTCCGCGAACGCACGTCGCAAAGTTTGGAAGAGGATCGAGCGCGTTTAGCGAACGTCGAAGCCGCTCTTGCGCGTTTGCGTTCCGAATCTGAAGTGGCGCGTCGTAAATACGAGGCGTTAACCGCGTCAAACGAGTCCGACAAAATCGAAGGCAACGACGAACTTCAAAAACAAATATCGGAACTCGACGTAGAAATAGAACGTCTTCAAGAAGAGGCGCTCTCGTTGCGTGAGAAAAACGCCAATCTTAAACGCTCTTACGCGATCGTCCCATACCAAGGCAAAAAAGGAACTTTTCGACGGCCCATTTTTGTCGAATGCAACGAGCGAGGCGTTTTTATTCAGCCCGAAGAAATCCGATTTGACGATCGCGATTTTCTGTTGGCGCGGTACCCCGGCAATCCGTTTGATTCGGCTTTACGCGCCGTTTCGCAACACTATCTCGCGACCGGCGGCCAGAAGACCGTCGACGGAGACGTAATCGAACCGTATCCGTTAATCGTGGTGCGACCGGGAGGAGCGGAATATTTTTATCCGGCGATAGCGGCGCTTGCGTCTTGGGGCGACGTCTACGGCTACGAATTTGTCGAAGACGATCAAAATATCGTCTATCCCGATCCTGATCCGACCTTGAAGGAACTTGCGACGCGTCAAGCGGATTTCGCGCGCGCGCGTCTTTCCGCGCAACTTACCCAAATATTGGCGGCGGCTCAAGTTCGTAACGCCTACGGCGCCGGCGGTCGGTCGTCTTCGTCGTCGCAAGGATCGGAATTGAGTTCGCGGCTAGGTTCCAACGTTCGTTTAGACGCCGCGCGCGCGACGCTTGTTTCAAACGAAGAGGAAAGCGCTCTCGATCGAGGAACCGGCGCCGACGATTCTTCGGCGCGGACGGCAAATTCTTTTGAAAACGATCACGCGCGTTCGCCGCTTGGAACGCGCGCGTCCGCATCTATTGCGTCTTCGTCGCCGACCAACGTTTCGACGACCAACGTTTCGCCGACCAACGTTTCGCCCCCCCTTGGAACGTTCGCAAGCGCGGCTTATTCCGGCTCGTTTTCCCAATACGTCGTCGACCAGCCGACGGACGCGTCCGTCTCCGACGGCGACGACAAGTCTAACGTTAAGAACGGATTCAACGTCGTCGACGACAAATCGCCCAACGTTCAAAATCCGACTTACGCCTCCGGCAATTTGAAGAACGACGAGCTTTCGGAATCGGGAAAGCCTCGGTACGTTCCCAACGTCGGAGCGTCGGAAGAGACGCCCGCTTATTTGTCGGCTTTTATGGAGACGACGCCTACGACGACGGATTCCGCCGCAAACGTCGCGGCTCGTGAAACGCTTGGCAACACGTCCTACGCCGCCGGAGCGTCGGGCGATTCAACGGAAGGAGAACTGGCGCAGTCTCAAGGATCGACTCGAATCGCGCCCGTCGAAAAGAAACCGACGTCCGATATGCCCAAAGAGGCGATTAGTCTTTCCAAAGAGCGAAAAGGAGCGACGGGCAACGAACGAGGAATACTGACGTTATGCGCAAATTCAAGTTACGTTTTTCCTAAACAGCCCGGTTTGCGTTATGAAATAACCGTATCGCGCGACGGCTCAAAGAGTCCAGACGAACGACGCGCCGAATTGCTAGACGCCGTCGCTCTCTGTATTAAATCTTGGGGTCTTGCCGGTCGCGACTCCTATTGGGCGCCTTTCGTAAAAGCGGAAGTGGAATCTGGCGGCGAAGACGCTTTTCGCGAATTATCTGAGTTCTGTCGCTCGCAGGGTTTAAAAATAGTCCGAATCGAGAAAAAATAGGGACGTTCGAAACGATTATTTCGAAGAAATTGAAACGACTCTTTGACGGCAAATATACGGTCGGTTTAGTTGAGTCGAATTTTTGTTATATGATAACGAAGGAAGAAAAAATTTTCTGATAAGCGGTCTTTTTCTATTTCTAATCGCTGGAAAGACTCTCGTTTCTATGGTATATTTTATAGAGTTGAAAGACGCGATTTGACAAAGACGAATCAACGCGGTTTATGCGTTGACGCGTCCCAATCCCCCCCCTGGGACTTCTCTTTGTCGGCGTCGCTTTAAATAGATTGCGTTGTCAAGCAGAGTCGTCTTTTACGTCTTTGTTTGCGGTTGGTCTGTCTTCGCGGCGTTTCCCCGTCCTTCCTTTTTAACGTCGACCGGGAGTTTTTGCTCCCGGGTTGCGCGGCGTTCTTGTTGCGGCGCATTAGTAGTTTTCGTTTCGGCGATTACTTAAAAGCCTTGCGTCGTTGTTTGCGTCGTATTAGTCGGAATATTGTCCGACTGTTCGCGTGTTTGGAGTTAGGGGATCGATATGAGCGACGACTGCGGTTATATTTCCGGCAACGACCGAAACTCATTTTTTAGCGACGTCAACGACTTTTCCTATAAAAAAGGACAGGATTGTATGTCGCGCGCTTCCGACGGCGAATCTAACGCGGACGTTCTGGTTGAAAATTACTATTTGCTCCAGGATCTGGTCGACTATGCCGACGATTCGCTGGTTCTGTGTCGCCTGATGCGCCGTAAATGGACCTGCGATCAGGAAAACCAATATCTAAGAGAATTGTTGGAATGGGAAAGTTCCGCGCTCAAACCAATAAACGAACGGATCGCCCCTGTTGCAAAGTTCGACGATCTCAAAAAAGTTTCCGATCAGGAAGCGTCCTTAGCGTTGTTTGAAATCTGTTCCCGACTACGCGAAGTGAATCAGATGCTCCTTCATACGGATCATCTTTCTGATCGTTGCCTATATGGGTTGTTGGTAAGCGAAGTTTTGCCGTGTCCCGTGAAATACCTTCCGCATGGAAAGCCTACGTATTGGGATTTCGGTTACTACTTAGAAAAGGACGGCGTAGCCAAACGTTGTAGTTACGATTTCATTTGGTTAACGTATTATGCGACCGACGCCGAACGTTCCGAATGGCTTCGTTCCGGCGGAGTTGAGTTGCCGCCCAAATTGGTTCCGCTTCACAAACGAGAAGGTTTTCCGTTTAGGTGAACCGTTCGATCGATACGGCGCCCCTAAATATCAAAGGCGCCCCTAAATATCAAAAGCGCATCGTTGCGCCAAGCGCCGAAGGTCAAACTAGCGTTCCCCTTCGGCGCTTTCTTTTTATTAATAATACGCTTCTTTGGCCTCTTTTGCCAGTTGTATCGATCGCATAATATGTTCGCGCGGCTCGACGTGTTCGAAATGCCAATTCGACTGCAAGTATCCCAAAATTCTGTCGGGGCCGACGTTGTCGCGGCAATACTTCACTAAATTGGCAAAGTTTCCGTCGTGCGACCAATTTGAGCCTGTTGGAATTTGGTCGTAACCTGCGGCGTCCAATTCCAGAAACGCCTTGACGTAAACGCTTTGGTCGGGATCGCACTTTTCAAGATCAAATTCTTCGTCGTAATACCAGTTGCTCATCACGATCGACTTAGGCGCCCATTCGAGGAAATCTTTATGACGCCAGCAGTAGTCGGCCCAAATCCAAGGTCGAACGCCGTTCTTTTCCACTTCGTCGATAAAGAAAAGGAAATCGTGTTTCCACAATTCGCCTTGACGAATAACGACGTAATCGTAAGTCTCTTGATGCCAATACGTTTCTTCGTCGTATCCAAGATGGAAGAATCGCGGATGGTCGAAAATTTCGATCGTTTCTTTGATTAGATCGGCGCAAACGCGATAATAAGTCGGAGTAGAAACCATACGCGCGTAATCGCCCATCCAGAAGTCGTGGCACGAGGAAAAATTCAACTTCGGAATCGGTTCCAAGCCAAGTTTGCGCATACGACTAAGCTCGGCTCTCAATTTTTCAACGCTCCAAGCGCCTTTTGTCGCAATTTCAGGATGCGACTCGTATTGAACGCCTTCGCCAAGATCGATCACGACCATATTCAGACCAGATTCGGCGGTTCGTTCCATAACTTTTTTCCAAAAGTCGTCTTCCCAAGTCATATGGTCGAACGGAGGCGTATACGCCGTCGGCGAATCGCCCCACATATTTGCCCCCAAATGGAGCAGAAGTCCCCAAATCATAGGATTTTTAGCGACTTTGCTTTCATTTCCCCAAGCGGAAGCCAAGGGATACGCGGCTAGCGCCGCCGCGCTTGAAGTTAAAAAATTCCGTCTTGTCAGATTCAACATAGTCGTTTCCTTCAATAATTACAAATCGATCTGCGTCGACGTTCTTGGAATCGTCGACGCGTTCCAATAATCAAACGTAAATCTCTACAGCGTCTTCAACACGCCGCAGATGATTTGATTCATTTTCGGCTCGGCGTCCGCAGCGTTCTGCAAAATCCTTGCAATATTTGCGGGTTCAAGCGCGTCGGCAAGTCCCATGTCGGTAATAATCGAAAAACCAAGGACTTTCATTCCGCTATGAACGGCGACGATCGCCTCGGGCACGGTCGACATTCCTACGACGTCGGCTCCGATCGCTCGTAAAAAACGATATTCGGCGCGCGTCTCAAGATTGGGACCGGCAAGAGCGACGTACACGCCTTGTTGCGTGGAAATTCCCAACTCCAACGCCGTTTGACGCGCGCGCGCGATCAATTCTTTCGAATAGGGCTCGCACATATCTGGAAAACGAGGTCCCAAGCGTTCGTCGTTGACGCCGATCAAAGGATTGCAACCAAGTAGATTAATGTGGTCTTCAATCAGCATAACGTCGCCGGCGCGGAACTGCGGATTCAGACCGCCGCACGCGTTGGAAACGATCAAAACTTCGGCGCCAAGAGCCTTCATTACGCGTATCGGAAAGGTTATTTCTTTAGGAGAATATCCTTCGTAATAATGGAAACGTCCCTGCATTGCTACGACGGCTTTACCTTCGAGCGTTCCAAGAATCAATTTCCCCGCGTGCGTCTCGACCGTTGATTTTGCGAAATAGGGCAATTCTTCGTAAGGAATTACGACGTCGGCTTCGATACGTTCGGCCAACCCGCCTAAACCGGTGCCCAAAACAATTCCGACGTCCGCTTTTTTCGTCCAGCGGGCGCGAACGGCGGCGACCGCTTCTTGTATTTTGTCGTATTCTTGCATTATATCGTATTTCAACTTCTCAGTATTTTGGAGAAAACGCGTCTTAGAAAAGACGCGCGGACAGGCGCGACAAAACCGCGTTCGTTCCTAGCCTTTTATTTCATAACGTCGTAAACGGGCCGGAACGTCGGCGCGGCTCTCGATCCAAACTTTTTTAAGGCTCACTGTTCCTTTTTCTCGGAAGCAAGCGTTTTAATCGCTAGTTCCGCGAGTTGTTTTGGCGCGACTTCAGCGGGGGCGCCGGTCATCAAATCAGACGCTTTCGTCGTCTTCGGGAACGCAATGCACTCGCGAATATTGTCGACTCCGGCAAACAACATTACGACGCGATCGAGTCCAAGCGCAAGTCCGCCGTGAGGAGGAGCGCCAAATTGCAAAGCGTCGACAAGGAACCCAAATTGCTCTTTAGCTTGTTCGCGCGTCATGCCAAGCAATCCGAAAACTTTGTTTTGGACGTCCGAATCGTGAATACGAATCGTTCCGCCGCCGGCTTCAAATCCGTTCAAAACAAGGTCGTAGGCTTGGGCGCGAATCGAACGAATCGCGTCGGCGTCCCCTTCCAATTTCGGCAAATCTTCGACAAGCGGAGCCGTAAAGGGATGATGCATCGCAACCCAACGATTTTCTTCTTCGTCCCAGTCGAACATTGGGAATTTGACAACCCAGCAGAAATTCATTTCTTCGGGATCGTACAACTTCAATTCGGCGGCCAAGCGACGTCGCAAACCGTTCAAAACGCGACAAGTCAGATTGAAATCGCCGCACGAGAACAAAAGCAAGTCGTTTGGCTCGGCTTCTAATTTAGCGCCGATCGCTTCAAGAGACTCGGCGGAGAAATTCTTCGCGCTCGTCCCGGTCAACTTGCCTTCCGCATCGACCTTAAACCAAACCATTCCTTTCGCGCCGAATTGATCGCCGATCCAAGCGGTCAAGCCGTCGATATCGCGTCGACTATATTTGTCGGCGGCATTCTTGACGTTAATACCTCTCACGCGACCGCCGGATTCCGCAACGGAACGGAAAACTTTGAAATCGACGTTTTTCGCAATTTCCGTAACGTCTTTCAATTCCATACCGAAGCGGAGGTCTGGAGCGTCGTGTCCGAAACGTTCCATCGCTTCGTCGTAAGTGATTCGCGGAATCGGCAGGGTAATTTCCTTACCCTTGATTTCCTTCATCAAACGCGCGACTAAATTGCTAATCAGACCGATAATATCCTCCATTTCGATGAAGGACATTTCGACGTCAAGTTGCGTAAATTCCGGCTGTCGATCGGCGCGCAAGTCTTCGTCGCGAAAACAACGAGCGACTTGAACGTAGCGATCGTATCCGGCGATCATCAAGAGTTGCTTATACAACTGGGGCGACTGCGGCAACGCGTAGAACGCGCCTTGCGTAACGCGGCTCGGAACAAGATAGTCGCGCGCGCCTTCCGGCGTGCTTTTGCCCAAAATCGGCGTTTCAATTTCTAGAAAATCGTTCTCGTCAAAGAAATCGCGCAACGTTTTCGTAATGCGATGTCTCAGCGTCAAAACGCGTTGCATTTCAGGGCGTCGCAGATCGATGTAACGATACTTCAAACGCGTTTCGTCCGAAGGAATTTCCGGCGCGGAGGGTAAAAACGGAACGACTTCCGAACGATTCAACACGACAAGTTTCCGCGCGCGAAGTTCGATTTCTCCAGTCGCCATCGACGGATTGACCAATCCGTCGGGTCGAGCGGACACTTCGCCGGTAATTTGAACGACGTCCTCGTTATGAAGCGATTTGACAAGTTCAAAAAGAGTCGCGTCGGCGGCAACGTCAAACACAGTCTGCGTTTTACCGTAACGGTCGCGAATATTGACAAAAAAAACGCCGCTGTGATCGCGCGCAGAGTCGACCCAGCCGCACAGAGTAACCGTCTCGCCGACGTTCGCGCGACGTAATTCGCCGCATGTTTTAGTTCGAAACACCGTAATTCCTCATAAAAACTAATAGTCTCCGCGATGCAATGAAACAAATTCAGTATCGCGTGAAAAACGTCGTTTTTAAGCGTTCCCCAAGGACAAGCGCTAAAAACGACAAGAAACGTTCCAGACGCCCTCTATATTTTAGAACATATTTCGACGTTCGACTAGCCCCTAACATTGTTTCTGACGATTTTCACAAATAAAAAGTCTATGAAGACGTTCCTTGCTAAAAAAAAAACAATCTTCTTGAAGTCGAATAAAAAAGACCTCTTTTCTAGCTAAGACGAGGGCGCTATAATAACGCGCTCGATTTTTGCAACTCGAGTTCGTTGGTTACGCAAATACGCGTAAAAAATTTTTTACGTCGATATAGAAAAGGAACAGTAATGACAAAAGCGCAAGTTGACGTCGCGACTCAAAGCGAATCGACGATCGATTCGACTCTAAGCGCGCGCGAAGCCAATTCCCCAACTTCGCGACGTAAGAGAGTTCGCCATACGGAAGCCGATAGAACGCGCGAAGAAGTTACGGACGAATCGTCAAAGAACAAGGCGTCGCAAAAGCGAGTTTCTAACAAAAAAGCAAGTAAATCAAAACCGACCGCGCCGCTCGAACGGGACGATTTCGAAAACGTTGCCGACGTCGACCTTTTCAGCGACGACCTTTTTAACAACGACCTTTTCAGCGACGACCTTTTTAACAACAACCTTTTTAACAACGCCAAGGTCGACGACGTTCAAACGATCGATCCGCAAGACGTCCAAGCTCCCGACGCGGTTCCTTTTCCTAACGAAACGCAATTCAACGCGTCGGAGCCGACCGTCTATTGCGACGTTCCTTTTAACGAGCAACCAAGCTCGGATCGTTTTTTCTGTTCCGACGAGAAGTTTTATCTCGACAAATTTGGCGAAGACGTCTTAGACGACTTCGACGACGACTTCGACGAAGATTTCATTCAGTTGGACGATATGGAATTCAACGAGACTTTGGACGATTCTTACGAAGAAGGCGACGATTCGTTTGCGTATTCAGACGACGAAACGGACTCGGACGCGTCTTCAGACTACGAAGATTTTGACAGGTTCGAATCCGACGAAAACGTGTTTGAAGACGAGGATGAAGGTTACCCGACTCCTTGATCGTTTCCCTACGTGATTGACGCGTCGAATATAAAAAGAGCCGCGACCTGTTGAATCGCGGCTTCAAGGCAAGAAGAAATTTCAGACGCGCTCGGAAGACTACATCATATCGTAAGAGTCGTTCAATTCGACGGACGCGGTTCGCGTTTCGTTCTCTTGAACCTTTTCAGCGGCAATATACAAAACTCGAGCAATTTCAGAAGCCAACCGCGCGTTCTCGGCGATCGTTTCGTCGACGGCTTTCTCGCATTCTTCCACGTTCTCTTGCGCTTCTTTCAAGACCGACGCGACTAAATCGCGGTACTCGACCATTTTAGCAAGAGCTTTTCGCGTCTTTTCGTTCACTTCCGCGTACGAATCGACGTTCTTACGTCCCTGCGCGTTTTGAAGCGCGGTCGCCCAATTTTCAAATCCTTCGACGTCGGCTTTGACGTCGCTAGGAATCTCGCCGCCAAGAGAAACGATCTGATCGGCGACAACGTTGGTCAAATCGTTTAAAGCCAGCTTATTGCGCTCCAGCATAACGTTTTGTTCGTCTCGCATCGTCCATTGTCTTTCAAGTTTGCCCTGAAAATCGATCGGATAACGAGACTCGGCGGTCGCTTCAAGCGTATCGGCAAAAGCTACGCAAGACTTGGACGCCATAGCGTGGAAAGAGGCGTCGAACCCCGCGTATTTTTCGGGAGACTGGCTGTAGAAATAAGCAAGATCGGCTGGAGAATCGTAAGGAAGACGATCCACGTAAACAACCCAAGATCGACCGCTTTTCGCCGATTCTTCCAACCCCTTCAATTCGGCGACGGACGGGACGCCGATCGATTCCAAATTAACCTGCGCCCCGGAAACGCCGGAAACCTTAAACGCGCCCAAAAAGCTGAAGGGGACGTTCGTAGCCGCAACGGCGTTTTCCGCGTCCTCGCCCGCGACGTTTGCGCCCTCGTCGCTCGTCGACGCGTCGTCGACGTAAGCGGCGCCGGAGTCAAAGACGAACGCGACCGCGCCCTCGCGGAAGGACGACGTTTGATATTTGGACGACACGCTAAATCCAACGGAAGAAGACAAAGCGTCTTCGTCGGTTCGCGCTTGCAACGGACGACAATTCGAGTAGGCTTCGCCGTTCTGCAACCCGCGAATTCGATCAAGTTGCGCGTCCAATCCGCAATCGCGCCAACTCTCGATTTTTTTCTCCGGCGAACCGTAAATTTCATACTTCAAATCTTGAACGGACTTTTGCACGTCGGCAAGTTCCTGTTCCAACTTCGCCAACTTGCTCTCTTCCGATTTCGTCAGCGCGTATTTGTTCGCGGCGAAAACGGCAAAAGCAATGCAAGTAATCGTCGTCAACGCCATCAATACTTTATTCCAAACGTTCATTTTCTCGCCTCTTCGCCGCAACCAAGGTCTTCGCGCGACGTTCTAGTAAACTCTACGCGCTCTTAGCGACGCGCAAAATACGACCGTCGCGATTCTCTTTATCGTCCTTGTCGACGTTTTTATTTAGCTGTTTTATTTGTTTTTTCTATCTTACCAAAAATTTGCCAAAAAATCTCGTCTAGGGAGTCGACGAACCGATCTCAACGGTCGGTTCAGAAAAGACAAACTAAACAGCCTAAACAAGTCGCCATAACGATAGTATCGTCACATTGAGATTTTGTCAAGTTTTTTCTCTTCTTTCTCAAGAAAAAAAACTCTTCTCAAATTTTCCTTCTTGTTTTATCGAACTTATCGTCGTCTTCGTTCAAACTATTGTTTTCAAACAGATCGTTATCATATGTTTGAACATATTTCAGTAAAACGCCAATAAAAAAAGTAAAACAGATAAACTCTAATGTTTTTACGGCATTTTTTAAGAAAAAACCAAACATTATAATCGTTTTAACCGATACAAACCATATGCCACGCATAGGCAGGTCTTACAAATCCCGTTATGTAAGACGGCGTTCACGCGGAGCCCATTAATCGTCGAAGACAATTAGGCGAAATTGTTCCAAAGATTAACCGCGTCGGTTGAAAATTGACGCGCCTCTGCGTAAACGCTTATTTTGTAACGGTCGTCTTCAGTGCGTGTCGCAACCGTAAAAGGCGACTTTCCCCCTGTTTCACGTAAGAAGCCGAGCTTTGACCCCGGCGCAAGGTTCCATTATGAAAACTCCTCGACACCTAAACGAACGACGCGCGACCGGCGAATCGTCGCGTTTTTTGGGAGCGTCAACGGCAAAAACAGTCTTGACCCTATCCCTAGTCGGCGCGACGTTTCTCTTGACGGGAATAGGTTGTACTCGT
Source organism: Thermoguttaceae bacterium (assembly GCA_045599865.1). GTDB lineage: Bacteria > Planctomycetota > Planctomycetia > Pirellulales > Thermoguttaceae > RUG369. The sequence goes on from JAZRWW010000355.1 coordinate 27,010, forward strand.
CAAAAGTACCGTAAAGACGCGGACGCGGAAGTCTACAATTTGTTGAACACCGTCGACAAAACGTCTGAAAAATACTGGGAAATGGACGGGTTCACGTTGCAAGAATCCTGTAACTCGCGTTACGCGAATCGTTACGACTTAGATAAACAACCCTCTCCGATCGACGACCAAGTTTCGGCAAAATTACTCGGCGACGTCGAAGGACCTAAGGGACGTAAGAAATGGTCTGAAAACGGTTTCACGAATACTGTTGAGAACGAAAACTGGCGTAAAACGTTGCCGGAACCTAATGAGAACGGCGAAATAGTTCTTGATCAGAAGACCGCGTTTGATCTTGCGTTGTTGCATTCGCCCGATTACAGAACCGCGCTAGAAAACGTGTATAACTGCGCGTTGGCGGTTACGGCGGAACGCTACGCTTTCGACGTCAAGTTTTACGGAGGAAGTTCGTTGTTCTACGACCATTCCGGTCGTTTCAAGGACGGTTCTTCAAGGCTTACCGCCGAGACGTTTTCCGGAGGGTTTAACCGTAAATTTGCGTCAGGCGCCGACGCCGTCGTCTCCTTGGCAAATTCTTTAGTCTGGACGTTTAATCCGGGCGATCAAAGTATGACGCCTACGACGTCCCTTTCCTATTCTTTCACTCAGCCGTTCCTTCGAGGCGCCGGACGCGCTATCGTTTTGGAAGACTTAACGCGTAGTGAAAGACGCTTGCTTGCGAACGTTCGCCAGTTGGCGTTCTATCAGCAAGGTTTTTACGTAGGCGTCTTGACGGGTTCGTCCCCGGTCAGCGCTCCTACGAGCGGAGGTTACCCAGGTCAGGGCGTCGGCAACGCGTCGGTCAGCGGCTTTTACGGACTTTTATCCAGTCAGGTTAAAATCACCAACCAAGAATCAAACGTCGCGTCTTCCGCAGACAACTATCAACGTTATGAAGAATACTTCGCAACGAGCCGCGTCACCAATCGTACGGAAGTCGATCGTATGCGTCAAAACTGGTTGTCGTCGCAAAAGAATTTGATTGAACTAAAGAACAATTATCGAGATTCTATCGAGTCCTATTTAATCGATTTAGGACTCCCGCCGAATATCGACAATATCGTCGTCAAAGACGCGTTGACGGAACAATTCAACTTAATGCCCGGAACGTTGGAAGATTTTCAGTCGGATATTTCGACGTTGTTGGCGTGGTTGCGTAATAAAAACAACGTAGTAGTCGGCGACGAAGCGCGACGATTCGTCGAATCGATCGAACAAACGTCGGGGCAAAACGCCGTCGCCAACCTCTCCTTAGCCGATTTGCGTCAAATATTTGGAGATTTCGACCGTCAGTACGCGCTTGGTTTGCAAGAAACAAACGAAGACGTCGTTCGACTTGAAACGGAGGTTAGTCCTCGTCGTCGCGCGGCGTTAGAGGCGATTCGCGCCAGATTTGAATTAGACAATCCGACTTTGGACAGTTCTTTTGCCGATTACGCGCAATTTGACGCGAGAGTCTCCGCGATCCGGGACGATCTTGATCGTCAACAGGAAGAATTGAGCGAAGCAGGCGTCGTGTTGAAGGAACGCGGCGCGAAATACAACATCGCCAAAATGCTCGATTTGATCCGTCAGACGATTTTGGCATATACGCCCGACGATTTGGCGCAGATGATAGCGTACCAACGCGAACATCCTGACGTCGCCGTTTTTCCGTCGAACGTAATGCAACTCGTTTCCGATTTGCATATGACGTCGGATTTGATCGATCCTATTCAGTTTAACGCCGACGCGATCGAAGCGGAACTTGCGGAACTCGACAAAATGGCGGAAAATCTAACCGACGAAAATCGCCGGGAATATATGCAAAGACGAGCCGCCTTAGAGAAAACAGTTTCGAACCTCCATTCGGGCGCGTTGGTTCGTCGCGACGTCTACCGATACTGGTTTAGCACCTGCTTAACGAAGTTGTCGGAACAATTAATGACGTTGCGCCTAATTCAAGCTCGCGCAAGATTGGAAACTATCGAATTGTCCACCGTCGCCGTCGATCCGACGCTCGCATTCGCCGTCGCAAGAGAACGACGACTCGACTGGATGAACGCGCGAGCTAGTTTGGTAGACGAATGGCGAAATATCGGAATTGTCGCCGACCAACTCCGTAGCGATTTGAAAGTTTCCGTTGGAGGAAGAATCGAAAACGAAGGTTCGAATCCGTTGAATTTCAGCGCTAAAAACTCGTCCTTCAGCACGGGCGTTCAGTTTGACGCTCCGCTCGATCGATTCCTTGAACGCAATAGCTATCGTCGTCAGTTAATTACTTACGACCAAGCGCGTCGTAGATATTACGCCTACGTCGACGGCGTTCAACAACAGATTCGGAGCGCGGTGCGCGCGATCGAATTGGCGCAAATCAGTTTCGAGTTGGAAAGAGACAGCGTTTTGACGTCCATTAAACGCGTTCATTCCGCCCAGTTAGACCTCACGAAACCGCCTACTGGTCAATCTCGTATCGGCGCGGTCAGCACAAGCGCGGAAGCGTTGACCAACGCGCTGGAAACGTTGCTTAATTCGCAAAACACGATTATGCAAACGTGGTTGCAATACCAATCGCGACGTATGAACCTAATGTTAATGATGGGCGTCTTCGATCTTGACGAGACGGGGCGTTGGATCGATCCGGGCAATATCGACGCGGATCTCCTGCAGACCTACTTGGCGTCAGTCGAACGTTCGCAAGACTCCCTCGCCGGCGTCGATCGTCTTCCCAGCTTCGAGCAACTCTCGGGCGGACGTTCCGTCGAAGAAGTGCGACGAATGGAAGCCGAAGCGCCGATCGAAGCCCTTGCCGACGAATCGCGAGGCGCCGCGGTTCAAACGCTTGACGAGTTGACCGGCTACGCGCCCGCGCAAACGACGGCTCCGTATGCGCAAAACGCCGGAAGAACCGCGCAAGTCCAAGAAATGGAAGCGGAAACGCCGCTAATGTTGCAAACTGCGACGGAGAACGTCGCGACGGTAGAAACGACGACGCCTCGCGCGCAAAACGCCGACGGAACGTTCCAACCGCCAATGACAATCCCTCGACAACGCCCAACGTCGAACGTAGCGACGTTGCAAACGGAACCGTTGCGACGTTAATCAAAGCCTAGGTCGACAAATCGCCAAGTCGACCTAGGACGCGCCAAGCAAAAACTTCTTCGTAAAACAGCGATCGATTATAAAGACTCCGAGACGTAAAGACGTTTCGGAGTCTTTTTTTTGATCGTTTCGCGCAGTCCGCTTGTCTAATGACAAGCGGCTTGGCGCGCTTACGCGTTCAACGATTACCAATCTTCCGGCTTGAGGCCTGAACCGTCTCCGAGGCTTCCAAGATTAGCCTCGCCGACCGTAGGTCCGCTCGTTTGCAACAAGTCGGACGTTTCAAAGGAAAAAACTTGGTAAGTCGGCGCGGAATACGACTCGCGCGACTCTTCTAACTGAATATGTCGTTCGTTCATTACGAACCTCCTCTATTTTTAGGTCTCTCGATTTATCTTCTTAACATTAACGCAAAAACGCAGGTCCGTAAACGCTAGGATTCTCCAATTCGACGAACGCGTCCTCAAAAAGGTCGTCGACGTCCTCGAAAATCGTCGAAAGAGCTTCCGTCTTCGCAACGGAAGCGCCGATCGTTTGCGTCGAAAACGCCTCAAAAGTCTCGCTCGTTCCGTCGATATAGACGACC
>JAZRWW010000356.1:0-5505 GCA_045599865.1 Thermoguttaceae bacterium
GTTTGTTCCGTCGAATTCGTCGCGGCGTATAACGCAAGACAACCGCCGGCGGAATAGCCTTGCACGCCGATTTTATCGGGATCGATTCCGTATTTTTTCGCATTGGCGCGCAAATATCGTACGGCGCGCTGTTCGTCTTGAAGCGCAAGCCAATAGATAGGCTTGTCCTTGGGACGAGGGACGCGATACGCCAAAACGGCGGCAAAATAACCCTTGGAATTCCAATATTCCGCGTTGGGGATTCCTTCGGGACCATAATAACAGTTGTTGAATCCTCCGCCGGGCAACAACAATAGGCACGCGTCCGACGTCTGCTTTTCCGGCTTGTATATCAACAGTTGCGGAACGGTGATTTTGTCGGCGTAACCCGCCGGATTCTCTACGTTTGGCTCGCGCGTAGTTTCGCCGGGCGCAAATCCAGACCACAGGTCGACCCTTTCGGGCTCCCGCGCGTCAAGGGAAGCGCCAAGCGTGCAAATTAACGAAATTGAAACCAACAGTGAAGACGCGATTTTAAAGCGCATATCAAAAATTCCCGTAATAATACTAGTCGACGCCGTTATTTTCCGATTCTTGCGTTTCTTCGTCGACCCCGTCCTGTTCGTCTTGACGTTTGCGATAGTCGTTTTCCAGAATCCAAGCGAACCGCCCTAAATACCGAAAATAGAGACAAGGACCAAACGTGACGACGAAAGAAACGATTAGCGCGGATATTGCGACGCGCTGAACCGACGGTTTGACGCTTTCCGGATTGACGCTATACCAAATTGCGAATAGTTCTATAATAAGGCACGCCAAAACGACGATTAACGAGATTCCCCAAAATTGAAGCCATTCCTTTTGCAAACGTTTGACGCCGACGAGGACGTCTCTAGATAGAACGGCGAAGGGCGCGTCGTTTTGCACGCGCGAAAGGACAAATATCGGCGTTAAGCAGAGCGTGGAAAGCGTTCCGCCAATAGGTCCTGAAAGCCCTAGAAGCTGGAATAAAATCGCGCCGGGGAGACCCGCCAACGCAACGTACAGGACGAACAATAGAAAAGAGCCCAGACCCGACACGAAATTATATTCCGGCCAGTCTTCGATTTTGTCGACGCCCGACGCCGTCGACATAAACACGCATTCCACAAAAGGCGTTGCAAAAACGCCCCAGAAGACGCACAGGAGCGTAATAACGATTTTATCTTTCCAGACGCATTCGTAAAAAGCGCTCAACGCGTTCACGCCGTCGTTGCGATTCAACATTTCTTTAACCTCTTCCGCAAAAGAGTAGTCGAAGAAATGAATCGCAAGGAAAATAGGGAGATACGCGGCGCCGATAGACGCAAGCAAGCGCGCGATAAAGCCAATATCCCAAAAAGGCTTAAAAATTCCGTCCCAAAAAGGTCTCTCGGGCAAAGGAGGAAACTCGACGCCTGCGAAGACGTCTTCGCCGCGTCGCGCGCGTTCTTCGCGCTTGCGTTTATAGACGTCTTCCAAGGAAAAGGACTCCTCGTCGAAATTATCGTCGAAATCGTCGTTTGCTTGGTTAGTCGACTTTTTCTTTCCTTTGTTCCGATTCAACGACTTTTTTTTCTTGTCTAATCGACTTTGCTCGCTTTCGTTCTCCAACGGCGAGGGCGTCGGTTCCACGATTCCGTAGACCTCTATTTTATCCTCGTCTTGCGGACGTCCGATCGTCGGAGGCGCGCTTGCCTTGTCCGTCGACGCGTCGTATTTTTCCGAACTCAACGCGTAAACGTCGTTTTGCGATTCGTCGGACTGGAATTCGTCTTTTTCTTCCACTATTTTAAAATCGTCGTCGTTCATTGGAACCTTTTTAAGCGTCTGGGATTGCGCGTTAAACAAACTTGCGTCGACTTTCCGTTTTACGTCGGCAAATTCATTGTACGTTCTTTGACGTTGCTTTACAAGTCGCCGACAAACGTTCCGACGCGTTTTTTTATAAGAAAAAGCGTCAATTTCTGATTCGATTTTGACGATAATTCCGAAGACGTCGTATATAAGAGAACGTCGGGAGAAAGAATATGCAGGAAATTTCACTTGTCGGCGAGCGCGCCGATTCGCGCGAACACTTGCCGGAGTTGACTTGGGCGTTGGTTGAGTCTTACGGGGTAGGGGGGCGCGCGAGTCGACTGGGGCGTCGTCCGTTGCCGAACAAAGAAGCGATCGTCGACGTTTTACAGGACGTCAACGAGATTCTTTTTCCGGGCTATCGTCGTCGAGATCGCCTCAACGCGTCGAACGTCGTCTATTACGTCGGAAACCTAATCGACAAAATTTACGACGCGCTTAACGTGCAAATCGCTCGCGCGCTTTGCGACGGAGACGAAAAGCGCGACGCCGCGAGAAAAGTCGATTACGAACAGGAAGGAGAAAAGAAGACGCTCGAGTTTATCGCGCGTTTGCCGAAAGTGCGCGCCGCGCTCTTGAAAGACGTGGAAGCGGCGGTAAAAGGCGACCCGGCTTGCAAATCGCCCGACGAAGTTATTTTTTGCTATCCGGGCTTCGACGCGATCACGGTCTATCGTATCGCGCGCGTTCTGTGGGAGCTTGGCGTTCCGCTTGTGCCTCGTATTATGACGGAAATCGCGCACTCGCGCACCGGCGTCGACATTCACCCCGGCGCGAAAATCGGTTCTTATTTTTTCATCGACCACGGCACGGGCGTCGTAGTTGGCGAGACGTGCGAAATCGGAAACTGGGTGAAACTGTATCAGGGCGTCACGCTTGGCGCGTTGAGTTTTCCGAAGGATTCCAAAGGCGAGTTAGTGCGCGGAACGAAGCGTCATCCGACGCTTGAAGACGGAGTCGTCGTCTACGCAAACGCTACGATTCTCGGAGGCGACGTCGTCGTTGGACGCGACTCGACGATCGGTTCAAGCGTTTGGCTCACGAAGTCGGTCGAGCCGCGTTCGACGGTCGTTATTGAAAAGCCTAAGTTGGTCGTGCGCTGACGAAATTCACGCTCTAAATCTTTTAATTTTTCGCGCTCATTTACGAAAAACCGCCGAATTTTTTCGGCGGCTTTTCGAAAATACCTTTCGCGAACGCTTGCGCGCATACTAACGACGTTCACACTAACACAAGTCGTCCGCCTAGCATATCGGGCAATTTCTCGCGAACGCGCGATTCTATTTCGCGCATCGGATAACGCACGCTAAAGTGCGAAGCTATAATCTTTTGATTTTCAAAACGATCCTTGCGAGCCGCGTAGTCTTCGACTCGCATATGACCCGGCGTCTGGTTCGGTTCGTTGCGTTGCGAAGAAACGTGCGTCATTTCGGCGACGAGAACGTCGGCTTTGAACATATCGGGGTTTTGGTCGAGTCCGCGAGCGGAACTGTCGCCCAAAAACGCTATGCGCGGAAAACGTAATTCGTAGGAAATCTCCACGCCCGAAAGGTTCAAATCGCGAATTTGCTCGCCGCTCAATTCTAAGAATTCCGGCTTGAGCTTTTTGCGTCGTTCCCAAATAATATAGCCGACCGAAGGCACCGTATGAAACGTCTTGTGAACAGTTACGACTAACTCGCGCGACAAATCGATCACGTCGCCGGGACGAACGCCGATAAGTTCGCAAGGCAACGAACTTTGCTCGAGTTTGCAAAACGAGCCGAGAAACTGACGAACCTCGTTGACTTTTTGTTCCGGAAGATAAATCGTCGGCGGCTCCATCTGCATCATTCGGCGACGAGCGACGTACGCGGGCAACGCCAAGACGTGATCCATATGCGTATGAGACAGAAACCAACGGGGCGTGCCCATAAATTCCCAAGGTTGCCAGCCAAGATCGAATCCTAACTTGTACTCGGGAACGCGCCAAAACGTCATCACCGGAGCGCGAGAAAAACCTTCGACCGTGAAATTTTCGCACTTAATACGGCGATAAGTGGAACTGTCCGAATAATTTTCCAGCTCGGGCGCCTTATTCGCGCGATTTTTCGGTTCCGACATAGCCTCCCTTTCGTTAGTCAAAACAGGTTGGTTCATTGTACTGATTTTTGAGCGTCGCGCAAGGGGAGAAAACGCTCGTCTTGTTGAGAAAGGGAAGGCGACGACGAAAAAAAAGAAGCCGACCGTCGACGACGCTCGGCTTGTCATTCGCGCTAAAACGAACGCTTGAACGCAAGGGACGAGACGTTTGTCACGCCTCTTCGCTTTCCTTGGCTTCTAATTCCGCCTCGTATTTTTCACGGTCGACGTCTTTAAGGAGACGTCGCGAACGATTCAGAGGATTGGCGACGATATCCGTATAGACGTTTACGTCGTCCACGATTTGGAAGTCGTACATGCCGACGCAAAGGAAGTCGGCTCCGCCTTCGAGTGAAAACTTGAATCCTTCTTGCGGACCGACGGCGCCCGCCGCTAACGTCTTAAACGCGATCCACGGCTCGGGACGCGAAGCAAAGAACTCGCGCGTTTCGTCAGGCTTGCGACAATAGATGTTGTCGTGTTCCGTTGCGGCGCGCGCGGACCAATAGGTGAGCGGATGATAGGTCTTCATCCAGAAGTCGGGTACGATTCCTTTGTTAAGAATTGCTTTGAGCGTCTCGATTCTATGCGCGCCCAGACCAAACGGCAACTTGGCGTCCTTGATGAGCGTGACGATTTTTTCGATTTTGTCGAAATCGCCTTGCGCGACGAGTCTGTCGCAAGTTTCGCCTTGAGGGTAAACGGCGACGGAACCGCAGTCGATCGTTCTTTTTACGACGTCGAGATCGTCGGTGCATTGCGAAATTAACTGCATACGCCCGTCGGTCCACTTCCAATAATTTTCCATCATCTTGCCTTGGTTCCAATCGCCCAAAAAGGCGTTGATTCCGCATTCTTCTGCAATGACGAAGGTTTCGACGCATTTCGCTTCGGTATGGTACGCTTTGATCAAATCGGAGACGTAGATCAAGTCGCGAGAGTGCGCGTAGCCGCCGATGAGATTTCCGCCGAGAATCATTCGACTGATCGTCAAATCGCCGATTTTTGCAAGCGGAACTTTCGCGTTCAGTTTGGCGCGCGGCTTCATATTGAAGGAGGTGCGAGTCGCGCCGGATACGGCGTCCGGTTTGGCGCTTGCCGTTCCGTTGGCGCCGGGCGCGTCTTCCGCCGCGACCGCTTCAGACGCGCGCGCAAGGCAAAGTTCTTCGCGACTACGGAATCCGACGACGGAAGCCGTCGCGGCAAGACCGGCTAACGCAGTCGTTTTTAACGCTTCGCGTCGAGAAATAGACGCGTTTTCGTTACGTTCCTGTTGTTTCATTGGGAATCGAGCCTTTCTTTAACGATTTATGAATAATACAAGACTTGAACGACTTAGCGAGTCTAAGAGCGTTCTTAAAACTAAAGTTTTTGCGTAAACTCTTCCAGCGACGAACAAGACGCCGACGTAGTTAGCAACGAATTCAAGACGGGAAGGGATTTTTTATACAATTTAGGGCGCCAAGGTTGAAACCGTTCTGCAAAACCGTCTGGAAATCTCACGCTCAAATAATTTTCGATCGCTTCCGC
>JAZRWW010000357.1:0-27869 GCA_045599865.1 Thermoguttaceae bacterium
ACTTTACTAGACTCTCGAAAAACAAGTTCGAAGGGTGGAACTTTACTAGACTCTCGACAAAACAAGTTCATTAAGCGTCCCAAGGTTTTCAAGTAAAAACGCTCGATTCAAGCGCCAAAGGTCGTTACTGTCGTAACAAAAACGTCTCGACGCCGAACCCATCCGACGTCTCGCATCGAACCCTTCCGACGTCTCGCATCGAACCCATCCGCCTGCAATGCAGGCGGCTTTCGCGCGTTTTTCGCTTGCGCGAAAAACGAATCCTCACGCGTCGCTTTCTTCCTGTCCAACCTCCGATTTTTTTGGAATACTTTCCGTGAACGCTTACATTTTTTCGATGCGCGTTGATCGCGGTAAACGGACGCTTTGAGGTTTGGAGGATAATTTCGCTTTTATTACGGACGCGTTTTCGGCGGCGCCGTCCGCTTATCTAAAGATAAGCGGCTTATCGCGCGCGTCTTACGACGCGATTCCAACGCGAACCTTGTTCGAAAAATTCCGTGAACGATTACGCTTCCTCTATGCTTTAACCGTTCACGCAATATTCAGAACAAGTTGCGCGTTTGAATCGCGCCGCTTACGCGGCGATTCTGACGCGACTTTTATTCTGAACGCAACGCGAGAAATTTTAGCGACTTTCAGTAGGCGCTTACGAGCCAAGAGAACTATTGATAAAAAACGGTGAATCTTGAGATTTTTTATCGGAATTTCATTCCAAAGATTGACAAAAACTCACAACAGAAAATATTAGAGGCGCTGGATTTTACTATGTTGACCAGTTAAAATTGGCTGAAAGTACGAACCTAAACTCTTCGCTTTCGAAATTTCCGTGAACGCATGCCTTTATTTTAAATTCTGAAGTTGGCTCGTCAATTCCAACGTCGTAACGAAACGGCAATCAAACGCGCCCCTCCGCGTCGTAAGACGCGGGCGTGGAAGCCGCCGGTTATATGCCGACGGATAGCGTCGGTTCGCAAAACGTCGATCACATAACGCGGGAAAATCCCGAACGTTTCAACGGTTTAAAATCACAGTTTTTGGTTATGAAGGCGTCCGCCGATATATAATCGGCGGCTTCCACGCCCGCCTCACGGCGGGGGTTCGCTCCAAACTTTATCCGTGAACGCGTACAATTTTTCAACGTTTCGACGTTTGAAAACGACGAAGTCGGAGGTTTTGCTGGATAGATCAAGCGGGAATACTTTTCGCGAATGATCGCCCAAACTACAACTTAAAGAACAACTTGCGCTTATACAACCAGTATAGGAACAGCCACGAAATTAGCAGTCCGGCGCAAGTCGTCGCGACGTTCTGGAATCCTGGGACGTTGACGACGGTTTCCTGCCCTTCTATGATCGTTTTGTAGGAATTGGGGATAAAGCGTTCGATAGCGTCGCTGAAGAAGAAGTCGCGCATATTTGAGAAGTCGACGATTCTTCGCGCCATATAGATCGTGATCGAATTCATACCGACGACGGCGAACGGGAACGCGAGCCATTTAATTTTCACAACGTCGAACAACCAATAGAAAAGCGCCAGCATTAGCGTCGAATAGCCGCCGACAAAACAGACGAACGTACTGTTCCAGAGCGCTTTGTTGATCGGGAAAACAAACTGCCACAAATAGCCCAACGACAAGAGCGTCAAACCTCCGACGCCCAAAACGCACAGTTTTTTGTAAGGAGGAAGCGACGAGTTTTCGCGTCGTAGGACTCCCCCGCAAAGCATGCCTAAAAGCGCCGTGACAATCGCCGGAAAAGTCGAAAACAATCCTTCAGGATCGCGCGCGATTCTAATCGCCGCGTAATCTCCGCGTTTGAGTTCGCTTCGTTTGTAATCGTCGCCTTTCGGTTCCAAGTAGAGTCTGCCCGGAACGAGCTTTCTATCGAGATAACACGCGAAATTGCCTTCCGGCAAATAGTTGAAGGCGACGCTTCCCGGCTCGGGATAGTTTTCCGAACCAATTTCCGGCAACGGATTTTCTTCCAATAGTTTTGTCGGTTGCGTTTTAAACAATTCTCCGGCGCGACGTTGGAACGAACCGAGCGTAAAGGCTTCTTGCGGCGCGGAGTCCGGCGCGGGTACGAGCGCTAGAACCAACCAGTAGCCAACGAGTATAAAAGCGCTTATTCCTAACAAAACGCCTCTTCTTTCGCGCAACGGCATATAAATGAACGCCGCTAACATCCACGCGAGTCCTATATGTTGTAAAACGCCCATATACCGCATTTTACCGAAGTCGAACGAGACGCCGTTGGAATAAATCACGCCCGCGACGAACAACGCTAGACCGCGTAAAAAAACCTTCCAACAGATTCTTTGAGTAGAACGACCGTTGGCGATTTGTTTGTTAAGCGAGAAGGGGAACGACGCGCCCGCTAGAAAGAGGAACAACGGGAAAATCGTGTCGTGATGACGCACGCCGTTCCAAGAGACGTGCGTCATTTGCCGAATAATAACGTCCGGAGCCGGTCCTATCCATAGTTTGCGGAGCGTTGAAACCGTATTTGCCGTTTTCTCGCCAAACGCGTTGAAGTCTGCGCAATGCAAATTGCAGAACTGTATAATCGCCGTCGCCAAGCCGATGATGAAAAGCATATTGAACCCGCGCAACGCGTCGAGAGAAAGAAGACGTTTCGACGCTTTCGCTCGGATTTTGGCTTGTAACAGAACGGACTCCTCGACTGTGAGTTCCTGTTCCGGGACGGAAGCAAGAGTTGTTTTTTTGGTCGCCATAGCGTTCTCCAAGACGGACGTTCCTATAAACGCAACACAATAAATTACGAAGGAAAACTTTCCTTTTTTCAATTATAAATTCGAGTCGCGCGCGCGTCAACTATTTTCTTTTGAGGAGGTCTTGAAACGAACTTGCCTTTTTTACGCAAAAGGTTGAAAGGACGTTATTGTTTTTTAAAGTTGCGTCTGATATAATGGAGTCTGTTTTTATTGTCGGCGTCGACGACGACGTTTTAGTCGCGTTGAAGACGGCGCGTCAACTTCCTTCTTGAAAAGGAGCTTTTATGTTTTTACGCAAAGGACGCTTATTCTTGTTAGGCGCGCTGTTTGGCGCCGCCGTTCTAGGCGTTTCGTCGTTTACGCCTTCTTTGTATGCGCAACGAGCGAACGACCTGACTTTTTCGCATAAAATGCCGCAGGAAACGAATCAACTTCCCTCAAACCCGAGTTACGCGACGCTACTTGCCGATTTCCAAAATCCGGCGAGTAAAGTTCGCACCGGCGCTTATTGGTATTGGCTTTCCGGCAATTCTTCTCGCGAAGGCGTCGCGAAAGACCTCCGCGCGATGAAGTCGGTCGGAATCGATCGCGCTTATATCGGCGACATTGGACAAGACGCAATACCGACCGGTCCCGTTCGTTTCTTCTCCGACGAGTGGTGGAAAATCGTTCATACCGCGTTTAAGACGGGCTCCGAAATCGGGGTCGAAGTCGGTATTTTTAATTCGCCCGGCTGGAGTCAATCGGGCGGTCCTTGGGTCAAATCCGATATGGCGATGCGCTATCTTGTTCGCGGCAAGACGCTCGTCAAAGGCGCGGGCAAAGTCGAATTAGCGCTGGCGAAGCCGGAGTTCAATTCGAAAAAGCCCGAGGAATATCAAGACCTCAAAGTTTTGGCGTATCCTAAGCCTGAAGGTTACGGCGAATTGATCGTCGCCGCGCCTAAGGAAGGGATCGCGCTTAAAGCGAATACGCCTTGTTCGATCGCTTTAAACTCGGATTCCGTTTTCCGCGCCGCGTCCGTCGTCGTGGAATTTCTTCCCAAGCCGCTGACGGCGAAGGCTGAACTCTTTGCGACGGTCGACGGAAAAAAGGAAAAAATTTCCGAATTCAAAATTAGTCGATACAATCCTGAAATTAACGTCGGCTTTATTCCTTACGCGCCCGTTACCAACAACTTTGTTCCGACCGAATCGACGGAATTTGAACTTGTCGTAACGAGCGATCGCGACGCCGCGTTGAAAGCCGTTTCTCTTGAAGCGACGCCCCTTGTCGCCGACGTCTTCAACAAGACGCTTGCGAAGATGCACGAGACTCCGCATCCGTTATGGGACGAATATCTTTGGGATCAAGCCCCCGAAGGCGCGCGCGAGCTTACGACGGGCGCTTACGATCCGTCGAAAGTCGTCGATTTGACCGCGCAATTCAAAGACGGCGTTCTTACTTGGGACGTTCCGGAAGGCGAATGGATCGTCGAACGAATCGGCGCCGTTCCGACCGGCACGACGAACGCGCCCGCCGTTCCCGAAGCGACGGGTTACGAAGTCGATAAAATGAGCCGCGAACATACGATCGAACACTTCAACGCCTATATGAAGGACTTGATCGAACGTTTCCCGGCGGAAGATATGAAATCTTTCACGACGATCGTTCAAGACAGCTACGAAGTCGGCGGACAAAATATTACCGATAATTTCGCGGAAAAATTCAAGGCGTCTTTTGGATACGATCCTACGCCGTATATGCCCGTTTATTATGGAACGGTCGCCGGCAATCTTGATATTTCCGAACGTTTCCTTTGGGACTTGCGCCGTTTCATCGCCGACGAGATTTCTTATTCTTACGTGGGCGGTTTGCGCGACGCAAGCAACGAATACGGTCGAAGCACGTGGCTCGAATGTTACGGACACTGGGGGTTCCCCGGCGAATGGTTGCAATACGGCGGTCAATCGAACGAAATCGCCGGCGAATATTGGAGCGAGGGCACGCTTGGCGACATTGAAAATCGCATCGCGTCGTCTTGCGGTCATATTTACGGCAAGACGAAGATTTGGGCGGAATCGAACACTTGCGCGGGCAATCCTTTTGGACGTAGCCCCGTCGATATGAAAAAACGCACCGACCGTTTCTTTGCGGACGGTATCAACAATACGCTTCTGCACTTGTTCGTCGAACAGCCCGACGAGCGCGTTCCGGGCTTTAACGCGTGGTTTGGCAACGAATTTAACCGCCACAACACGTGGTTCAAACAACTTGATCTTTACGTGACGTATCTTAAGCGCGTCAACTATATGTTGCAACAAGGGTTGAACGTCGCCGACGTCGCGTATTTCATCGGCGAAGACTGCCCGAAAATGATGGGCGTTTGCGATCCCGCGATTCCAGCGGGTTATCAATACGACTTTATCAACGCCGAAGTTTTGACGGAAACGACGAGCGTCGACGAAAACGGTTTGCTTACGTTGCCGCACGGTACGCAATATAAAGTTCTCGTTTTGCCTCGACTCGATTCGATGCGCCCCGCCGTGTTGAAACGCGTTAAAGAACTTGTCGAAGAAGGCGCCTACGTTCTTGGTCCCAAGCCCGTTCGATCGCCTAGTTTGCAAGATTACCCGAACGCCGACGCGCAAGTTAAAGCGCTTGCCGACGAGCTTTGGGGCGACGTCGACGGCGTGAAAGTCAAGTCGCGCAAAGTCGGCAAAGGAACGATCGCTTGCGGTTTGACGCTCGAAGAAGTCTTCGCGGCGATCGATTGCAAGCCCGATTGCGAATATCCCGCCGACGCGCCGCTCGTTTTCGGGCGTCGCACGATGAAAAACGGCGATTTGTACTACGTCGCAAATCAACAGGACGCGAAACTTAAGGACGTCGCCGTTACGTTCCGCGTTTCGGGTAAGACGCCCGAACTGTGGAATCCGACGACGGGCGAAACGCGCAAATTGAACGCGTGGAGCGTCAAAGACGGGCGCGCGACGATTCCGCTTTCTTTCGACGCGCAAGAGAGCTTCTTTGTCGTTTTTGAAAAATCGACGAACGCGACGGAAGGAACCGCAAAATCGAACGACTTGAATTTGACGTCCCTTGCGACGCTTGAAAGCTGGAACGTTTCTTTCGATTCCGGCGAAATCGCGTGCGGACCAAAGGAACCCGTCAAGTTTGACAAATTGAGCGACTGGTCGAAATCGGAAAACGACGCGATTAAATACTATTCCGGTTCCGCGTCTTACAAAACGACGTTCAAACTCGATTCGAAGCCGCAAGGACGCGTTTATCTTTCCTTTGGCGACGTCGCGGAAACCGCCAAAGCGAAAATCAACGGCAAGGAAGTCGGCGGCGTTTGGACGGCTCCTTATCGCCTCGACGTAACCGACGCGGTTAAAAAAGGCGAGAATTCGATCGAAATCGTCGTCGCCAATTGCTGGGTGAATCGTCTTATCGGCGATTCGAAGTTGCCGGAAGCCGAACGTAAAACTTGGGCGCCCGTCAATCCTTATACGCCGGATTCGCCCTTGAAGAAGTCGGGCTTGATCGGTCCCGTCGTTATTTTGACCGACGCTAAATAAGCGTCTGTTTTAACGGTTCGCGCGACGTTTTGACGTCGCAAGCCTAAACGTCGCGCGAATTTTTTTTATCAAACGCAGGAAGGAAACGCTATGAAACTATCTCGTTTTATGAAACTTAGCGCGTCGTTAATCGCGATTTGCGGTTTTTTATCGAGCTTTGTCGACGTCGCGAACGCTATGGACGCTTCGATTAAATTACACGCTAACGCCGAGGCTTTTCCGGCTCCTTGCGGAGGTCCGTTCGTAACGACGACCGACGGCGCTTTCGTCGCGCTTTCCAACGTCGACGCTTATCGAAGCGAAGACGGCGGCAAGACGTGGACGACTTCGAGGGCGCTTGATCCTGAAAAATATCAAATTTTGGATTATTCCATAGTTCGCGCTCAAGACGGCGCGCTTGTCGCCGCGTTCGACAACAATAAAGAACTTAAAAGCGGAACGTGGGCGCAAGGTTCGCCTAGCGATTGGGAAATTCCCGTTTATTCGATTCGTAGCGAAGACGGCGGCAAAACGTGGTCGGAGCCCGTCGCTATCCAACGCGATTGGGTCGGCGCGCTTCGCGCTATGGTCGTTTTGAAGTCGGGGCGTATCGTACTTGCCGCGATGGCGGTTCAACCTTGGAACCACGTTATTCCCGTCTATTATTCGGACGACGGGGGTAAAACTTGGGTCAAAACGCAGACGATTACGATGGAAGGTTCCAAAATCAACGACCACGACGGCGCTATGGAGCCGAAATTGGTCGAATTGAAGGACGGATCCGTCTATATGTTGATTCGAACGACGAAAGGCGTTTTCTATAAATCGATTTCGACCGACGGCGGCGAAACGTGGTCTAAGCCGGAATCGACGGGCATAGAAAACAACAATTCCTTCGGCGAATTGGCGGTTCTTTCCGACGGGCGTTGGGTTCTCGTTTGGAATCGCGATAAGAAATTCCCCGCGTTTAACTATGAACCCGATCCGAACGATTGGCAAGTCAAAGATTTGAATTACGATTGGATTCGCCGACGCAACGAGTTGTCGATCGCGTTTTCCTCCGACGAAGGGAAGACGTGGACGGAGCCCGTCGTCGTCGCCTCGACCGAAAACGAAAAAATCTGGATCGCTTATACGGTCTTTTTTGAGCCCACGCCGGGCGTCTTTTGGCTGGCGACGCAACAGGGCGGAGTTAAAATGCAAATTCGAGAAGATCGCCTTTAGCGATTTCGTTTGGAAAACGACCGCTTAGAAAGGAAACGTCTATGCCGGAACGTTGGAAATTAAAGACCAAAGAAATTAAATTCGCGTTTTTTGGACCTCCTCGGCTAATGGGGATTCTTAACGCGACGCCCGACAGTTTTTCCGACGGGGGGCGATTTCGCGCGTCAAAAAAAGACGGAACGTTTGAAGTCGACGTCGACGCGGTCGTCGAGACGGGGCGTCGTCTTGTCAAAGAAGGCGCGGCGCTTCTCGACGTCGGCGGCGAAAGTACGCGACCAGGTTCCGAGCCGATCGACGAAGCGGAAGAATTGCGCCGCGTTATTCCGATCGTTTCCGCGTTGTCAAGAGTCGTCGACGTTCCAATTTCCGTCGACACGTATCGCCCGAGCGTTGCCGACGCCGCGCTCGAGGCTGGCGCCGAGATCGTCAACGACGTGAGCGCCGGGCGTTTCATTAGTTCGGAAGGGCGATTTGCGGGGGAAAACGAGACGGGGTTTCCCGAGGATATGGCGGAAGTCGTCCGACGCCATAAAGCCGCCGTCGTTTTGGTTGCCGCGCGGGGAACGCCCAAGGGATTGCCGGAAAAAGATTACGACCTTTGCGATGAAATAGAATGCGACGCGTTTGAATTTCTAAAGCGTCGACGCGATCATTTTGTCGAGCTTGGCGTTCCGCTCGAGCAGATGGCGTTTGATCCTGGAATAGGATTTGGCAAAACGACGAAACAGGATTGGCGTTTGATTCGTGAATCGGATATTTTTTTCCAATTGGGGGGCGTCGTTCTTTACGGGTGTTCGCGCAAAAGGTTCCTTATGGAAACGGCGCGTTCTTTTGCGAAGTCGCGCGGAATTCCGTTCGACGATTCGATAGAGGCGCGAGACTGCGCGACCGCTTTGGTAACGAATATGTTGGATCGTCGCGGAATTCACGTTCTGCGCGTTCATAACGTCGCCGCAAGCGCGTTGACATACGAGTTTGCCGCGTATACGCGAGATTGGCGCTGATAATGAACGCTTGTTCGAACGTCTACGTCGTCGGTACGGACGAAGCCGGTTATGGTCCGAACCTTGGCCCCCTTCTTGTCGGAGCGTCCTGTTGGCGCGTTGATTTATCGAAAGGGAACGTTGAAAAAGAACGGAATTATGAGAAGAAAACCGCTTCGACGTTGTTTGATTTTGTCGACGAAAGCGAGTCGACTCAAATTTCCGAAGACGATTACGCTTCTTGCTCCGTCGAACGTTTGAACGTTGCGTTGGCGCCTACTTGTTCGTGTCAAGGCGTTTTTCCGCTTGTCGATTCTAAAGTTCTGTACGGAGCTTCGAAGTCCCTTGCGGCGCTCGAGCGTTCCTTTTGGATCGCCGCTTGCTTGTCGGGCGCGCGCGCGTCGGACGCGTCTTTTCGCGGCGTTTTGCACTTGACGCGCGAGGCGCCTAACGTAAGCGAGCCGCCTTGGGAACGCGGCGTCGATTTTGACGCGCCCGTCGATTCGAAGACGGGGAATTTTAGCGATTTGGCGGAAACGGCGTCGAGCGTTTGCGGGCGATTCGACGAGCTTGGCGTCGAATTGTTCGACTTGGCGGCGCGACGCGTTCAGCCGTTGGAATTTAACGCGCTATTGGATAATTTAGGTCTGAAAAGCGAGTTAATCGCGGACGTTACGACGTCGCTTTTAGTCGAAACGATCGCGCGCGTCGTCGGGCGAATCGAACCGTCCGGCGTTCCTTTGCGTTTCGTCGCGTTGTGCGACAAACTTGGCGGTCGGGATCGATACGCGTCGATTTTGAGCGCGCGTTTTCCGGGCGCGGTTCCTTGCGTCGTTCGCGAGTCGCGCGCGTCGAGCGTTTATCGCTTTCAAGCGTCGTCGGGACGCGATCGTCGGGGAAGAATCGTCGAGTTTGCGTCGCCCGTCCTTCTTGAAGCGCGCTTTACGGCAAAGGGCGAATCGAACGCGCCGACTGCCTTAGCTTCGATCGTCGCCAAATATTTGCGCGAATTGTCGATGCGTCCTTTCAACGAATTTTGGCGTCGCGCGACGGGAAACGACGCCTTGCGCCCTACTGCCGGTTATCCCGTCGACGCGTTGCGTTTTCGCGCCGAAGTCGAGGAAGCAAAGCGACGTCTTGGCGTTTCCGACGAAACGTTTTGGCGCGCTAAATGAGAGTTTGATTTATTGCAATATTTCAGTCATTTAAAGAGATGCGTCCGTTAGTAACGTGTAAACTTTGAAAACATTCGCGCGTAACAATCCCCGCTCCGACGTTTTGAACTCAAAAGAGCGTTACGCGTATATCGATTGTTCTCAAACGATTGAAATTTTACAATTTTTCAATTCTCCCTTATAATCAACCTTTTATTCAAAAATTTTTCTGAAGATAAAGAGAGAAAAACTGATTATTTCGGGAAACTCAGATATCGTTGAAAATTCAGGAATTTGTGATATACTTCTTACCCTTGAATTTTTCCAGACGACGCTACGGTCCGAAGGGGGCGTTTTGTGGGTGGAAATATCCAAAGTTGAGGAGTATATTACAACTCTGATAGTCATAGATTGGAGGTTTGGCTGTGAAGATATTCTCCTTCTTTTCTGGATGTGGTTTTTTAGATTTGGGGTTTGAAAAGGCGGGGTTCCAAATTGATCTTGTCAATGAGTTGTCTCCCTCTTTTTTGAATGCATATAAATATTCCAGAGAGCGGATGCACCTTCCAAAACCGATTTACGGTTATAGTAATATTGACATAAATGAATACCTGGGAAACCGAAACGAGGAATTAAGGCAGGAAATTTTACAGTCCAGAGCAGATGGAAGTTTTGTCGGTTTTGTCGGTGGACCTCCTTGTCCTGATTTTTCCATAGCTGGAAAACAAAAAGGTAGGATTGGTACTAACGGTAAATTGTCTTTATCGTATGTGAAGCTAATTCTTGAACAGCAACCTGATTTTTTTCTGTTTGAAAATGTCAAAGGTTTATGGAAAATAGCAAAACACCGAGAGTATTATGAAGAATTAAGAAAAATGCTTTCAGAACATTACGTGATGACTGATCGCCTTACTAATTCTTTGGAGTTTGGCGCACCGCAAGACAGAGATAGGATATTGCTTTTTGGCGTACACAAAAAGCTTGAGATTTCGCTTGATAGATTTGTGTGGCATAAATATATCAAGTACTCCTTAAGCGAAGTAAAGAGGGTAAAGTGGTCGAAAAAAGATCCATTCAAATGTGGAAGTATTACAGACTGTCCAGATGACGTTCCAAAGGAATTAACGGTTCAGTACTGGTTCGATAAAAACGACGTAGAACATCATCCGAACAACTGTGATTGTTTTGTACCAAGAAATGGTATTGAAAAGATGAAAACAGTTGACGAGGGCGACGATTCTAAAAAATCATATAAGCGAATTCACCGCTGGCGATATTCGCCAACGGTATGTTATGGCAATAATGAAGTACATCTCCATCCATATAAAGAGCGTCGTTTAACAGTCGCCGAATCGTTGGCGTTACAGTCCCTTCCAAAAGAATTTACATTGCCTCCAAAAATGTCGCTGACTGATAAGTTTAAAACAATTGGGAACGGAGTTCCGTTCCTTCTGGCAAAAGGTATTGCACAAACAATATACGATTTTTTTAATGAAACGGAACTATAGATGCCGAAGATTACCGCATATAATTTGGTTCGAGCTATCAGTCAATTACCTCGGAATGTGAACTACAATTATATTAGTCCGAAAACTAAAGGGGTTATTCATATCGAAAATGTCATTCTTCCCGCCGGTCCAATTCAAATTCGCAGATGGAAACCGACAAAAGGTGGAACCTATAGCGGAGTTGACGTCGAAAGTATATCTTCTGAAATGATATGGAGAGTCGCTAATGCTGTCAGTGTTGGCGATCCTATAAACCTTGATCGTATACTCGGCGGATCTTACAACACCCGCTCGGTGCTGGAAACTTTGATTGCCCTGACTCCAGAGTTTTACTATTGTTATCCAGGTCGAATCAAAGACATTGACGGGCATTCTACGATTGAACCCGGACAGAAACATTTGATATGGTTGCCAGAAAATCCACATCAGTTAGGTGTACTGACGGAAAAGAAAGTTCCGAATATGGCAGTATCCGAAATTCCAATGCAGACAGTCACCTATGACAATCTTATCTTGCCGAAGGATATGACGATTGGCGGGGATTTGGAAATTGACGTTGTACGTCGTCATACCCAAATTCAGATTGCTTTGTACCTCATTGGTCTTCAGCTTGGATACAGAACCTGGATAGCGCAGAACGATAAAGGAATTGTCTATAACAACAAACCACTGATTGAGCAACAGGGAATTGTAACGAATTTGAACAATGAAAATATCATTGCTGCGTTCGACGGAGCAGAACCGTCTGCGAGGTTTATTGACTGCATCTGGTTTCAGAATAAAAAATATATGCCTGCGGTTATGGAAGTAGAACACACTACTGGTATTACTTCCGGGTTGACTAGAATGAAAGGTTTGCAGGATGCAATTCCATCGTTCAAAACTCGATATGTTATCGTAGCTCCTGATAATGATCGCGAAAAGGTTATTGAAGAAGTAAATCGTGAACAATTCTTGAGTCTAGATGCAAGGTATTTCTCCTATTCGTCGGTAGAGGAATTGTATTTCATCTGTTCCCACAGAAACCTTCACGGAGTAACACAGGAATTCCTTGACTGTTATATGGAAAAGGTTTGTGGTTTTAAAAATATGTGATATTTAATGTTTTACCTTTTCCTATGCGACAAAAAAAAGATTCTCGATATTCCGCCCCAATGAAGTTGACGAAGACGATTCGTTCGAAGAAACGGATCGTCGCCGAATGGATTTGCGGTTTGTTAGGCTTTTCCTATTTTTTATTTTATTGGGAAAACAACGTCGTTCAAACTTCTCGATTTGTCGTTGAGTCGGAACTATTGCCTCGCGCGTTTGATCGATTTAAGATAGTTCAGGTTTCCGATTTGCACGGAAAGATTTTCGGTTTAGATTCGCGTTCCCTATTCGATAAAATTCGTAGCGAGCGTCCTAATATTATCGTAATCACGGGCGATCTAATCGACGAACGACGGTTCGATTTGGAATACGCGCGCGACGTCGTGCGGAAATTGAGTCGAATAGCGCCCGTCTTTTACGTAACGGGCAACCACGAGGGAAATTTTGTCGCCGGGATCAAAGAACAAACCCTCGACGCGATTCAACAATCCGGCGCGACGATGCTTGACGAACGTAGCGTCGAATTGACGTTCGATTCGAACGGCGCGCTTGTTTTTACGCCTAAAGAAGAGGGCGATTCCCCCTGTTTGCCGGATTCTATCCTCTTAGCGGGGACTCCCGATCCGATCGAACAGAAAACGAACTATCGCATCTGGGTCGACGAGCGCTTGGCGCGAATTCCTCGTTGCGACGAGCAGTTTGGCGTTCTATTGGCGCATCGGCCCGATTTAATCGATTCATACGCCAAGCGCCGATTTGACCTCGTTTTTTCGGGGCACGCGCACGGCGGACAATTTCGCGTTCCTTTTTTACTTCCCAACGGTTTGTACGCGCCTAATCAAGGTTTTTTTCCAAAATATACGAACGGTTTGTATCGTAAGGGAAGAACGACGGAAATCGTTTCGCGCGGACTTGGACCTAGCGTTATTCCGACGCGTATTTTTAATCGTCCCAATTTGGTCGTTTGCGAACTTCGCGTCGGCAACGCGTAGTTTTGCGCTTTGACTTTTGTTTTTTTGACGTTGTTTAAGAGGTTTCGAACCAATGCCTTACTTTGGCGTTCATCAGTCGATATCCGCAGGCTTTGACGCCGCCGTGTTTGACGCTGCGGCGAACGGGTTCTATTGCGTTCAAATATTTTCCGCGAATAGCTCGCGTTGGAAGAACAAGCCTATTTCACCGCAAGCCGCCAAGCGTTTTCAGGACGCGATCGCGCGCGCCGGGCTGATTATGCCCTTAATTCACGACTCCTATTTGATTAACTTGGCGTCGCCCGAGCAAGAATTGCTGGACAAGTCGATCGAAGCGTTTACCGACGAGCTTGTTCGCGCCGACGCGTTGGGGATCAAAAACGTCGTAATGCATCCGGGCGCCGCAAAAGACGACTCGCGCGAAAACGGCTTGGAGCGCGTCGCCAAATCGCTCGATCAGATTTTCGAGTCGCTTCCCAATAATCAAACGACCGTTTTACTTGAAACGACCGCCGGACAAGGGACGTATTTAGGTTCGAGTTTTGAGGAATTAGCGGCGATTATCGAGGCTTCGTCGCATAAGGAACGACTTGGCGTCTGTTTCGACACGTGCCACGCCTTCGCCTCCGGATACGAATTTCGAACGCGCGAAACTTACGACAAACTCTTTGAACGTTTCGATCAAATCGTCGGCTTTAATCGTTTGCGCGCTTTCCATCTCAACGATTCGGTCAAAGGGCTTGGACTTCGCGTGGATAGACACGCGCATATCGGGCGCGGCGAACTCGGTTTAGAACCTTTTCGTATGCTTGTCAACGACGAACGGTTTTTTGAAATACCGATGTATCTGGAAACGCCGAAGGGTGAAACGGAAAGCGGCGAAGATTGGGACGTCGTGAATTTAAGAACGCTTAAGAATCTTTTTGAATAACGCGTTTGCATCCGACTAAACCATAACGCGTTTATTGGTTAATTATAGATAAACAGGGGGGTATATTGATGAAACGTTTTGCTTGGGTCGTCGCGTTTGCGCTCGTTGCGACGTTGAGTTGCGCCGCGAACGCTTCCGCGTTTGACGAATTCAATCTTTGGCCGGGCGTCGCGCCGGGCGAAAAAGACGACGCGAAAAAACCGACTTACGAATATTGGGCGCCAGCCGAAAAATCGACCGACGCTTGTTTGATCGTTTGTCCCGGCGGCGCTTACAACGGACTTGCTTACGCGCATGAAGGGGGAAAAATAGCCGAATATTTCACGTCGAAAGGCGTTGCGACCGTCGTTTTGAAATATCGCGTTCCTCGTCGCGAAGGCTGGCCGAAACATCTCGCCGCGTGGCAAGACGCGCAACGTATGGTTCGCGTCGTGCGATCTCGCGCGGAAGAATGGGGAATTAACCCGGATAAAATCGGCATTCTTGGCTTCTCCGCCGGCGGTCATCTTACGTTGATGGTAGCGACGACGAGCCAAACGTCCGCTTACGAGCCGATCGACGAACTCGACAAGACGCCTTGCAACGTGAATTTTGCCGTACCCGTCTATCCCGCTTACGTCCTTAAAGACGGCGCCAACGGGTCGACTCCGCGAACGGGAACCGATCCGACTATGGTCGACGATTTCGCGTTTGACGACAAAACGCCCCCAATGTGTTTGATTCACGGAGACGCCGACGTTTGTTCGCCGATCGGCTCCGTTTCCGTTTATAGTAAATTGCGTAAAATGAACATACCCGTCGAGATGCACATTTACGCGAAAATCGCGCACGGTTTTGGCGGGAATCCGACGGACGACCACGTCGGCGATTGGCTTAATCGCGTTTACGTATGGATGAAATCGATCGGGCTCTAAGCGACGCTCGTAACGTTTCGTCGCGTTCAGATTTTAGTAATAGCGAACGCGACCTAGTTTGTTAAGGAAAGTATGATGAAACGTATTTTATTATCGTTGGCGATCGTCGTCGCCTCTTTTGTCGCCGTTGCGAACGCTTCCGCGTTTGACGAATTTAATCTTTGGCCGGGCGTCGCGCCGGGCGAAAAAGCCGACGCGAAAAAGCCGACTTACGAATATTGGGCGCCCGCTGAAAAATCGACCGACGCTTGCTTGATCGTTTGTCCCGGCGGCGCTTACAACGGACTCGCCTACGCGCACGAAGGAGATAAAATCGCTAAATATTTTACGTCGAAAGGCGTGACGACCGTCGTCTTGAAGTATCGCGTCCCTCGTCGCGAAGGCTGGCCGAAACATCTCGCCGCGTGGCAAGACGCTCAACGTATGGTTCGCGTCGTGCGATCTCGCGCGGAAGAATGGGGAATTAACCCGGAAAAAATCGGTATTCTTGGCTTCTCCGCCGGCGGACATCTCACGCTAATGACGTCGACGACGAGTAGTAAAGCCGCGTATGAGCCGATCGACGAACTCGACAAAACGCCTTGCAACGTGAATTTTGCCGTACCCGTCTATCCCGCTTACGTCCTCGAAGACGGCGCCGACGGTCCGAATACGGGCAAGGGTAACGATTCGACGATGGTCGGCGATTTTGCGTTTGACGACAAAACGCCCCCGATGTGTTTGATTCACGGGGACGCCGACGTTTATTCTCCGATGGGCTCCGTCGCCGTCTACTGCAAATTGCGCAAGATGAACATACCCGCCGAGATACATATTTACGCGCAAGTCAACCACGGGTTTGGCGGGAATCCGACGGACGATCACGTCGGCGATTGGCTTAATCGCGTTTACGCGTGGATGAAGACGATCGGTCTCTAATCGATATTGTCAAGACGTCGCGTTCTTTTGTTTTGACGCAAGAGGGCGCGACGTCGCTTTTTGAGGGGTGTTATGAGACGAATTTTATCAACGTCGGCGTTCGTCGTCGCGTTCGTTGTCGCCGTCGCGAGCGTTTCCGCTTTTGACGAATTCAATCTTTGGCCTGACGTCGCGCCGGGCGAAAAAGACGACGCGATTAAGCCGACTTACGAATATTGGAAGCCCGCTGAAAAAACTAGCGACGTTTGTATGATCGTGTGCCCCGGCGGAGCGTATGAAGAGCGTAACGCCGATTATGGAATTGCCGAGTATTTTAATTCAAAGGGAATTACGGCGGTCGTTTTGAAGTATCGCGTGCCTCGTCGCGAAGGCTTGCCGAAACATCTCGCCGCGTGGCAAGACGCGCAACGTATGGTTCGCGTCGCGCGTTCGAACGCGGAAAAGTGGGGTATTAACCCTGATAAAATCGGCGTAACGGGCTTTTCCGCCGGGGCGCATTTGGCGTTGATGCTCGCGACGACGAGCGGTAAAGCCGCCTACGAGCCGATCGACGAACTTGACAAAATTCCCTGCAATGTGAATTTTGCCGCGCCCGTCTATCCCGCTTACGTTCTTGAAGACGGCGCCAACGGACCGAATACCGCCAAAGGGAACGACTCCCCGATGGTCGACGATTTCGCGTTCGACGACAAAACGCCGCCAATGTGCTTGCTTCACGGGGACGCCGACGCTTATTCGCCGATGGGATCCGTCGCCGTTTATCGCAAGTTGCGTGAAATGAACGCGCCTGCGGAATTGCATATTTACGCGAACGTAACTCACGGGTTCGTCGCCGTGAAAAACGATCCGCATTTTAGCGATTGGCTCGATCGCGTTTACGCGTGGATGAAATCGCTGGGGCTTTGATTCGTAGCGTTAGGCGTCGCGTCCTTTGCGAAAAAAGACGCGACGCGTTTTTTGAGGATTTTTATAATGAGACGTATTTTCTTATCGTTGGCGTTTGCCGTCGCTTCTTTTATTGTCGCGGCGAACGTTTCCGCGTTTGACGAATTCAATCTTTGGCCGAACGTCGCGCCGGGCGAAAAAGCCGACGCGGTTAAGCCGACTTATCAATATTGGAAGCCCGCCGAGAAAAAAAGCGACGCGTGTATGATCGTTTGTCCCGGCGGCGGTTATCAGATGCTTTGCGCCGATTACGAAGGCGAAGAAATCGCCGAATATTTCAATTCAAAAGGAATTACGGCGGTCGTTTTGAAGTATCGCGTTCCGCGTCGCGAGGGCTTGCCGAAACATCTCGCCGCGTGGCAAGACGCGCAACGTATGGTTCGCGTCGTGCGTTCGAACGCGGAAAAGTGGGGTATTAACCCCGATAAAATTGGAATTATGGGCTTTTCCGCCGGCGGACATTTGTCGCTGATGATCGCGACGACAAGTAGTAAAGCCGCCTACGAGCCGATCGACGAACTTGACAAGATTCCTTGCAACGTGAATTTTGCAGCGCCCGTCTATCCCGCCTACGTCCTTCAAGACGGCGCCGACGGACAGAACGCCGGCAAGGGGAACGATTCGCCGATGGTCGACGATTTTGCGTTTGACGATAAAACGCCGCCGATGTGCCTGCTTCACGGAGACGCCGACGTCTATTCGTCGACGGGATCCGTCGCCGTCTATTGCAAATTGCGCAAAATGGGCGTGCCCGCCGAGTTGCATATTTACGCGAACGCCGTTCACGGGTTCATTTTGGCGCGAGACGATCCGCACACCAACGATTGGCTTGATCGTATTTACGCTTGGATGAACGCGATGAAGTTCTAAAAACGCGGAATAGCCCGGCTTGATTTTTTTGAGTCGGGCGTCTGGGGGCTTTTTCATATCGCTACGACATATCGACTGAATAAACGATAGAAAGCGACGTCGAACAATTGGAGGCGTTGTCGATCAGAATTCGACGCCGCATAAAAAGAGCCGTTCTTCATTGTCGACGTTATGAGATTTGCCTGTCGTGAACGCTTTATGAGATCGACTGAAAACTTTGACTTTTCCTTTGCGCGACAGGACTTGTAGGATTTGTTCGTCGGAGAGTCGCGCGTTGCTTCGTCCGTTGGCTTTGTCGCCCGCGTTGTTGTACGAGAGTAGAATATAACGGCAGTCTAAATCGTCGACAAGTCGTTCAAACGCCTTTAACGCGTCGTTTGTACAAAAGGCGCTTTTTAGGTTCGTTCGATCCATTTTTCGCGCGACGCCGAACGTTTGGGGCTTTTCCCACCGCGCGACGTTTTCTAAGACGTGGTATAGATCGCAATACTGTCTGCTGTTGTAGGGCGGATCAAGATAGGCTAGATCGCAAACGAGCTTTTTCGCCAGTACGTTGGCGTCTTCGTTAAAGCATTGATTTTTAGGCGAAAGACTTTCTGTAATCTCGGGCGTCTCCATAATAAAGTCGTCGTGAAATTCGGCGCCTTTTCGATAGGCGTCGTAATGCCCGCACGTATTGGCGACTTTATCGATCGCGTAAATTAACGAGGTAATCAGAATCGCGCGTTCTCGCTCGTTGATTTCTTGCGCTTTATAACGATTTTCAATATCTTCGCGAATACGTCCTATTTTAATGCAAGTCTTTTTGCTAAAATACGCGTCGGCAAAGTTTTCCGACATATAATTTTCTTCGCTCGAATCTTCGAGCGCGTTATAACGCGCGATTAACGCGGTTATATAAAGCGGATTATGACGCTCGTTGGAAAACCAAGTTAAATAAGACAAATAATTGACGTAAAGCGAGTCGTTTACAAAAAGCGTTTTGTCGAGAAAAGCGGCGGAAACGACGCCCGTACCGGCAAAAACGTCGAAAAATCGTTCGACGTCGTGGCATTCCCTATCGACGATTTCGCGAATGAAAGGCGTTAATTTTTGTTTGCCGCCTAAATAACGTCTGGAACCGATTTTCATAGCATAAAACTAAAGAAAACAACGAAAACGCGAACCGTTGAAAGCGAATACGTTTGGTCTAGTGAAAAAGTTGTAACCGTTTACGGATATTCTGACGGAAGGTTGCGCGTTTGAATCGCCGCGTAAGCGTCGCGCATTGTGAAAAGAACGTTAAAGTTCCATTGGACGAATCATCGATTCGATGAAAGCGATTTCGTCGTCCGTTAAACCGTATTTCGCGTAAAGCTCCGCGTCGCTCCAAGGGCGAGTGAAGTCTTGCATTGGGACGAATTCGTAAACCTTTTTGTACGCGTTTTGGGTGTTTTTCAACAAACAGACGAAAAACCTGAAAAATTTCGTCGCTATGTAACTTACGACGTTTTCCGCTTCGTTACGACTTTCGAAAGGTCCGATCATTAAATAAGTCATATTACAAAACGAACCCGGTTCGGCGACAAAAGGTTTGGACAACACTGAATAGGGCGCTTTGACGCTTGCCGCTCCGTTGGCTTTCGAAATGAAAACTTTATATTTGTTTACGGCGTCCTTTCGTGTTTGGACGTATTTTTCATTGGCGTAACTGATTCCATCTTTTTGCCAACCAAACGAGTAAATTATTTGATCGCCCGGCTTTTTTTCCTTGGAAAAGAGCTTAAACATTTTTTCTTTTCCGTCTTCATAGTAGTTTAATCCAAAGGGATCGCGTTGACTGACAATATCGGAGAAAGAAAGAAATTCCGTCGAGGTTGCTTTGCGTAAGATTGACAGAGCTTCGTTAAAACGTACAAACGTATTTAAACCCGGCTCAAGAAGAAAACGCTCCGAGTACGATACTTGTCCGTTTTCCGTATGCGTATAAACTTTACATTTACCTTGCGTCGCGCTATCTCGAAGAAAGAAACATACTCCGCCGGTCAACGCAATTCCTGTGAAACAGTCGCTTGCGTTTAAGTAATCGTGTAAGACTCGAATATGAGCGTCGTTTAACATTTCATTTCGAAAGTCGTCAAGTCCGAACCCTCCGTTCATCCAGCGGGAAGGCACGATCATAGAAAGATAACGCGGATTTAGTTTTTTCGCCTGTTCGATAAATTTCTGATAAATAGGAACAGCCTGAGATTCAACACTACCGGAGGTCGCCGTTTGATAGGGCGGATTTCCAATAATAACGTCAAATTTCATCCCGAAAATATCCTCTACTTTTTCGCGGTGAATCCATTCGTAAGCGTGATTTTCCTTGGGTTCTTCAGTGGAGACGCCGAAGGCGTTTTGGGAGGCGCCGCAGAATTTGCATTTTCCCTTTTCCCATTGATGTTCGATTCTTTTAAACCGAATATTTCCGTCGACGTTTGGGAATTTGACGACGGAATAGGGGGAATTTGCGTATTTCGAACAGTATAGCGTTCTTCTTGCGAGTAGGCTTGTCAGTTCGGTAATGGCGATTCCGTAAAGTTGTTTTTTTAGAATATGTTCGAGTCTTTCGCGTTGATCGGGTATTTTGTCTTTGAGTCCGGCGAGCAACCTTTTTGCGATTTGGCGCAAAAAGACGCCCGACTTGCATACGGGATCAAGGAAGGTCGCGTTCGGATCGGCGAAGATTTCTTGGGGCAATAGCTCCAGCATTTTATCGACGACGCTCGGCGGAGTGAAGACTTCGTCGTTCGATAGATTCGCCAAGCAATTCAAGACGTCCGGGTTGAAATTTCGCAATTTCGTCGTCGACGTTTTGCGCGCTTTTTTGTTTGGGTCGTTTTCTTGTCGCATTGTTGGAACGTCTTTCTTTTGGCGTTTTTACGAGCGTCGAGGATCTATTCGACCGACTACCGACGTATTTCTTGAATTTCGTCTCTGTATTTGTTTACGATTTTCGCAACCTTGCGTTTGAAGGCGTCGATAGAGGGCGTCGTCCAAATTGCTAACTGAATTTCTTCCAGCGCGGGGTAATAGTTAATTACGTCGAGCTTTGCCTTCAGCCTTTCCGAAACGGAATCTTCGCCGTATTTCGCGCGCAGATTACCATAGATAATTCTGCAAACGCCTTCTCGTTTTCCCTGTTCAAAGTTTTCAGCAAATTCCTTTTCAAAAAAAACGCGCAATCCGTCTTCCATTGGATCGCCTTTCGTTTCGAATTATTCTTGATTCAGAAGACGACCGATTTACACGCCCGACTACCGACGTATTTCTTGAATTTCGTCTTTATATTTGTTTACGATTTTCGCAACCTTGCGTTTGAAGGCGTCAATAGAAGGCGTCATCCAAGACGCCAACTGAATCTCTTCAAGCGCGGGATAATAGTTAACGGCGTCGAGCTTTGCTTTCAGCCTTTCCGAAACTGAATCCTTGCCGTATTTCGCGTGCAAATTACCGTAAATCGTATTGTAAATAGAGATTTGCATTCCCTGTTTGCGGTTTTCAGCAAATTCCTTTTCAAAAAAAACGCTCAATCCGTCTTCCATCGGTTCGCCTTTCTGTTTTTCTATTTCTTTTCTGAGTTCGTGCAACGTCGGCATACCCGGTCGTCTTTGTTGGAGTCGTTTGTAATAATTCATCGAAGCGATCGCGCATTGCTTCGCGCGTTCGTCGTCGACGGGCGCCTCGAGAATTTGTCGGAAAGTTTCGGCTAATTCGACGTCCTCCTCGCGCGTGTGCTTTTTGTTGGCGATTTGCGTTAAATGGAGAAACATTCGCATAACCGGCTCGCATTTCTTTATGACGTCGAGCGAAATTTGGCTCGCATAGATCGTCTGATAGTCGAAATTCGGCACGGTTCCTTCCAGCCCCTCCAAAGTCCAAAGGACGTCGCCCAATTTTACGGGTCGTTCTTTCGGACGTTCGTCTTGGGAAAAGACGACGACGTAGGGAGTCGGGAGTCGACCGTTTTCGTCGGCGAAGAAATCTTTATTTTTTCGCATACGATTTAGCAACGCGCTTGAATATTTTAACAGTTGGATCGAAACGAACGGGTCGTCGTCGGTCTTGTGTTCCGTAGCGATCGCGAAGACGGCGCGCTCGCGCGTTTTGCCGACGCGGTTTTTGACGTCGACGACAAAGTATATGTCGCCGACGCTCTCGACTCCGTTTGCGTCGACGTCGCGCGTAAACATTGTTTTTAAGGTCGCCAAATCAAGTTGTTCGAGTATAAACAGGGGCAAAAACATCAGAAAGAAGAGTCGCGCCGTAACCTCGTTCGCGACGATTACGGCAAAATATTTGTCGTTCGTCATCGCGTCCGACAAAGAAGCCGCTTTCTTCGCCTTTTTATTTTTCTTTGCGTTCGCTTTTTGGGCGTTGTTTTTTGGCATTTTCAACCTCGCGTCGACAAAAATGGAACGGACTTCTTAAATATACCCTAACCCAAATCGCAATTCCAGCCCCTCGAACCCCAAAACGCGAAAATTCGAGTTTACGAACAAACGTTTTTTCAAAAGGGGCGAGGTCGGCGTTTCGACAAAAGCGCGTTATAAATAGGGCGAAATCGCGTTGATAATCTCTTTTGCTTCTCCAATCAGCTCGTTGCGTTTTTCTTCGGACAAGGACGAAATTCTGTTGATAATATTGCAACATTTTTGACAGGCGTTTGAAAATCGTTCAAAGGTCGGTCGGCACGTTTCAAGGTCGGCGGTTCTCGCGGCGTTTTCGGCGTCGGTCAACGCTTCGCTCGCTTCGTCTAGCGCGGCGTCCAATTTTATCGACTTGTCGAAACGACAGACGCGGAAATTTTCGTCGTTAATGGAGTCGGAGGCGTTTCGCAAAAACCGTTCCGCCAAGCCGACGACGTTTTCTTCTAAGAGTCTCGAAACGACCGCGATTTTCGTTTCGAAGGTCGGCGCGACAAGCGCTTTTTCGGACTCTTCTTTCGTTTCCTCCGCAAGAACGTTTTCCGTTTTTTCGACGGGATTTTCAAACGTTTCGGTTTCCGTCGTCTCGAGGCGCGTTTCTTCCGTCGCTTTTTTACTCTTGCGCGTTCTTTTAGGCTTGTTGGGATCAGATTCTTTTTTAGCGCGCGTCTTTTTTTTCGGAGTCTGTTCGAACAAATCCGCGCTAATTTCCGTCGTCGCTTGAACGTCGAGATTTTGCGACGGCTCGGAGCTTTTCGGCGCGTTCGTTTCCGAAACGTCCGTTTGTTTTCGTTCGTCTTGCGTCGTTTCCGCAGGCTCGACGCTCGGCGCCGCGACGACGTTTTCCGTCGTTTCTATCTTCGCGTTTTCCGTCGTTTCCATATCGAACAGCGTGTTTGTTTCCATTTTCGTTTGTTCCGCTTGCAACGCTTCGCGTCGACATACGATTTGATCGTCTTTAAGCAGCCATTCGGCGATTATGATCGGCTCGTCCAAATCGTCGGCGTTTTCGTCGACTCTTTTCAAGGTTAGAAAATTTCCTCGGACAATGTTTTCGTCGAGAATACGACGCGCGATTTTAAGGGCGTCGTCGTCGCGATTTTCGCACGCGACGTCGGCGTATTCGCGCGCCCAAATTCCAAATAGACGCTCGCGGCAGTCGCGCGCGTTGTCGTCGAGCAGTTCGACGCCGTAAAGACTGCCGAGCGCGACGAGCGCGCGTTTGCGATATTCGGTCGGATCGGCGCCGAATTTTGCGCGAACGACCGCCAATTTTCGCTCAAGAATCGGCGCGAGAAAATTACCGTCTCCGCAAGACGGCTCGAGAACTTTGGAGTCGTAACGTTCGACTTCGTCCTTGACGAGATCGATCATCGCTTCGACTTCGCGCTTGGCGGTGAAGACTTCTCCGCAGTCGGCGACGCGGCGTTTGGATTTGACTTGTCGTTCAACGATCGTCATATTTTTCTTTTTTAAAAACGTCGTACTTTGTCTAGTTTAAAGGCGACGGCGTATTTGTCCGTCGCAATCAAAGGACGTTCCTTGGCGCAAAACAAACCCGACCGAGTTCGCTTGCGTCGACCAAAGAAACGTCGAAAAACGCGTCGGATCAATAAGATTCGACGCGTCGTCAAGGATTCTTCGTCGCTTGCGTCGTCTTCGACGCGCGCTTCTTTATTTGGCGAAGAAATCGAGCGCGTCGGGCAAGGCTACGCGCCAGTAACGCCATTCGTGTCCTCCGTCCCTCATACGAAATTCGCAAGGCTCGCCCGCGTTGAGCGCCGCTTCGAAGAAAGCGAACGCGCCGTCGACAAGGAAATCGTCGTCGCCAATATCGACCGTAAATTTAACGGCTTTCCTATTTTTGCCCTCGATTTTCCTGATCAGTTTGATCGGATCGTTGCGGTTCAAGTACTCTTCAATTTCTTCGTCGGTTGCGTTTGACTTTTCCTTCGAAACAACCAACGTCCTCTTGCGCGCCTCGTCGCGTAGGAAGACGGCGGGACTCATCGCGTAAGCGGCGCTAAACAAGTCGGGTCGACGCAAGGCGTAGAGCAAGGTTCCGAATCCGCCCATCGACAAACCCGCGATCGCGCGATTTTCGCGATCCGTCTTGCAACGGAACTTCGATTCGACGGTCGGCATAAATTCTTCAAAGAAGAACGTTTCGTATTTGTCGGAATCGTCGAACGAATCGAGATACCACGTCGCGCGCGCGTCGGGCATAACGACAATGCGCTTGCGTTCGGGATGCTTGGCGAAATATTCGTCGCAAATCGCCTTCATATTGCCCTTTTGATCCCAGGTCCACGTCGATTCGTCGTCGGTAAGACCGTGCAAGAGATACAGAATCGGGTAGCGGAAAGGCGTCGTATAGTATTCGTTCGGAAGATAGACGACGTAGCGCATCTCTTCGCCGCCTCGTTGGGAATTGCGCATCGTCAATTTTACGACGTCGCTGCCCGAGCGTCCTTCTTGCGGCTTGAGCGATTTCTCAATTTCGCGCAATTTCGCGAGCGCGTCGGGATTTTCCGGCAAAGGCGCGTCGGCGACCGCAGGGCGCAAGACGTCGAAGAGCGCGTTGAGTTCGCCCGCCGTGTCGCCCGCGTCGGAAGTCATAACGACGACCATATTTTGATCGGGCATAACGACGCAGAATTGTCCGTAAGCGCCGTCGCCTCGATAGGCGTTGTAACGACAGCGCCAGAATTGGAAGCAGTAGCCTTGCGTCCAGTCGCTGTTCGGATTGTCGCCGTTGGAAATCTGCTTGCTCGTCGCGGCGTCGATCCATTCTTCGGACAGGAGCCTCTTGCCGTTCCAGACGCCCTTTTGAAGGAGGAATTGACCAAATTTCGCTATGTCTTCCGTCTTCAAATAAAGCCCTGTGCCGCCTTTAGAAATTCCTTCGGGCGAGGCTTCCCAAACGGGCTTTTCAATATGGAGCGGTTCGAAAAGGCGCGGCGTCAAGTAATCGAGCGTCGTCTCTCCGACGATTTTTTGCAACGCGGCGCTGCACATATACGTGCCCGGCGTGTTGTATTGAAAATGCGTTCCGGGTTCGAACGGAACCGGGTGGCGCATAAAGGCTTGAACCCACGTCGGATTGTCGCCGGTCGGCGGAGTCGGAATATCGTGCGTCGCGGAAATTTTATTCGGAAGCGCGACTTCTTTGTCGTGCCCGCAAGACATCGAAAGGAGACTGCGCAACGTGATATTTTTCAGATTTTCCGAGGGATTTTCCGGGACGTCTTCGGGGAAAATATCGACGATTTTTTGATCGATCGACAATTTTCCTTCGTCGACGGCGAACCCTAGCGCGGTCGACGTGAAACTCTTGCTCAACGAATAACAGGCGTGCGCGTCGTTCGGCGCGTAGGGCGTTCTCCACGCTTCGGCGATTACTTTGCCGTCGCGCAATACCATCACGCTGTCGACGCGTCGGATTTTCTCGTCGAGACGCTGAATAAACTGCGTAATCGCTTCCGACGACACGCCGACCGATTCGGGCGTCGCGCGCGGCAAAGCGCCGTTTTCGTCCAGATTTTGCGCGTAAAGAAACGCGGGCGCGAGGAGCGCCGCCCCCAGCGCCGACGCGACGTAATTAAACCAGCGACGTTTCATTTCGAGTTCTCCTTTTGAGCGATAAATTCGAGAGCGAGCGGCAACGCTTCGCGCCAATATTCCCAAGTATGCCCGCCGTTCCGCACGCGCATCTCGCACGGATATTTCAACGAACGCGCCTTGCGATAGAACGCAAAATCGTCGTGAAGCAGACCGTCGTCGTCGCCGCAATCAAGCAGAATACGCGGCTTTTCGACGTCCCCTTGGAATTTTTCAATCAACGCGAAGTGGTCGTTCGCTTCGTAGTATTCGTCGAAACGCTCGTCCCCTTCTTGGAAATTCTCGCGACCGGCAAGGAATTTTTTGAACGTGTCGAGATCAAAGAAGTTCTTAACCGTTTCGCGCGAGAAAATCGCGGGACTCATCGCGTAACAAGATTCGAAGCGATCAGGATGGCGCAACGCGTAAAGCGCGGAACCGTATCCGCCCATCGACAGACCGGCGATCGCCGTGTTCGCGCGATCCGTCAAGCAACGAAAGCGTTTTTGCACTTCGGGCGTAAGCTCTTCAAAGAAAAACGTCTCGTATTTGCAGGAATCGTCGGCGGAATCGCGATACCACAAATTGCCGCCGTCGGGCATAATTACGATGCGCTTTTGCGCGGGATTCTTCGCAAAATACGCGTCGCAAATCTCTTGCATATTCCCTTGTTCTTTGCTACTCCAGTCCGCTTCGCTTCCATAAAGTCCGTGCAACAAATAGAGCGTCGGGTAATAAATCGAAGTCGTTTTGTATTCGTTTGGAACGTAGACGCGATATTTGACTTCGCGCTTCAACGCCTTGCTGTCGATCGTCAACGCAAAGACGCTACTGCCCGACCCGCCTTCTTTCGGTTGCAAAGATTTTTCTACTTCGCGCAATTTCGCTAGTTTCTCGGCGTTTTCCGGCAAAGGTTCCGTTCCGTTCATCGCGGGCAAGAGCTTGTCGAAAAGAACGTTGATAATTCCTTGATAATCGTTGCAGTCCGAATTGATCGCGACGACCGCGTTTTGATCCGGCATTACGATGCAGAATTGCGAATACATGCCGTCGCCGCGATAGACGTTGTGACGACAGCGCCAGAATTGGAACCCGTAGCCTTGCGCCCAGTCGCTGTTCGGATCGGTTCCGTTGGAGACGTGTTTTGAAGTCGCGTTTGCAACCCACTCTTCGGACAGGAGTTGTTCGTCGTTCCACTTCTCTTTTTGCAAGTAAAGTTGACCAAATTTCGCTATGTCTTCAGTTTTCAAGAACAAGCCCGTCCCGCCCTTCGAATAGCCTTGAGGCGACTGTTCCCAGTAGGGCGTCTCGATATGAAGAGGATCGAACAAACGCGGCTTCAAATAGGCGACAAGATCGGTTCCGACCTTTTTCTGCAACATCGCGCCCGCCATATACGTGCCGGTCGTGTTGTAAAGGAACGTCGTACCCGGCTCGTACTCGAGCTTGCGTTCCATAAATTTCGTCGCCCAAGTCGGCTTCTTTTCAAAGACGTTTTGAGGAAGTCCGTAGTCGGTTCCGAGCATTTCGGGTTCCCACGGATCGCTCGCTTGACCGCTAGACATCGTAAGGAGATGCTCCAGCGTAACGTCTTTGAGGCGCGGATCGGGATTTTCTGGAACTTCGTCCGCAAAAACGTCGACCATTTTCTCGTCTAATGAAAGAATCCCTTCGGCGACGCCAAATCCGACGGCGGTCGAACAGAAACTCTTGCTAAGCGAATAGAGCGCGTGCGGCTTGTCGGGCGCGTTGGGCGCGCGCCACGCTTCCGCGATCACTTTGCCGTCTCGAAGAATCATCACGGCGTCGACTCGGTTAAATTTTGCGTCGAGCGCTTGAATCGTTTCGATTACGGCGTCGGAAGAAACGCCGACCGACTCGGGCGTCGCGCGCGGTAGAGCGCCGTCCGCGTCGAGATTTTGAACCGACGCAAAAGAAAACGTCAGCGAAGTCGCAAGCGTCAAACACGCCGCGAAGAAATAAAAACGTAATTTGCGCATTTTAAATATCGATTCGTCAAATAATGGAAAGGG
>JAZRWW010000358.1:0-4818 GCA_045599865.1 Thermoguttaceae bacterium
CTTTTCGACGCCCCGATCAAACGCCTGTTCGTTTATGATCGCGCGGGCGAATCCAAAGAAACGCGCGCCAAAAATATTAACGCGTATCTAGTCGACGGCGCCGACGTCTTCATACAAGGTCGAAAAAAAGCTCTATGCGACGTTCCGCCGATTTCGAGAGGAAGTCAACCGACCGACGGCGGGAATTTTATTTTACTCGAATCGGAAAAAGACGAATTTCTCGCCAACGAACCTTTGGCGAAAAAATATCTGCGTCACTTCGTCGGCGCCGACGAGTTTATCAACGGCAAAAAGCGTTACGTTCTTTGGTTGGTCGACTGTCCGCCAAACGAATTGCGAAAAATGCCGTCGGTCTTAAAACGCGTCGAAGCCGTCCGAGAATTTCGATTACAAAGCGTCAAAACGGCGACAAGAAAAAAAGCGGATACGCCGACGTTATTCGACTGCGTTCGACAGCCGACGACCGATTATCTGGTAATTCCGAAAACGTCTAGCGAACGCCGACGATATGTTCCTATCGGTTTTATGAAGAAAGAAGTCGTCGTCAGCGACGCTGTTTTTGTCGTGCCGAACGCGACGTTTTATTCGTTCGGCGTTTTAGCGAGCGTAATGCACAACGCTTGGAACGCGCGTTTTTGCGGGCGGTTGAAAACTGATTTCCGTTATTCAACAGAACTTGTTTACAACACGTTCCCTTGGCCGAATCCAACGTCGGAACAACGCGCGAAAATTGAGAAGCTCGCGCAAGAGGTATTGGAAGCTCGCGCGCTTTTTCACGAAGCGACATACGCCGACTTGTACGATCCGAACGCTATGCCGCCGCAACTTTTGCAAGCGCATCGCGCGCTCGATTCGGCGGTCGAACGCGCCTATCGTAAAGAAAAATTCGATTCGGACGAGGAGCGCGTCGCGTTTTTATTGACGCGGTATTTGGAATTGGTCAAGCGTCGTATTTGACGGCGCGTTGATTGCAAACAACGGCGCGCAAAACGCGACTTTCGCTCCGACGTTTTTCTGAAATCCGCGCGCGACGAAAGCGCGCGGATTTGCGCGTTTTTCCGCTTGTTTAACGCGAAATCGTCGAGAACGGTTGCGTCCACGCGGTCGGTTTCGGGAACGGCCAGCGTTCTCCGTATTCCGGCTCCGGGGGCGTCGCAAGAATGGGCGCTCCTTGTTCGTCGATTTGGTAGGCTCGCGCGCGAACGTATAGGTCGTCGTCCTGCAACTGATAAGACGCTTCAACGCAGTCGACCGTCTTGAAGACGACGCCAATATCGTCCGAATAAACTTCGATCGTCCTTTCGGGCGAGTTCGGGAAGAGTCCTGCAGGCGAGACGACTTTTTCGCACGTTTCGTCGAATCCGCGACGCGTCCCTATGAAGTCGATTCGATATTTCGCGCCCGGTTGCGCGTCGACCGCGACCGTCAGGGTTTTCGTTTCGCGATCGAATTCAAGTTTTTTGAAGTTCAGCCCGTTCGACGAATAACAGTCGCCGCGCGTCGTCGCTTCGAGAATCGCTTCAGGCGTCAGCTCGTCGGCAAGCACGTTCGTCCAGCCCACGACGTCCATTTCAGGATGCTCCGGGTAGTCGAAATGCCTGTCGCTCGACCCCGCGGCGAACAAAAGCCGTTGACCGCGCGAACAACGAAACGCGTTTACGACGTCCCAGAATTTCTCGGGCGACCATCCTTTGGGGTGGAAAGGATAGACGTTCGAATCGTCTAAAACGTAGTCGGTCGAGTTGTTCGTCAATTCTACTAATCGAATTTCGGGAAGCGCGATCAAATCGGACGGCGAGACGCTATAATATTGCCACATTGGGTGATTGACGGTGAAAATCCAGTTTCGACCGGGTTTGCCGTATTTTTTGACGCCTTCTTCGTAATTCTTGCGAATTGTTTCGAGCGAATTATTTTCCGCGTAACAGGGCATAATTTCGGAAACGTTGATAAAATTCATATGCAAATGTCCGAAATTTGGGATTTGCGAGGTTTGCTCGAATCCCATTGTCAACAGAAATTCGCCCGGCTTGTCGAACTGCGCTTTTAATTCTTCGTTTGTTTTCAAACGAACCCAAGTCTGACCGCCGATTTCCTTTGTTTTTAAGGAATCCGCGCCGAAAATTCTAATCGCCTCGTCGACTTCCGCTTGTCCCAAATGACTCCAAATATTCCCGACGATCGGCTTCCAGTAGGAATTTTCTCCTTCAAACGCTTTTTCGTCCGGGCACGAACCTCCGTATCCCCAACTTGAAAAACGTAGTTCGGGCGTCTGCATAACGTTGTGATCGGTCATACAAACGAAATTGTAGCCTTCTTGAAGGTACGTATGCGCGAGAACCTCGGGCAAGGCTCGCCCGTCGCTCCACATCGAATGAGAATGGAACTCGCATTTATACCAACGTTTCGCCGACGGCGTTTCTTCCGCGTAAACGTTCGCGATAAAATAGGTCGACGCCAAGAAAAACAACGACGTCGCGACGACGAATCGCCTTTTAAAGATACTGTTTAACATATTGATTCCTATTTGAGTAACCGTTCACGGAAAGCCGCGCATCAGCGATGCGCGGATACGTTCGGTTCGAGAAAACTTGTTTAAAAACTACGCCTAAACTTAGAAAGTAAGAAAGACGTCAAGTTCTTGCTTTTCACTGTTTGCGAAGTCTTTTAGCAGTTCAGCGTGTCCGCGTATCGTTGATACGCGGCTTTCCATTGATGCGCGGATACGTTCGGCTCGAAAAAGTGCAGAATCGAAGACGGCAGTTTAACGTTCTTGAATCAAAACAACGCGTTTTTGGCAATTCAAGGAATTCGCGTATCGTTGGTACGCGGCTTTCCGTAAACGCTTACCTATTTGAGACAATACGCGCGTTTTAACGCCGACGCGTTCAAAAACGTCCGAACGGCGAGCGAGCGACGTTCGGACGTTATGTCGACGTTGGCGTTTTTGCGGGCTTAGTCGGCGTCTTGTACTTCAATTTCAACGATTTTGGCGCCCTTTTCGACGGTTACGCTGAAAGGCGTGTCTTTAATGCTCGAAAATTCGCGCGGAAAAATCGCGGCTTCTTTGCGTTTTTTGAGGTATTCGTCGCGACTTACCGCGCGCGCTTTGCGTTCCTCTTCGGACATATTTCTCATTTCCGTTTCCGAAGGGGCTTTTGCGGCGTCGGGTTTTTCCAATTTTGCGGACAACAAGACTTTATGTTCGCCTTCCGGGGCGCCGGATTCGACGTATCCCCGACAAATCGTTCGCATTTGGGCGGTTCCGCTCTCGTCGGTCGTTCCTGCGGTCGTCCAACGACCTTGCGCGTCTTCCGACGCCAACGAAACGGCGACGTCTTTCATAGGGGCGCCCGCTTGCTTCACGACGATGCTTAACGGATAGGTTTTCGGCATTTCCGTCGGACGTTTCGGACCGCAACCGGACGCGACGATCAGCGCGAGCGCCAACGCGCAAAGAGGGAGAATATTCAGTTTTTTCATATTTTACTTCTCGTTTGATTAGAGCGACGAAACGGTTTCTCCTGCGCCCCGCGTGCCTAACGCGCCCCAGACGCCGTAAGGAGATTTTCCGCTTTGAACGGCCGCCGCCGTCAAGTTGCCCGTGTCGATCGTTTCGGAGACGAACCGAACGCTTCCGTCCGCCATACACGCGTTGACGCCGCCCGAATGATGACTTGTCGGCGCGCCGACGGTGATCCACCCGGAATAATACCAATAATCCCAACTGTTCCAGACGTGGTCGCTACTGTAACTATCGGCGCAACTGACGCTGTTCGGCGCGAAGACCGTGTTGAACGTCGCGAACGCGTTTACTGCGTCGAAAATCGTGCGTCCCCCTCGTCCCCACGAGTCGACGGGCGCGTCGTCGGCGTATCGCGGACCGTTGAGGTAAGCCAAACACATCGACGGATTTTCAAGGTAGCCGTATTCCCATTCGAACGCTCCGCTGTCGACGACGAGGTACGTTCGTTTCACTTCGCGACTGTCTTTGATTCCGACCAATCTTTCGGAGAACGCGAGCGTGTTGCTCGTTCCGTCCTTGATCGATTCGAAGCCGGTCCATGCGTCGCGGAAGAACATTCCGCGCACGTGCGACGGATCGTTTAAGTACCCGTGAATGGGAAAATCGCCGTTGCAAGCGACGTAATTGATCATACAGGGCGCGTTTCCGTCTTTACTTTCCGACTCGGAAGGACAGAGATAGCTTGGAATTTGCGCCGCGAGTTCTTTGGGGAACCATTCCAAATAGTCGGCGGCCCCGTCGGCGGTCGTTTCAAAACCCGTTTGACAAACGGTTTGATAAAGTCCCGACTGTTCGATAAACGGGAGAATGTTCATACTCCAAGCGGTTCGACCGGGAATGATTTGAGCCCCGGCGTTTCCGTAAGCGGCGTAAGCGTAACGATCCGCGTTGAACCCCGATGCGAACGCGACGACTTTGTTGTTGACGTCGTGATAGTTTTGGATCGCCAAGCCAAGCTGTTTTAAATTGTTAGTGCATTGCATACGGCGAGCCGCTTCGCGAGCCGCTTGAACCGCCGGAAGCAGAAGTCCGATCAAAATGCCGATGATCGCAATAACGACCAACAATTCAACGAGCGTGAAGCCGTTGCGACCGCGCGCGTCAA
This sequence comes from Thermoguttaceae bacterium, assembly GCA_045599865.1. Taxonomy (GTDB): domain Bacteria; phylum Planctomycetota; class Planctomycetia; order Pirellulales; family Thermoguttaceae; genus RUG369. The sequence continues at coordinate 4,632 of JAZRWW010000358.1, forward strand.
TTTGAACGTAACTTGAATTTTTCATAAGGACGCCTTTCTAATATTGCTGTACTTTCCCCACTTTTTAAAAAATAAGGAGAAAATCCCCCCAAGTTGAGGTATACAAAAAAGGACTCGTTTGGTATTGTAAGCAAAACCAAAAACAACCCTACAATCCTAGCGAGTCCCAAATGCGCGAAACTTTCGT